>CAYSGJ010000017.1:0-90479 GCA_964430705.1 uncultured Desulfobacterales bacterium | reverse complement strand
CAATAGTGAATTCGACAACATTGCTCAAAACGCGCTGAAACACTGATCAGTATTGCTTTTTAACTGATTCTGACATGTTTCTTATACAACGTTGGGGTTAACCCTGTGACCGCATAGCCTTAAAGGCATTGATCAATCCGTTTGTCGATACATCATGCGAGCCGACAGGTTTGTCATCGTCCAACTCCGGCAGGATTTTTTTGGCCAGTTCCTTGCCCAGCTCAACACCCCATTGGTCAAAACTGTAAATATTCCAGATCACTCCTTGAACAAAGATCTTATGTTCGTACATGGCGATGAGGCTTCCCAATGTTCTTGGTGTCAATTTCTTGAACAAAATGGAATTGGTTGGCCTGTTGCCTTCAAAAACCTTTTGGGGCCACAGATTTTTGATCTCATCATCCCCTTTGCCCTCCTTTTTCAGTTCCTCCACGACCTGACCTTTGGTTTTCCCGTTGAGAAGCGCCTCGGTCTGAGCAAAAAAATTCGATAGCAGTATGCGGTGATGGTCCCCAATCGGGTTGTGGCTTATGGCCGGCGCCAGGAAGTCTGCCGGAATCAACTTGGTCCCTTGGTGAATAAGCTGATAGAAGGCATGCTGACCGTTGGTCCCTGGTTCTCCCCAGATAACCGGACCGGATTGATAGTGCAGGCGTTCGCCCTTTCTGTCTACACACTTTCCGTTACTTTCCATGTTGCCCTGCTGAAAGTACGCTGGAAAGCGATGCATGTACTGGTCATAAGGCAACATGGCCTCCGTCTGGGCGCCAAAGAAATTATTGTACCAGATTCCGATAAGGGCCAACATGACAGGGATATTTTTCTCAAAGGGCGCGTTTTTGAAATGCATATCCATGGCGAAGGCGCCCTCAAGCAGCTCCTCAAAGTTTTCGAATCCCACATAACAGGCAATGGACAGGCCAATGGCCGACCACAGAGAATAACGGCCCCCTACCCAGTCCCAAAAGACAAACATGTTGTCCTTGTCAATGCCGAAAGCCGCCACCCTGTCTGCGTTGGTGGAAAGGGCCACAAAATGCCTGGCTACAAGGTTTGGATCTTTTGCCGCATTCAAAAACCACTGTCTTGCAAAAAAAGCATTGGTCATGGTCTCTTGCGTGGTGAATGTTTTTGATGCCACCATAAACAGCGTGGTCTCCGGATCAAGCGGCCCCAGGGTTTCGGTGATGTGTGTTCCATCTATGTTCGACACATAGTGCACGGCGAGATTTTTGTTTCCATAAGGACGTAAAGCCTCGGTGGCCATCACCGGACCCAAATCCGACCCGCCTATGCCGATGTTGACAATGTCGGTAATCGCTTTTCCCGTATATCCTTTCCATTCGCCCGACACGACCTTGTGGGAAAAGGCCTTCATTTTGTCCAATACCGCATTGATCTGCGGCATGACGTCGTTGCCGTCCACCAAAATCGGGGTATTGATCCTGTTTCTGAGTGCAACGTGGAGGACTGCTCGGTTTTCCGTTTCATTTATTTTTGCTCCCTGAAACATCTTGTCGATAGCATCTTTCAGGCCTACTTCGTTGGCCAGTGCAACCAGCATCTCCAAGGTTTTTTCCGTGATTCGGTTCTTAGAATAGTCCACCAGCATATCGTCGAATTGGATGGAAAACTTGTCAAAACGCTGAGGGTCCTCGTTGAAAAGGGTTGTCATGTGAACATCTTTAATGCCGTCGAAATGGCTCGCAAGTTCTTTCCAGCTCTTCGTCGTCGTAGGATCAATCTTTTGAAGCATAGGGCCGACCCTCCTGTTTTTAGTTCTCGTTTGGATAATCCCGATACCGATGCGCTGCACGGGTTGCCTCCGCGGCAAAGGCATCTCTTTATGGCGAATAACACATAAAGACTTGGCTTGGCTGGAATGAAACTAATCCATAGGACAGTCAAAAATCAAGTATCGGCTTTGAATCATGAGCCGCATTTTGTGAAACACATGCATTGTTTGCGCATATATGCGCGCATCCACTCCTCCGACACCGCCGTCGTCGGGGCAGGCCCGTGCCTTACAAGCCTCGATAAAACGACAATTTCGTTTTTTGTGATGTTGGGCAAGACGTTTTCGTTGTTTGGTGCGCCAACAAGACAAGTCGCCCAACTACAAATCCTTTTATTTTTAATGTTTCGATTCAATGAGTTATATCCGAAAACTTCTGTTTGGGGCTTCGTGGCACACCTGTTGATATACCCTCCTGCGTCGCTGATGAAAAACAAGAAAGGAGAAACGAAATGAAAAAAGTGGAGACCATCATCAAACCGTTTAAGCTCGAAGATCTGAAGGTCGGCCTGGCTGATCTTGGCATCCAGGGCATGACCGTAAGCGAGGTAAAGGGGTTTGGGCGGCAAAAAGGACATTCAGAAATCTATCGCGGGGCGGAATACACCGTGGATTTCGTCCCCAAGGTCAAGGTTGAAATCGTGGTGGAAGCCGCCATGGTAGACAAAGTGGTTGAAACGATCTTGAGCCATGCCAACACCGGCAAGATAGGCGACGGCAAGATCTTTGTCCTTCCCGTAGAAACGGCATACCGCATACGGACAGGGGAAAAGGGAAACGATGCCCTCTAATTGGGCTGACCGGCGGCCCACGTCTGTTGTTTGTAATATGGCATCGATTGAAAGACTATTCATCAAGGAGGCAAGAGAATGAAGGAACGAATCAAAAAACCAATCTATTTTGTTGTGGGAGCTTTGCTCACCTTACCTGCCATCGGGTGGGGAGCGGAAGAATTACCGACAGTGGCCGGCAACGCAGAAGCCATAGCACTGGTGCAATCCCATGCGGATTACCTTTGGACCCTCATAGCTGCGGCCCTCGTCTTTTTCATGCAAGCAGGTTTTGCCATGGTAGAGGCCGGCTTCACCCGTGCCAAAAACGCCGTAAACATTTTGATGAAAAATCTGATGGACTTTTCCATGGGTTCCATCACCTTCTGGGCTATCGGATTCGGGCTCATGTTCGGGGCCACCACCACCGGCTGGTTCGGAACCTCCGGATTTTTCCTGAGCGATTTTATCCCGGGAGGCGATCCGTGGGTCCTGGCCTTCTGGATGTTCCAGGCCGTATTCGCCGCTACGGCAGCCACCATCGTATCGGGAGCCATGGCGGAACGAACAAAATTCATAGGATACCTGACCTACAGCGCCCTGTTGACCGCCTTCATCTATCCCATCTTTGGAAGTTGGGCCTGGGGAAGCCTATATAACGGAAATGGTTGGCTGGAAGGCCTGGGGTTCATCGATTTTGCCGGATCCACGGTCGTTCATTCCGTTGGCGGCTGGGTGGCCCTGGCAGGCGCCATCGTTTTGGGCCCTCGAATCGGCAAGTTTACCAAAGATGGAAAAGTCAAGCCGATTCCCGGCCATAACCTCCCGTTGGCCGCGCTGGGTGTGTTTATCCTGTGGCTCGGCTGGTTCGGGTTCAACCCCGGCTCCACTACCGCGGCCAACAAAGACATTGCGATGATCTTTGTCAACACCAACATTGCCGCCGCCGCCGGCGCGATCCTCGCCATGATCACGGCCTGGTTAAAGTTCGCAAAACCGGATGCGGGCATGAGCTTAAACGGCGCCCTGGCGGGCCTGGTGGCCATCACGGCGCCTTGCGCCACGGTGACACCCTTAAGCGCTGTTATCATCGGCGCTATTGCCGGAGTGCTTGTGGTGCTTTCCGTGCTGTTTTTTGACAAGATCAAAATCGATGACCCCGTGGGAGCCATATCCGTCCACGGCGTGTGTGGCGCCTGGGGCACCCTGGCTGCGGGGATCTTTAACATCGGCGGCACCTCGGCCAAGATCATCGGTGTGCAGCTGCTGGGCGTCGGCGCCGCCTTTGTGTGGGCCTTCGGCGCAGGATTGCTCATGTTCAAACTCATCGATGCCACCATCGGCCTGCGGGTTACCCCCGAAGAAGAAACAGAGGGCCTGGACTACGGCGAGCATGGTGCTTCGGCTTACCCGGATTTCCAGGTGGCAAGTCGCATTTAGTTCAATACAACACGTGCACACCACCCGGGCAAATGTCTTTTGTGGGGGGTGTAGCCGCCCGATGGTCCGACTTCCTTAAACGGCGCCAGGGGGCCTATTAGGCCCCCCTGGTGGCCGACAAGCAAAGCATGGGTGCAAATCTTTGGTTTGACAAAAGGCAGGGAGATTTGGCCCCAAACCGACCCCTTAGGGTCGGAAGATAAAAACAGTGTAAACCAAAGAAAAGGAGCGGGAGAAAACAATGAGAAAAGCATTTCACAAAGGCACGTCAGGGATTTTGGCATTGTCTGTAGCATTGATCTTGGGGGTGGTTTCCATCTCACCGGCTTTGGCGGAAGAAGAGATGCCTTCCACGGACTTTTCGGTTGCCTTGCTGAGCAAGTATGTGTGGCGCGGCCAGGAGTTGAGTAAGGACAGCATCGTTGTTCAGCCTTCCATGACCGTGGGCTACAAGGGCTTTGCCGCCAACCTGTGGGGCAACCTGGACACCGATCCTTACGACGACACTTCGAAAGAAAACTGGAATGAAACCGATTTTACGCTTTCTTACGGCAAAGAGTTCGGGATGGTGAGCGCGGAAGCGGGCTGGATTTACTACGGCCTGGACGGTGCCGATGACACGTATGAATTGTACCTCAACCTGGGCCTTGATGTGTTACTTGCTCCGACGTTGACGATTTACCGGGATATATCCAGCTATAAACATACCTATTTCCTGGCGGGCATATCCCATGCCTTTGCATTGACGGAAACCATCTCGCTGGAGCTGGGAGGTTCTGTAAGCTATCTGAGCAGCGACGATGAAGATGAATATCCAGAGTATAACGACCAGCTCATGTCTACAGGAGACAAGTTTAGTAACTTCCACGACGGGGTTATTTCGGCAAGTCTGCCGATCGCCCTGGGCGAGTATTTCACCATCACGCCCACGGTGTCCTATGTCTTCCCGCTTTCATCAGATGCGAAAAACGACATGAAGGCGCGAAGCCAGAACGGCGAAGACGACAACTTCTTCTTCGGCGGCTTGACCTGCAACATGGCTTTCTAGCCGGCGCTCATCGACCCACTTATCAATGCCACATTGGGGTGCGGTTCTTGTGGTGACAACCGGCTCGACCGAGAACCGCGCCTCATGTATTCGAGGGCAACAACCATGGCAAAGCGGTTCCTTGTATTTCAACATATGCCCTGGGAAGGGCCAGGAGGACACCTGGTTCGGGCAGCCGGAAACGCCCGGATCTCACTGGATGTGGTCGAGGTCCGGCGCAAGCCGATCCCGGACGTTTCTCCTTACGACGGACTCATCGTATTGGGCGGCAGCCCCAACGTGGACCAGGAAAAGACCTATCCCTTTTTGAGCGCGGAAAAGCAGGCCATTCGTCAGGCGTTGGGCGCGAAAAAGGCGTATTTGGGGTTTTGCCTGGGGCATCAGCTCCTCGCCGAGGCATTGGGCGCTAGGGTCGGGCCTAATTTCTGTCGGAGCATTGGATTCGTTTCCGGCCATCTCACCGTCGAGGGTCGCAAACATCCTGTGCTAAAAGGGCTGCCCAAATCCTTTTCCCTTTTTAAGTGGCATTCTCAAGCGGTCTTGCCGCCGCTTCCGAAAGGCGTGGAGGTGCTCATGACGTCAGCAGCCTGTCAGATAGAGGCGATTTCCGTGGAAGGCAGGCCTTATGTGATGGGCCTTCAATTTGACAATCAGTCCGCAACGGCAACAGACGTGCGTGCATGGCTGAAAGCGGACGAAGCCTGGATTTCCCGACCGCCGGGGATAGATCCATCCGCCATACTTGACAAAGCCGCCGAACAGGAGAGAATCTTGGGTGATCAATTTGAAATCATGTTTCAAAATTTTGTGCAGCTCATCTGAGGCGTTTACCCGCAGTCGGTGAAGATCAAGCGCGAGCTTCCGGCTGACCGGCATCTATTTCCCCCATGTCTCATACCTGCCATGACGCTCGAACAATAGTGCCCGCACCGGAGGCGGATTCAAGGATAAGCGTTCCACCGGTGAGTTCGACGCGTTCTTTCATGCTTTGCAAACCAAAGCCCCTATCGGCAGTTTCTGAAGATACCGGATGCGGGACATCGAATCCCCGACCGTTATCCTTTACGCTTAATTCCAGGTGGCTGCCTTTATCGCCCAGTCCTATTTGCACCAAGTCGGCCTTCGAATGTTTCGAGGCATTGTTCATAGCTTCCTGCAACACCCTGAAAATGACGATTTTCAGCGCTTCCGGCACGTTCTCTTCTTTGATCGCTATGCGTTTTTGAATCGTTATCCCGGGAAAAACGTTTTGAAATTCACGACAGAACCAGGAAATCGTTGTAATAATGCCCAGGTCATCCAGCAAGGACGGCCGCAAGTCCGTATAAATCCTGCGCACTTCTTCGCTCGCGTCCCGAATCAGAGGGATGAGCGTCGCCACTGTCTTGCCGCCCGCGTTGATCTCGCCCTGCCGGATCTGCGAAAGCGCACTTTCAGCCACAACCTTGACGGCGGCCAAGGACTGCCCAATGCTGTCATGAAGTTCTCTGGAGATTCTTTTTCTTTCATCTTCCTGGGCATTCAAAAGCTTCGATGATAGTTGTCCAAGCTGGGCAGTGCGCTCCTGAACACGTTTTTCCAATTCTTCATGGGCCTTCCTCAAAGCCTTTTCGGCCTGCCGTTGGCGGGTCACATCACGTGCCACATGGACAACGCCCCACTGCGTGCCGTCGTCGCCTACCAAGGGAGACACGGAAACAAGAAAATCACCTCCCAGGCGCGTTTCGTGAACTTCTGCGAAACCATCTTTGCCTTGCAAGGAATATTTTTTGTGCGGACAAAATAGCGGCGGTTCCTCCGTCTCATGAAACGCCTCGTAACACAAGCGTCCTACCAGGTCTTGGGGCAACCGCCCCAGCCGGAGCGCCGCGGATTTGTTTGCCCGCAGGATTCTATATTCCATGTCAATAATGGTGATCAGATCAGGGACCGCATCAAAGGTCTGCTCCCATTCTCGCTTGGCCTTCGTGATTCGGGTTTCCGCCTTTTTTCGGTTCGAGATGTCTCGAATGGCAGCAACCCTTAATATACGATTTCCGCATTGCATGTGTCTGGCTTGTATTTCTAAGGGAACAGTGGACCCGTCTTTTTTCCGTCCCAACACTTCATAGGGTTTTTCAAGCCCCTGGGCGACGGCATCGTTCACCACGTGCCGGAATCGGGGGTCAATGAAATCCAAGGCGTTTTTCCCAATCAGTTCGTCCGCGTTGTATTGAAACATCTCGGCGAGTCTCGAGTTGGCGTCTATGATGGCGCCCTTATCATGTATTAATATCCCCTCAAAACTTGCCCGCGCCAGAGTGCTATAACGTATTTCGCTTTCCCGAAGCGCTGTCTGTGCATCCTTGCTTTCGGTGATGTCTTGAACGACACCGAGCATCCGAACCGCTTTGCCCTTTTTGTCTCTAATAACTGCTCCTTTTTCGGACACCCAGCGCACAGAGCCATCCGGCCACACAATACGATGTTCTATGGCGTAGTCCATCCCCTGCGTCAAAGTGGCGTTGACGGCATCTATAACGCGCTGCCGGTCTTCGGGGTGTACCCTGTCCAGAAAGGCCTCATAAGTACCTTCAAATTGTCCTAAGCCAAAACCGAACATAGGTTCGATCATCTCGGACCACGTCAAATCCCCGGAGGTGATGTTCCAATGCCAGCTGCCCATGTTGGCCGCTCGTTGGGCAAGGGAATACAAAAATTCGCCGGTCTCAAGGGCCTCCAGTGCGCGAATCCGTGCAAGATCCTTCCTTTCCAGTTCCTTGATCCGTTGCTCCAGTTCCTGATATGTCGGCTTTGTGGCCATTTCCTTTACCTCATACCGGTTTTCCCCTGCGCCTCAACACGCAATCCCGCGAACCGCCGGGACACATGTTATTTAACGTCAAGGGTTCTGATGATGTCCGTATTGTTGAAGTTGGTGCTACGCGGTTTCCAAGGAAATGTATATCTGGTTCAGGAGGGCCGTCAAGATACAAGTTTCGTTGACGGCATTCATTTTTCGATACGCAATAACGGCCTGCTTCTCAATCATGAAGAGAGACGCAACGCCCCCGGATCATGAATGACTAAGATTGTCCGCGGGCCTTGAGGTATTCGCGTGCTTTTTGATAGCCTTTTTTGGCCGCATGTTTGAAATCTTCCAGGGCTTGTTCCTCGGCGCCCAGTTTGTGATAGGCCACACCGCGGGCGTAATACACGGAAGCATCGGCAGCTTTCATGGTGACGGCCTGGGTGAAATCATCTACGGCCTCGTTGAATTTGCCTACAGCAATGTAATCCACGCCGCGGTTTGCATAGGCGCCGGCATCTTCAGGGTTCAGTTTGACAGCCATGATTCCGTCTTCAATCGCTTTTTCGTGCTCACCAAGCATCCCGTAGGCAATAGCGCGATTGTAGTATGCTACGGCATCTTTATCGTCGTGTTTGATGGCTTCGGTGAAATCATTGATAGCCTCCTGGTATTGACCCAGCCTGAAGTAGGCTACGGCACGGTTGTGATATGTCGGGCTATCGGTCGGCTCAATGCGCAGCGCCTTTTCACAAGTCTGGATCAGGTCTCTGTATTGCTTCGATTCCGTTCCACTCAGGCCGGTCGCCACATGTTCGCTCGGATCGCCCTGCTTTTTCTTTTTGCCTTTGACCTCGGGATTAACAGATAAAACAGCCGCCTTGTTTTGCGATTGTCCCAACCTGAGTGCAGCTTGCGATTGTTCCCTCGTGTCACCGCCCTTGTCTTTGCCAACAAGGATATTATTATCCATATTGTGGTTCATAACGGGGCCGGCCGGTGTAACCGAAAACGTCCCTTTGCCCGCATCCTGGGGCGTATCCATCGGGAAAGGCGAGGTCCCGGCAACCTTGGCCTTGAGCATGGAAAAAGGCATGAAAAACATTGAGCCCATGAATGCAAAGACGAATACAAACGGCATGACGAAACCAAAGGCTGATGCCGCCACAAACCGCAATTTCTCTTTTTTGGAAGGACGCAACTCCATGGCGCCCTTTAACGTCTTGAGGTCTTTGTATACAAGAAAGGTGTAGATAAAACACAAGGGAATGAGAAACAAGGCCAACAACTGCCCCACCAAAGGTATCAGCGAAACAAAGACCGAAAGTAGCCAAACGGCCATTAACCTTATGCCTACGGGAATCCATTTGCCGCTGACATAGGCCTTGCTTTTCAACAGGGCATCCATGCCTCGAGCATCTTCTGAAATGAACACAAAGGGCGCGAAGAAAAACCATACGGAGAATATAATACCCGGTATAAACAAAAGGAAGTAACCACCGGCAACAATGAACCCCGTCAGAATCCCCAGCCAAATGTGTGCAAGTGTGAGGGGCTTGGCCTTTGAAAACGCCTCCTTGATGCCTATTTGTTCGTCCACAATAACCGTAAGAAAGGCTGCGATTCCCCAATTTCCAAGCCACACTGCCGCTGCCGTACCCACCAGGAAGGTCGCCACCATGATGAGTGCGTTGGACCCCGATCCGCCTTGGAGACCAAAGTAACCCAGAACAACCAGGGGCATAATGGCCAGGACGGGCAGAAAAATCGCTGCAAACCATACGCCCAAAAGAGTCCGCATCCGTGTCCTGTATATATGCCATGCTTTTTGCAACAACTCCCTGATGGATTTTAGTTCTTCCGACGTGTTGCTGTCCATGCTCAAACCTCCTTGGTGTTTTTCGCCCCTTCTCCATAGGCTTTTCGATTCTTGAAGCCGGAAACTTTAACAATCTTTGTCGTCTTTTTAAAAAAAACTGGTTCATCTGGTTGAAACGTACTCCTTCCATCCTCCACGAAGCCGGCTGTTGACACGCGCTGCTATCCCTCAAATAATGTTTAACCGGATGAACCAAAAAACCGATATTCGTCGTGCATTTGGATGGTTTTCTACGGCAATCGGCATTAGCCTAAGAGCTTTTTTATTACAGGCGATGGGAACGATATGATCCCGGATGGCAGGTTTCAGGGCCGGGTCCCGAAAACGGAGGTAGCGGGCCGGACTGTGTGCCGATCTCGGCAGGAACGAGAAGTTCGGTAAGCTTAAGGAGAAAATCATTCATCTGGTTGATGTTCAGGAATTTCAGCCTGGGATAGAGCTTGGACAACGCCTCGTCATCGCTCTCGCTCCGGAGGGCTGAAATGAGAGCCAACACCACGTGTCGGTCGAACTCCGTGTCAATGCCCTTATAGAGAATTCCCAGGGCATCTTCCACCGTCATGGCATCTCGGTAGGGCCGTGAAGAGGTCAGGGCATCAAAAACGTCGGCTACCGCAATTACCTTGGCGAAGGGAGAAATTTTGTTACCCGTCAGCCCGTTGGGATAGCCCCGGCCGTCAAGCCGTTCATGATGCTGCACAGCGGCATCGACGATAATGGGGGACAGCTCAATGGGTTCTAAGATTTTGTTGGTAAGTACCGGATGCTTCTTGATTTCCGCAAACTCTTCTTCGGTCAGCTTCCCGGGTTTTCCCAAAATTTTCTCAGGGACCCCGATTTTACCCAAATCGTGCATGTACGCCGCAATTTCCAAATCGGTGAGTTGCTCCGGACCAATATCCATCTTTCTGCCGATAGCTACGGCATATTTGGCGACCCTGAAGGAATGGCCGTGGGTATATTCGTCCTTGGCGTCAATGGCGGCGGCCAAGGCCTTTACCGTGTTGAGATAGAGTTCATGAAGGCTGTCATAGAGCCGCAGGCTCTCCATGGTGGGAGAGATAATATTGTCGATGATCGTTACAAACTTTTTCTCATAGGCCGTAAAAAAACGCTTCTCTTTGGTTTTGAAAAAAGCCATGTAGCCGGTTTGCCCATCCTTTTCTTTGATGGGCGCCAGCAAGGTCGACGTGCCGTCTGCCAGCGAAAAAACAACGGTTCTATCTTTGGCCGCCGCCCGGAAAGAGGGACATGCCGTGATCTGCGAGGCCTTTTGAGTTGAAACGTTGAGCGACACGTTGAGTTTGTTGGCCCACTTTCCCCATGTCCGCACAAAGGCGTAATCCGCGGCCACGGCTCGCGCAACCTCTTCCAAGATGACCTTGCTATAACTCCTGAGGTCATGAAGGCCGATGACTTTGTTCGCCAAGTTCAGAAGAAAATGCAGTTGCTCGGACAACTGCAACATCTCATCAGTTGTTTCCTGAAGCACGAGTTCCCGTTGCAGTAGATCGTTGATGCCTTTAAGGCACATGTGTATGTGGGGTTTTGCCTTTATCAAGGCGGATTCGGACAGGCTCGAACATTGAAGGCCGCCGATGTCTTCAGGAAAATCAAAGGGATAATACATGGTTTTCGCTGCTGTTTCCGCATTGTTATCACCGATGTGAACGCGTTGACCATTACTGTCCAAAACCACGGCGCGGATTCCGTGTTCGTTCTGCAAGTAAGCAACGACCTTTTCAACAAACCCCGTATCCGTCATATATGCTGTGATGGCGTTCAAGATTGCAATGCCTTACTGATCGCTGAATATGTCCCGGAGGGTAGACTGTAATGACTCTTTACAGATGGGCTTGTTCAGAATTCCACGGCAGCCCGCTTCTTTGGCCCGCTTCATATCGTCTTCCCCACCCAGGGAGGTGAAAATCATGACCGGGATGTGAGCTGTTGTCGGATCCGATGCAATCAGTCCGGTAGCCTCAATGCCGTCCATGGTCGGCATTTCAACGTCCATGATCACCAAATCCGGAAGTCGGTGTTTGGCTACGTCATAGCCCTCTTGACCATCTTGTGCCAACAACACACGAAATCCGGCTGCTTTGACGATCTGGCCGACCACATGACGAATCATAGCCGAATCATCGACAATTAAAACCGTCTTTTCCATGGATTACCATCCGTTTATCGAGATATTGATGCCTGTCCCCGCATTAGCCGAAGTGTTGTCGCAAGGCGGACCGACAAGGACGGCGGCCTTGTGTCGGGCCAAAAAGTCTGCAATAAGCGGACCACGCACAATATTGAAAAAGACTTGGTTGAAAGATCTATGCCTATTGCGAAAGAACCTGCAGATCCAATAAAAGCCTGCCACCATTTTTTTGTGGTGGATCGCAGGTCCGCGGCGATTGGGTTGAAACGTCGGGAAGGTCTCCCGCCCGCAACAAACGCGACGGCATTGAATGTAACAAGCGCTTATACAACGGTATGGATTCTAGGCTGCTTTGTGAAGAAATCCTTGAGGAATATTTTCAGTGCACCATTTGCCTGCGATACATAAGGCGGACATGGTGCTGACGGATTCGATGAGTTCCGGCAGGGAAATTCTCTCGTTAAATCCCCCGAGGTGCGGCCCCGTATGGATAACAATGTCCTGTTGGCCTTTGGGAAGGCTTTTGATGGCTTCCTCCGGATAGCCCCTGCCTAAGAGGAATTCCCGGAACGCGTTTGCTGACATGCTCTCCTGGTCTGCCACTCTGAGGACTTCTTCCATATGACGATCTATGCCCATCTCTTCGATCATGCGGGTTGCCAGGTCATGCATTCGAAAAGGCGGCTTGCCCATAAAGTCTTTCCCGCAAAATGCGTTGTAATAATTAAAAAAAATGCCATGAATTACCTGTTCGAAAAGGGGCTTGTCAAAAAGGTCCCGGGCATCCACAGGATTTCCTTTTTCATCAATCCCCAGCCGGCCGATATCCTTGTTGCGAAAGTAGCTTCCAGCGGTCAACAAGAGACCCAACAATTCGGTTCCAATATGATAACAAAGTTGCCGGCTGGTACCGAACAAGGAAACGAGGTGCTCAAAATCCCTGACACCGGTCACGCCAAAATTCGGATAACGACAGGAGTGAAGCCACCTGTCAAGTCTGCCTCCTCGCTGCCATTCATAGAATCCCTGGTCCGGCCTTCTGCTTCTTTGAACCCGGTTGTGAAATAGTGGAATGGGGGCGGAGTGCACAATGCCTTGAGCGGCCAATTTCCCGAAAAGCCAAGCATTTCTTGACATTACTTCCAGGAATTGGTCAGGTGACAGCCGTCTTTCGGGTCGGTGATCATTCGGATAGGAAAAATAGTCTGCCGGGGCAAGAAATGCAATGGCGTGGCAGTTCCCGACAGGATCCACAATCTGCTTTACGCCAGCCGGCAGATTGGTCAACCTGAATACGTAACTGTCACGGACCTTGACGGGCGCAGGAATAGTAAATCGAACGGGAAAACAAAAATTTGCTTGATGCAGGTATTTCATCCAGATTGCTTCCTCGTAAATACCTTGCACGGCCTGTTTAGACTGGACCGACTTGACCACCAACATTAGGCCCGGAGTGCCGGTCTCGGTTACCAGGCTCCTGCCCAGAACAGTTGGTGAAGCACAGGGCCGCGAACCGGTTTTCTCAATGAGTTCGTCCCAGCCTACAACCGAAACCTGTTGAAGGGGTTTTTGGCTCAAGCACGGGCCCTTGACACTTACCGGAAGGGATCCCAACGCTTCCGTAGACGCCCTGTGTGGATGCCCCCGTGTTTTTCCCAAGAGATTCTCAACAGTGGCTAACGCCCGGGAAGCCAGAAGTGCGTTCTCGCTGTCCACAACCATGGTGACAAGAGCTTGGGCTGCTTGCCTATAGAGAAACAGGGCCTGCGTTTCCGAAGAGAAACCGGTGTTTTTCAGCACCCCTTCCAATACGGCTATTGTCTCAGCACAGCCTATTGACGGCCGCATCCTGATAAGGCCGTGAAGATCGCACACAGCCAAGTAGGTGGCTGCAAAATTCCATGCCTCACGGCCGAGCCTCCGCTCGACAAGAATCCTTTGTCTGATCAGCTCCCCATCACCCATTGTCTCCTCCAACACAGCCCGGAAAAAGCCGTATCCGGCTTTCTCCCCAAAGCCCTTGTTTTTGTAATGTTCTGAGTCCGGCTTGTTATCATTCCTGCTTCACCATGTCCAGCAATCGCCCGGTTCCCAGATCCACTGGCTGCCGTTAAAAGAAAACGCCGCGATACGGCCTTGCGTCCACCGCATTTGCGGCAAATTCAAAAGACGGCGGACCCGGCGCCGGCTTGCGCATCGAAACCTGAACCCCTGTTTGACCTCGAACAAAGCCCGCTCGGTTCGGTGACGACTTGTCAAAGTTTTGACATCGATTCCACGCCGTAACAGGCGTCTTGGGACACCGGTTTCATCACGGTCATTTTTTTGTTAAACCCGGCATATTCAGCCGGTTGCCGCGATTTTTGTGTTCCGCAAGGGCTTGGCATTAATTTTGCTGGCCGTATGGAGTGCGCATAAGAATATCACAAACCGAAACGTTTCAATGACCACCAAATTGAAAACAAAAAGGATTGATATTGTTTTGTGAATACCACCGCAGATCAAAAAGGCAACATCAGGACCAAAGATCCATACTACAGCGCGGAATTTTCCATCGATGGCCTTGACGCCGCCTATCAGTTCAGGCTCCGGAACACCGATTCGATCCCTATGTGTGTGTTGGTAAGACAGGACTCAAACATCGTACCTTGGCTCAAGGTCGGTGAGGTATTCGACGTCAAATACTACTCGGTGAATGCAAACCATTCGCCGGCGTTTCTGAGCACTGAAATCCGGGACATCACCAGGGACGATCAAGGACGTTTCAAGGGCCACTATTTGGTTGGCCTGGAAATCCTGGAAGAACAATAATGCCGTTGGCCATGGATTGCTGCACGCGACATCCGGGCTGAGCAAGAACAAACAGGTAAACCAATGTCCTGCGCCAAAAACCCAATCTGGAAGCAAGGAGGAAAATGGCCGCAATGCCTAGGTTTTGGAATGTCTTTTTTGTGCTGGCAGCCCTAGGTTTTTCTTTGATCGCCCAGACAAGTTGGGCCTCCAGGGCTTTTGTGACCGATAACTTCAGGATCAGCCTTCGCAGGGGACCCAGTATCGAGAACAAGATTCTCAGGTTTGTTCCCTCCGGTTTGCCCGTAGAAATCTTGGAAACGCAAGATGGTTGGAGTCGTGTGAAGATCCTGGAAGGCGAAGATGCCATTCTCGAAGGGTGGGTTCTGAGCCGCTATCTTGTCAATAGGTTGCCCTGGGAAAATCAAGCGAAAAACCTTCAAGAGCAAAACGCCGAATTGAAAGAAAAACTGGCCACGTTGGATCAGAGATGGGAAAACAAGATCCGCAGAGAACAAAGCCTCAGCCAAGAGCTGAAGAAAGAGTTCGAATTGGCCCGTGAAAAGGCCCAAACGCTTGCCGAGGAAAACGATATATTGAAATCCGCCAAGAGGCAGAAGTGGTTTACAACCGGAGGGTTGGTCCTTTTTTCCGGGTTAGTCGTGGGGCTGCTTGTCGGCAAACAGCCGAGAAGACGCCGGTTGTCGTTTTAAGGCCAACAAATCCTGAAAAAAACATCGCATTCCTGATGCCGTAGTTTTCAAAACAATGATTGAAAATCACGAAGGTCCGTTAACGAGCTTGGGTTTAACTCACAATCTTTTTAATTTTGTCGGCCGTGTTTTTCAGTTGTCTGGCCTGCCTGATTCCCGGAACCTGGGCAAGGACTCTGTCCGTGACATTTTTGGTCATTTTTTTTTGAAAGGCATCGACCATGTCGTCTTCCGGAGGCTGATCTTGCGAAGCCGCAGGCGTAGACTCAGCGCCCTCGTCGGAACGGCGTTGTTTCGGCGATGACGTTGAGGACGCTCTATCGTGAGAAGCCCCTTGTTTTGATGCCGACACGGAATGATCGCCGCCTTCAATGGCCTGCGTTTTTTTGGGTTTTTCTTCCCTGCTTGCGTCTTTTTTAATGTTGCGAAGTTCCTTGACCGTCTTGCCCAACCCCTCCCCAATGCCGGGAAGGCGTTTGGCGCCAAAAATAAGCAGAATGATTATTGCGATGATCAGTATTTCCGGAACACCAAGTCCAAACATGGGAATTCCTCCTAAGGTAATATCATCCGCCTCCCGGCGGTCTATTATAAGATATTTTCATGAAGACGATTTTTAGATAAGACAGTATAACTCACAATTAGGATTTGCGTCAATGTCATCCAACTTCGAGCCCCTTTCGATCCACCTTTGAATCCAACATGCATGCGCCGTCGCGTTTCGACAAGACAGCTGTCCAGGCCGGACGCAGTGCCTTAATCCCGGCTTTCGTCCCCAGCGCCCAGAGACATCCCCCGCCACCGGCGCCGGTGAACCGGGCGGCGCAATCGTGGGCCCGGGCTTTTTCCACAAGGGCGTTTCCCATGTCGTCAAATACTTCCGGAGTCATCTGACGCCTGATCTCCACCTCGTTGTTCATGGCCTGTACGGCGGACGTCCAGTCCTTTATGTTCAATGCCTTGACGAATGCCCTGGTATAACCCACGATCTCCATCCATCGACGCCTGTCTTTTCCGCCTATAAACCCCCGAAGCCACTTGCCGTTAATGTCGCGGGATTCGTGGGGCACGCCGCAATAGGCGACAAGCAGACGTTCTTCCAGGGTGCCGTAGTCTTTCTTTGGAAGGACATCACGCCCCCTAAACGGGGGCTCTGCAGGTCCGGACGGCCAATACCAGGCGTGGATGCCTCCGTAGGCCGCCGCCAGCTGATCCTGGATGCCACAGGGCAGCCCTGCCGCCGACTCCTCAATAGCATGGGCCAAAAGAACCGCCTTTTCTTGACTCACCCGGCCATGAAGGGCCATCGACAGGGCGCCGATCAGAGCCACGGCCGCCGTGGAAGAACCTCCCAGGGCGCTTTTGGGCGGCGATTCAGACACGATATCGATGTGCACGCCGCCGACCCGAAAATAAGCAGCCACAGCAAACATCAGGCCCAATGGGGAATCAAAAGGCGCATCGTCCACCGCGTACTCGTCACCGTCAAAACCTCTTGATGAAATTTTCACCCTTCCGGACCGATGGGGAAGAAGCGTGACTCTGGTTTTCAGGTTCAAGGCAATATTAAAGGTACAAGGGGAAAGATGGCGCAAAGGGTAATAAAGGGTTTTGATGTCCAGGGTTCCCCCGCAGTCAATTCTACAGGCCGCAGAAGCGCTCACGGGCTGGGATTCGAGTTGTTTTTTTAGGTCTTTCAACGCTATCCTTTGCTGTTTCAACAACAACCGATCGGTGGAAATTCGCCAAGGACCTGAACCTACCGCTCACCGTTTCGGCTTGAAACACCAGGCCGTGTTCGACCTGCCGACATTGAACATAGTGACGTGGGGTCCTTGGGCCAAGGCAAAAGGAAGTCCTTGACATCCTCTGTCTTCTGCATGTACAATGCCATGGATTCGTTGTAAAGACTGAAAAACTGCACCAGAAGGTGCATAAGGTTTTTTTCATCTAATTTTATTTTTATCGGAAAAATAAACACGGGCCAGGAAGGCTTGCAGACAGGAAGTCTGTCATTCCATCCTGGCCTTTTTTTATAGATTGTTAGGTTATATGTATATCGTCATGAAAAGCGTTTGTTCATTTTTTTTGATATGTTGTCTCGTACTTTCTCCATGGTCGGCCTCAGCCGGGAAAAAACCCATAGAACGGGACACAAACGACGACGGCCAAATCGATCAAATTGCCCATTTCGATCAAAAGGGCAAGTTGGTGAAGCTCGAAATAGACAGCAATGGGGACGGCTTCATGGACCGGTTTCAGCACTATTCCAATGAAGTAATTTCAAAAATTGAAAGCGATAGAAACCACGATCAGAAAATTGACGCGTGGGATTTTTTTGAAAACGGCAAAAGGATCCGACATGAACGCGCAGATGAAGACGCAGGCCGGCTGGAGCTGGTCATCCTGTTTGACCCCGAAGAGCGGCCCCTGGAGATGCAACGGGACACTATCTTGGACGGCCGTTTTGACGCCCTGTATTATTTTGAAGAAGGAAAGCTGGTCCGGTCCACCAAGGATGCCAACGGAGACGGCAAGGTGAACGTCTGGCAAACCTATAAAGACGATAAACCCGTCGAACGGCGCACGGACGATGACGGCGACGGCAATATCGACAGCATTACCCTGTACGACGATGAAGGCCTTCCGAAAAAGAGCCTCCACGATTTGGACGGCGATGGTTTCATGGAAGTCGTGCGTTTGTATCGGGCGGGCGATCTGGTCGAGCAGAGAAAAGACGAAGACAAGGACGGAAAGTTCGAGATCATCACCCTGTTTGAAGACGGCAAGCCGGTCAAACAGAAAAGGGACTCCAACGGAGACGGCCGCTTTGACATCGTGACTTATTTCAAGGAAGGACTGCCGTCGCACCAGGAAAAAGACACGAATTTTGACGGAAAGGACGACGTGTTTATCCGTTTTGACGCCAAGGGATATCCCGAAAAGATGGAGGAAGACACTAGGCATACGGGCCGCATCGACCGGATCCGGACCTACCGGGACGGGGAACCGACAACGGTCGTTTACGATTCCGACGGCGATGGTTTCATGGAAACCGTCACCTTGTTCCAAAAAGGAAAAATGTTTCAACAAACGCAGGACCGCAACAAGGATGGAAAACCGGATGTGACGATCTTTTTCAATGCCAAGGAAGAAAAGGAGCGGGTGGAAAGCGACACGAATCTGGATGGAAAAATCGATGCCTGGGAGTTTTTTATCAATCAAGAACTCGTCCGGGCGGAACGAGACGAAAACGGCGACGGCACGGTGGATCTTAAGGTGTACTACGAAAAGGGCGTCAAACAGCGCCTCATCCGGGATCAGGACGGGGACGGGCATTTTGAAATCACCCAGTGGTTCAACAGGCCCCCGTGGGACATGGTCATGGAGTTGGATGCGGACGGAGACGGAAGGCCCGAAGGCCGTTACTACCACAAAGACGGCGTGTTGAGATTAAAAGAAATCGACGGAAACGGCAACGGAAAGCCGGACCTGAGAGAGCATTATAGCCCGCAGGGAAAGCTGGAAAAGAGCGAAGAAGACGACCAGGGCGCGGGCCGTTTCACCATCGTCTGGTTCTACAATGACGACGAAGAAGCCGTCCGGGCGGAAAAAGACAACAACGGCGACGGGGAGGTGGACACATGGTATTACTACGAAAAGGGCAGTCTTGTGGCCGTAGAGGAGGACACCAACGGGGACGGAAAACCCGATCTATGGGAGGAATACGATAAGGCGGAAGCCCTGATCAAAAGGTCAAGGGACCTGAATTATGACGGGACACCGGACGTTGAAGATGTGGCGCAGACGGAACCGTGAGCCGGTTGGTCGGTAAGCAGGTGGGAAAGTGAGAAGGGGTGAGTAAAAAGATACAGCATCACTGGGACTTGGATGTATACAAGATGTCTGTGGTGTCAGCGATGGAAATATACGAGTTGTCAAAGGGTTTCCCAAAGGAAGAGTTGTTTTCGTTAACCGATCAAATACGTCGGTCATCTCGTGCTGTTTCTTCTGCAATCGCTGAGGCTTGGAGAAGAAGGAAATACGAAAGGGCCTTTGTGAATAAACTGAATGAATCAGAGAGTGAAGCGGCGGAGCCCCAGGTTTGGCTGGAGTATGCCGTGAGGTGTAAATATATGAACGAAAGGTAGGAAAAGACCTCCACAAAGCTTATGATCACATTATCGGAAAACTGGTTGTCATGGGAAACGACCCAAAACCTTGGCTGATGAAAAAACAGAAAAACGAAGAAATATAAACACCGCGGGCGATAATTGGAAAACGCTGTTTTTATCTCACGCTTTCTCACTTTCGCACCTGCTTACTTTCTCAGAGTCCGGAGGCTAACCATGTTCGATTTTCTTGCAAAGGGCGGGGTCCTTGTGGGACCCATTTTATTGTGTTCGGTGTTGGCGCTGGCCATCTTTTTAGAGCGACTTATCCGTTTCAGCCGCGTCAAGATACGGGGCTACGGATTGGTGGAAAAGGTGGGGCGATACTTGAAAAACGGCGAAGACCAGAAGGCGTATGACCTGGCCAGCGCCGACGACAAACCCATGGGACGGGTTTTGACACACGCTATGGAGGTAAAAGACCAGGACCGGGAAACCCTGGAAACCGTCATTGTGCACGCCACGGAAAAGGAAACGCGGGAGCTTTCCCGCTATCTCCAGGCCTTGGCTACCATCGGCAATATCGCCCCGCTGCTGGGCCTTCTCGGTACGGTTCTGGGTATGATCAAGGCCTTCATGGTGATTCAGGAAATGGGCGGCAAAGTCAATGCCGCCGTGCTGGCAGGGGGAATCTGGGAAGCCATGTTGACGACCGCCCTTGGGCTGGCGGTGGCTCTTCCCGTCATGGTGGCTCACAGTTATCTGGTTGCCCGTGTAGACACATATGAAGCCCAGCTGCAAGACGGCGCCGTGGTGTTCGTCAAGGCCATCGGCTACCGGATCCACGGACACAACGGGCTTCACACCCATGAGCACTCTCACAGCCATGCGCATTAGAAAACAGCTTAGGGCAAAGAGCATAAGGCAAAGGGCAAAACAGAAGGAGATAGTGCGGGCAAAGTTGAGGCTATGTTGTGTTGAAATGCTCATTGAAAAATTCGAAATACGAATATTGATATTCGTGCCACGAGCTTACTGGAGATTTCTTTTGAGGAGGTTGTAGATGTTTTCAAACAAAAACCGTAGGAAACGATATCAAATCCAGACGCCGCTGACATCGCTCATCGATATTGTCTTCATGCTGCTCATATATTTTTTGCTCACCACCAACTTCATGGTAGACGAAGGGATCAAGGTCAAGCTTCCCCAGGCCAAGGCCGCGGCCCCGCAGACCGAAGAAGTCATTACCGTCTATGTGGACGAGCATGGACGGGCCTTTCTCGGAACGGACGAGGTGCCGCTGGACAGGTTGTTCAGCCGGCTTCAGGAAAGGATCGGATCCAGGCAGGACGAGCTCGTGGTGGTTCGCGCCGACCGGAGCGTCATCTTGAACAAGGCGGTCAAGGTCATGGACATCGCCAAGGCTGCCGGCGCAGGAAGGCTGTGCCTGGCCACGGAAAAGGACTTCTAGACACGGATTCCACAGATTACGCGGATTTCTGAGAATCGATGCAATCCGCATAAAGAAAACGGGGGGGGCCAATCAAACATTCGCATCTTACCGAAAAGATAATCAGGGCAGCCTTTTCAGTTCACAACGTGCTGGGTTTTGGATTTCTGGAGAAGGTTTATCAGAATGCTCTCATCCTTGAACTCAATAAAATCGGATTGCAAGTCGAAAACGAAAAGGCCATTAGGGTGTATTATGAGGGTCAAATCGTAGGTGATTATTCAGCAGACACCATTGTGGAAGGCAAGGTGATTCTTGAATTGAAAGCGGTCAAAGATCTGGCTGAAATCCACGAAGTGCAATTGGTGAACTATCTCAAAGCAACCGGAATAGAGGTGGGTTTGCTCATTAACTTCGGTCCTTCCGTTCAGGTCAAACGAAAAATATTTGACAATGTCAGGTAACCCTAAATCCGTGGAATCTGCGAAATCTGTGTCTAATAGACCTAACTGGCTCTTTCGAGGCCTCATCGGCGTTTCTCTGGTGATTCATGCCTTCATTTTCATGCATGTTACGGGCTTGTACAACTCCAGTGTCTTGACCTACATAGAGCTGACCATGCACGATATGTCCAAACCGTCCGTACGAGATATTCCCAGGCCCCGATTCAGGCCCAAGACCCCTGAGGTGCAGGAAGTAAAAAAGCTCAATGTCATCCAGCGGCAGGTGCCCCGGCTAAGACCGATCAAGATGGAACCTCCTGAGAAAAACCTTCCGGACGGCCTGGTGGAAGGCATTGCCATGCCGGACATACCGGACACCCCGGGCCTTGCGATGGCGGACTGGGCGCCCGGCGCACTGGTGGACGACGCGGGGGGCGATTTTGCAACCGCCCAGAACTATCTTGAGATGGTGAGGCTCAAGATAGAACGGCACAAGAAATATCCCGACCTGGCCAGGGTGAGGAATATCGAAGGCCGGGTGACGATCCGCTTTGTGATCACGCCGGACGGCGCTGTTCGACAGTTGGAAATTACAAGGCATTCGAGAAACAAGGATCTCGATGCCGCCGCTTTAAGAGCCGTGCAGGCCGCCGCGCCCTTTTCCAAGCCCCCGCGACGCTTTTTTGAGGGGGAGATCCCCTTGGAGCTGACCATCGTCTTCGAGCTGACGTAGTCAAGATGGTTACGCCGGTTAATCCGTTGGCCGGTTGGTTCAGCACGGGTTTTTTCAGCAGGGCTGCGCCCTGCGAGAAGTATTGTTGAGGTTTTGGAGCAACCATCAGAGATATGAAGCGGTGGATTGATACCGTTTGATATCAGCAAACGCCCAAACCGGCAACCACACTTAACGGTCAAAAGGGGCAACCGGCCTAACCGGTTGACCGGCCAACCGACATGATGGCCAATAGAATGCCAACAATAGGAATTTGTTTTCTCATTACCAACTGCATTATTGGAAAAAGTTTGGTCATGTATTCGTCTTCAAAAAAATTAACTTACTAAAAATACGGCAAATGCCGAACCACGCCTTGATGGCATAGGTTTTGCTCAGTATATCTGAATATTAAACGGACCACTGAAGGGTCCTGAACACAAAATCCATAGACATAACATCCAGGCCACGAAGGCTATCCACCTGAAGGTGGGGTTCGTGGCCTTTTTTATTTGGGCAAATATGGAAAAGCAAATCTGGAAGAGAGCAACGACACCGGCCTTCTGGCAAGGGTATTTTCGTTGGTATCAGCAATGGATGGCCCACAGCCGTTATCACGAACGCATCGCCAGGACCCTAACAACCTTAGCGAAGCCATCGTGGCAGGTGCTCGATATCGGAGCTGGAAACGGGGTTCTTTCCAGGCCCCTTGCGCACATGGGATGCGAAGTCACCGCGCTGGAACCGTCTTCGGCTATGAGGCATCTTCTCAGAGAACAGACGCGTAAAGATTCCTCCCATAGCGTAAAAATCGACGGGCGGCCATGGGAGCAAGTGCCGTGCAGGGCCTTCAGAGGCTATGACCTGATATTGGCCTGCAACAGCTTGCATCTCACCCGGATTGGTTTCACGCCCGCCCTTTCCAAGGTTTTTGCCACACAAGCAAAACGGGTCGTGGTCGTGACGGAACTTTTCTCCCCGGAAATACGGATCCCTTTGCGACGCGGCAACTATGCCTTGCAGTATGTCCGGGTGGAAAAGATCGGAAATGGTTTCGCCTACCATAGCGTGAACGAGGCGTTTGAACATTGGGCGGCCAACAACGGCCGTCGGCCCGACATCCGGGAAAAAGATGACATCGCGCAAAAACTGGTGAAGCGAGGCGATCACCTCTGGATGGACGATACCGCCCTGGTTGGCCTTTTCTGCTGGAACGCGATGCACTGATAACGTCACGATCAAGACACTTGTTCGGAATTTGATGACATTGCTGATTTCATAGAGCGTAGGCATCATGAAGATGCCTCGTATGATGCACGCAACATTAGCTGACACAGGAGCACAACCAAAAGCCGGGAAGGCTTACAGGCAGAACGCCTGAGACCCCTGGCTTTTTTTGTGGTTTTCCCGGGCCAGGTTTTTTCTGGTTCACTTTCTCACCTCCTTTCTACTCCAGGTCGCTCCTGCCGCGTCGGTGCCGCGGTGGGGGCGACCGGGAAACAAGGTCAGATCCAAAGATGTTCAACATAGCAAGCGGTCACGTGGTGCTTGCCATGATCACCAGTCAGAGGAATCCCGACCAGCCTCTCGACACAGCAATCACCGACAAACGGAAAGCTTGATTGAAAGCCGATTCCAAGGTGCGGATGAAGCTTTTTACGCTGGATCATCGGTTGGTTTTGAGCAAAACAGGCCGATTGGCGAGCCACGACAAAAAGACACTGTCACAAGCCTTGCGGCAATTGTTGCAGTTGGGTTCTTCTTCCTGACAAATTCCGAGGCCTAAAAATACGAGTGTAAATTTTTCTATTGACTACAGTCGAAATAAATACTATTGAGTTGATATGAATTGTTGCAGCAGAAGCTGCAAAATGTCGATTTTTTATAGCGTTTAGAGTTCGCCGCACAATCCAAGGCCACGAAGGCTGTCATCCGAGAACGGATACGATGTCTTCGTGGCTTTTTTTGTGGCAATAAAATGAAGAAAGGGGGTGATCAACACACGTCGAGGTCAAAACCAGGCATAGAAAAAAGGGTCGGGAAGGCAGCTGCCACCGGCGAAAGTCGCACGCTGCCCTCCCAGTAAAGCCCCCTCGGATGGAGGGATGCTTCGTAGTTATTCATATCATCTTGGCATCCCGCCTTCAAGCCGTTTTCTCTTCAAGTGCCTGCGAGCAACGAATTCGTTAAAGCTGAATTTGTTCAGGTCATCATAGCGACCTGACCGGTCTCTTTCATTTTTCAGAAAGGAGAAAATAGATGAAAATCACGCAATGGGGCGTTCTGGTTTTGCTGGTCGTCCTGTGGACAGTCCCGTCAGTTTGGGGACACGACTATTGGATCATGCCGGAATCATTCCGGCACAAAGGCAACGATGTCACGGAAGCAGCCTTTACACAAGGTCATCATTATTTTGACCTGGAAGAAGTGCCTGATATTTCCAAGTATCGTATCAGCATGGTCACCCCCCAAAATCGAGAAATACCCTTATCCTATTCTAGAGTCGAAGCAAAAGCGGCATGGATATCAATCCCCTTGGCTGGACCCGGAACCTATGTGATCAGTGCAGCATCCACAGCTCCTGGATATTTTTGCCAAACCACGGATGGTTGGAAGACAGGCCGCAAGAGTGAACATGAAAATGTATTGAAGGCCGGCAAATACGTCAAATCGGTTAAAAGCTTTGTCACCGTAGAACGCCCAACGGATTCTTACAAAATGCTGTTGGGGCACACGATAGAAATAATCCCGCAAAAGAACCCGACAGAGCTCAAAGTGGGACAAATACTCCCTATATTGGTCCTGTACCAAGGCCGGCCTGTTGCAGATGTGCCGGTATTCGGCATCTACGAGGGGTACAAACCGAAGGATCATTCTGATCAGCCCGTGAAGACAACCACAAAGGAAAACGGTATTGCAGAGGTCAAGTTGAGCCGTGCCGGAAAATGGTTGGTTTATGCCAAGTATGAGTTTGACACCCCGGCCAGCCCGCATGCTGACTTTGAGAACTATCGGCCATACATGATGATCGAGGTGAAATAGCGTTTCAGAAAGCGATTAAATAGGAGGAAAGCAAATAATGAACAAGACCGTTTTTATGAGTCTTATCGTTTCCATAGTCTGCATTTTGAGTGTTTCAAACGTCCGGTCTGAAGAAGCCGTAAAAAGCGATCAGGAAACGAAGGCATTGGAAGAGCTTCGCCCTGGTTCAGGAGAAGTCTTTATGAATATCGGAGAGGTTGTTATCCGAGATAGGAAAGATGCTATCAGAAACGTCGACCTGCCCGGTTCGGTCGATGTGTTGGGATGGGATGAGGTTAAACATGAAAATCTTGATAATTCGTTGGAATTGCTCCGCAAAATTCCCGGAATTACTATCGGTGATTACGGAAATGGCGGGGTCCCCAACGGATTCACGCTTCGGGGATACGATTCGAATAGCCATGGAAACCATACTGTTGTCACCATAGATGGTATTCCCATTAACTCACACTTGGGATCGGCAGACGGGGCCCCCGATCTCAATCAACTCACTCCCGAGGAGGTCGATCGTCTGGAATTGATCAAAGGCCCAATTGATGCACGTTACGGGAACTGGAGCCGAGGCGGCGTTCTGCATCTGCACACGCGCACTCGCGGGGATTTCCAAAAGGCCAAGGTTTCTTATGGAAGCTGGGACCACAAGAAGGCCTATGCTTCCTTAGGGACAGAACACTTCGACGGCAAGTTCAACCAAGTCTATTCGCTGGAATACTACACGGCAGAAGGCTGGAGAGACGATGCCGATCGAGAACGGCAGAACGCATATGCCAAATGGTACTATCGTCCCTCCGACGAACTTCAAATCGGTCTGCATACCCACGTTTACGACGCGGATTGGGAGACTGCCGGCTATCTACCCGAGAGCTATTGGAAACAGAATCCAAGGCAAAGCATTCCTACGTCCGAGGATGACGGCGGCTACAAGGATCTGACAGAGGGTTCTCTTCACCTTGATTGGAATATTGCATCAGACAAGGTTTTAACCGCCAAAGCTTGGGGCATCCACGATACTTATGCGAGATACGCGGATTGGGGAGGCGGACAAACGGAAAGCTATTTTGATAATGAGACCTACGGTTTTTTGTCGAATTTTGGTTGGGATCTTGAGCCGGCGCCAGAACAGGCGCTACGGCTGGACGTGGGGTTTGACTATCGATCTTTTGAGAGCCACGGCGAAAATTGGAACACGACGGCACGCCGTCGGGACAGCTTGGTCGCCGGAAGTTCTAACAACGGGGATTTTGATTTTATCAATTACGGAACGTATTTGAAGGCCAACTATGATCCGTTCAAGGTTCTTCGGCTTTTCGCTGGAATTCGTCATGACTGGTTCACCGGAGAGACAACAAATTGGGAGACCGGCGTTCAGCGCGATATGAAAGATTACGACGTTACAACCTACAAGGGCGGCCTTATCGTCACACCCGTCGAAAAATACAGCTTCTATGCCAATGCAGCAACCACGTTTGCGCTTCCGTCTGGAACGGCTAAATACGCGGAAAATGCGCCCGATGAAAGAGACTACTTTTTCTGGGAAATAGGTCTTAAGGGTGAGCCTTGGGACTGGCTGCTGTTTCGCTATGCTTATTTCGATCAGGAAGAGGACGGGTTGGCTTTGGTGAACGGCGAATGGGTGAGCCAGGGCGATGCAAGGCGCAAGGGACATGAATTCGAGGTCAATGCCATTCCATGGCATAGTCTTGAGTTATTTACCTCCTATACAATCTATGACGCAGAATATGAAACAGGCCCCAATGAGGGAAAGGAACTGGCCCATATTCCTGAGTATATCTGGAAACTGGGGGCTCAATACACACTGCCTTGGGAGTCAACACAGATTCGTGCCTGGTACAACGATGTGGGGGAATGGTACACGAATGCCACGAACGACAACTCCTACGAAGGTTACGAGACTTTAGACGTAAAGGTAATACAGTCCCTGGGGAAAAAGTGGACGGTTTCTTTCGATGTTAAGAACCTGACTGACGAAACCTATTCCGAGTTTGTCAGTTATTGGTCAGGTGAAAATCAATACGCCGGCAGCAATGCTCGATCATATTATGTGACCGTCATGTACGACTTCTAGTTAAGGTAGCGAATTGGTGTTGCTGGCCGGGACAACCTGTTGGTGTTTTTTTCTGGACGAGGAGTAGGACGTGCGAACTTTTGATCATTGTCGTATGCGTTTTTTGTAAACATCGACAAACTAATCCTTGACATCGCCGCAATTTTACATTAAAGTGTGTTTACATCATGAAGATGTGATCCACAGTAGTTATTGACTCAGTATTAAATAATAAAAAAAGCCAGGAAGGCCGACAGGCGGAATGCCTGAGACCCCTGGCTTTTTTTTTGGTTTTTCCCGGACCGGGTCGTTTGTTCACCCCCATCACCTCCTTAACCCCGGTCGCCCTTGCCGCGTTGGTGCCGCGTTGAGGGCCACCGGAAAAACGATGGGATACACACCCGGGTGCAGGGGTTGGGTGGAGTAACGCAGATGGATAATCGCAACACTTTTTGCCAATGCCTTTTCCAGCTTCGACAGGTCCGTTTGGCTCAGGCCGTCAAAAAGAATGCGCAGTACTGCAAGAATTGCCTTCTGGTAGTAGACACCCTCCGTCAGCATGGACACGGCTCCCCCAACCCCCTGCACAGTACAAGGAAAGACGTCGCAACAAACATACCCACACCGGGGGAAAAAGGTTTCCGGAATCACCCCGCAGTTCCCGGACATGGGAGACAGTGGCGCAAAGGAAAACCTGCATCCCGGAAACCCTTTCCCCCTTTTTCTTGGAGCGCTCCAAAGGATGCCTGATGGAGGAAAAATACCAAAGCCTATAATCTTGGTCTTTGAGGAGGGACATCTATGCAAAACCAGGTCCTCGATACAAGTGGTCTGCGGTATCCCAAAGTGGTCTTTCAGATAGCTATGAAGGCGGCGGAAATGCATCATGGCGATATCCTGCAAGTCGTGGGGGATTGCACGAATTTTGAAAAGGCTGTACGTGACTGGTGCAGGAGGCTCGGCAAGGATTGGCTGGCTTCCAAAAAGGATGCTGACAACAGAAAGACGGTATGGGTCGAAGTCTGATCCAAAGATTACCGGCTTATCAAGCACAACCCAGGTCACGATCGGGATGGTCTGTCAGGGTGCTCGACCCTGAAAAACGGGGTGGCCGTTCCAAAAAACGATTGCCCCAACTATCGCCATGTGTCCACCTTTTAAGATATTCGATGCAAAAACTTGACAGAGAACTCAGATCACCATGGGGTGGTAGACTGTAAAAGCAGAAAAGGCCGGCCTCAAAGAGCCAGCCTTTTCTGCCCAAGGTATTCCAATCGCCTAATGTGAATGCTTGTGCACCTCTGAATCGTGGGCTGGATGCACGTGTTCATGCGATCCGTGGTCTCCTTCCGTGTGTTTGTGTTCGTGAACGTGCTCGTCGTCGCCGTGGCCATGTTCATGAGCGTGTTGGTGTTCGTGCTCGTGAACATGGGTGTGGGCGTGTTCATGCATGTGCACTTCATCTCCGTGATTGTGTTCATGGTCATGTTGGTGGGTGTGTTCGTGGGAGTGCAGATGTTCGTGTTCATGAGTGCCTTTCATCGCCAAGTCCTCCTTTCGTGGGAAGGGGTTGCTTTGTTGAATTCAATAATTTTAAAAAATTAATGCATGCCCGACGTATTGTCAAACCTGCCCACTTTTTCGCGTTGCTTTAAACACATCTGTGTTTTTTTATACGTTGTTGTTCGACCGTTCATATTGTCAGAGATGAAAGTTGTTCGATTTTCAAATGTTATCATTAGATGCGACAAGAGGCTCATAACCGCAAAAAAGCCGGGCATTGCAAAATGCCAGGCTTTTTCTGATGAAGGTTCTTAAACGTCAGCAAGAGCTTTTACACTTACAAAGCCCTTTCCGACACTTTTCAACTTTTTTGATTTTCATGACAATTCCCTCCTCTCCTGAAGATTTGGATTGCCTTCATGGCAATCGATAAAAAGCATTTCAGACGCCCTTTGGCGTGATCGTAATTGTTTTTTCGGGGTTGTCAATAAAAAAACGGAAAAGTTTCCGATTTACAGAAACATGCCGCTTGCGCGCGAGGTTGCACGGCCCATGCGGCCTTTTCCCTATTGACAGACGACCATGCCGATGATAGAAAAATAAGCATATGCTTATAATCCGGTGGTAGAAACCGCCGATCAGCGCAATTTTAAACACACGATTTTGTAAATCCAGCCACGAAGGCTCGCGTCCTAGAAGGGATGATTCGGCCTCGTGGCTTTTTTATTTTACGGGGCAATGGAGGTCTGTCGGTTTTAGCGGCGAACAAGGGACTGGAGAAGCTTCGAGAAAGGAGAGAAAACGTGAAAAAGAAAGGGAGAAGAAGAGTGAAAACACACATCGTCGCCGCGCTCACGGCCATGGTCTTGGCACTTCCCTTGTGCGGTTTGGCGGCTGACACGGAACCTCAAAGGATTAGGCTGGATGAAGTGGTTGTTTCCGCCACGCGAAGCGAGATGTCCGTGTTCGATGTGCCCCAGAGTGTTACGGTCATTTCCAACGAGGAACTCATGGCCTCGCCCTTTGAGCGCGTGGAGGATATCGTACGCAGCGTGCCGGGCATGTACAATTTTCGACATTATGGACTTCAGACCAATGGTATCGTAAGTCCCCTCAAAATGCGCGGCGTCGGCAACAACAGGGTTCTGGTGCTGGTGGATGGGGTGCCGCAGAATGACAATTTCAACAACGCCATTGCCTGGGTGGCCTGGGGTCACATTCCCAAAGAAACGATTGAGCGCATCGAGATCGTGCGGGGTCCGACCTCCGCCATGTATGGATCAGAAGGCTTGGGCGGTGTGGTCCATATCATCACCAAAAAGCCGAAATTGCAGAGACAAACGTCGCTGCATGTAACGGCGGGAACCGGGGACACCTATAGCGGTTCTGCCTATCACAGCCAGAGATTCAACGACCTTGGACTCATGCTGGCAGGCGGCTATGAGGAGAGTGACGGCTTTTACATGACTGATCGGGTGGAAAGTTATAACATCAAACGGTACCGTGAGGCGGGCAAGGTGCTGGGCAAGGCGACCTATGATCTGACCTCGTCCTCCGATATCTCTATTGCGGCACTGTATTTCGATCAGGACGCGGGCCAGGGGCGCAAGTTTTTTCACAACGACCTGCAACTGGACCAATACTGGTTGAATTACACCAACACGGGGGAGAACCTCGGGCTGAAGGGCCTCCTTTATCTCAACCGTGCGGACAAAACGGCCTTTCAGGACACGGCCAACGACAATTACACATCTCCCTTTAGAGACGAAAAGTTTAAGGGCACTCAAACCTGGGGCGCCGATCTCCAGGGAACACTTTTGAATTGGAACCCGGCCCGGATAACTTTCGGCGCGTCATTTAAGGAAGCGCAATTTGAATATGACGAGGACTACCCCGGCAGCACCCGTGACGCAGGCGCCGAGGGCACCCAGCAGTTCATTTCTCCCTTTGCCAATCTGGATTTGCGTTTTCTGAATGACAGTCTGATCGTCAACCTGGGGGCGCGCTACGATTGGATTGAAACCTCGGACGGAGCCAATTGGGATACGGCCGCAAGCGCGGGCAAGGCGGCCTACAGCAATAGGTACGATTCCAACACGGAAGGCAGTTTCTCCCCCAAACTGGGTGTTGCCTGGCATCCCGATGATAACACCACGCTAAGGGCCTCCGGCGGAAAGGGTTTTCGGGCCCCCAGTCTTTTTGAGCTTTACAAAGTTCACGTCCGCGGCGGTGGTACCTATTATCGTGAAGCCAACCCCGATTTGGAGCCTGAGGAAATATGGTCCTACGATGTAGGGGTGGAACATTTCCTGACCAACAGCCTCCAAGGCAGACTGACTTTTTACCAGTCTCTTGCCAAGGATTATATCGGCGACCGTCTCACCGGCACCGGCATCTTTGCCGGGGGCAAAACCCGGTATGAGTATCAGTTGGACAATATCAGCGAGGTAGACATTTACGGAGTTGAAACGGAACTGGAGTGGTATGCGCTATCCGACCTCACCCTTTTTGCTAACTACACCTTCAATATTTCTGAGGTCAAAAAGGATGAGAACAATGCCGATCTGGAGGGAAACTACCTGCCCAACGATCCTCGGCACCAGGTCCATTTCGGGATCCGGTATCAAAATCCGCAATTGGTAAATATCTCGCTGACCGCCAATTACTATGCCAATATTTACTTTGACAATGAAAACACACTGAAGGAAACTGATTATCTTACCGTGGATGCTTCGGTTTCGCGCAAATTCTTCGATCGCGTCACCGCTTATGTGAATGCGGAAAACATATTTGATAAAGAGTACCCTATATTTCGATCCATTTCGAGCGGGGACACCATCGCCCCGGGTGCTATAGTGACAGCCGGTCTGAAGGTTGAATTTTAAACATCGCAGGAGAGGTAAAACGGCTGCTCGGAGCGCCGCAGAGGCTTTCCCAGGCAGCAATCACCGAAACAATGGACGTGCCATGCAGGTTACAAGGTGTTGAACTGTAACCCCTGCAGGCCTGTTTCACGGGGAAAAACCACATGACCTGGATTAGACTCTCTTTCATTTTTGCCTTGATGGGCTTTTCTCCTGTAAGCGCCGCATACGCCCATCATCTATGGGTGGTGAAAACTAACGATTCCTACGTTGTTGCCCGGGGGCTCATTCCTGAACGACTGGATCCCTATAAGCCCGAGTACGTCAAGGCGTTTGTCGCGGTAGGACCGGACGGTGCGATCATACCCGCTGAAAAGCTTCAGAGAATCGATGATGCGGAGCGAGTTCGATTCCGGACATCGGAAAGCATTTCACTGGTCGGGGTCCGGTGTGATTGGGGATATCGCGTCAACACGACCCAGGGCAAAAAGCTGTTGCGAAGGCAGGATGCGGAAAAGGCGGGCCTTCGGGTGATCGATTCCTTTTTTTCAACCCAATACGCCAAGGTTCTGTTCAAAGAAGGCGAGGGGAATACAAAACCGATTGGAATAAAATTTGAATTGATTCCCTTCGAAGACCCTTCACGCGTTCCCGTGGGCGGCGACCTGTCCATACAGGCTGTTTTCGACGACAATCCATTAGCGAACGTCACGCTTTTGGACGTGGATGGAGAGGCAATTCGAACCGACGCAAATGGGACCGGCCGCATCAAGATAACAAAAAAGGGTTTTTACCCATTGATGGCACGGCACAAGGTTCCTGTCAAAGGCGATCCGGAAAAAGATTATCATCTTTTTACCACCTTTCTCGTATTTGAGGTTCCATAATGAAGAATGTGATGAAATATCTTGTTTGGTTCGGAGTTATTCCGGCGTTGGTGTTTTTCGGCGCCGCCGCTGCCGGCGCCCATGGAACGGCCTATCGGGTCTTGGACGATGCCAGGGCCGTTACAGCCGAGTTCAATTATGCCGACGGAGAACCCATGCAGTATGCCGAAGTGCTCGTGTTCAGTCCGTTGGATGAAAAAGTCGAATATCAAAACGGAAGAACCGATCGTCGCGGCAGATTCGCTTTCTATCCGGACACGGCAGGCACATGGCATATAGAGGTCCAGGATGGCATGGGCCACCTGGCGCGCGGTGTCATCGAGGTCGCACCGGATGCAACCGAGCAGGCCGACTCGGTCCATCCCAATAAGGATACGCAGGCGATGGTATCCGGACCAACCTCAAAATCCGGTAAAATCGCATTGGGACTAAGCCTGATGTTCAACGTTGGTGCGATTGCTTATCTTTGGAAAAACCGAACAGCCATGAAAAAACGGGATGGGCGGTAACAGCCGTGTTGCAACATCCATATGAACAAAGAGATCCGGAAAGAGAAGGTCGCTTTATGAGAAAATTCCCGAGCTTTTTCTTGGCGCCGGTTGTTGCTTTTCTTGTCCTTCTGATATTCCCATTCAGTGCGTTCAGCGGCAGGATGGGCAAGCTGTATGTGGTGGGTATGGGGCCGGCCGGAGCCGATCTGACGGCGCCCCGCGCGCTGGCCGTCGTTGAAAAGGCGGACGTTTACCTTTGTTCCCCGAGAATGCCGGAACGCTTCGCGCGATTCGGTACGCACATCGATCCCAAGAAGGTTGCCTTTGATCCGTGGAAACGCGTGATGGGAAAGGAAGTCGAAAAGGATAAAAAAAGCGATCCGGAGGGGGCGGTTGCCGAAAGGAAGGAACGGGTGGCCAAGGTGCAGGCATTCATCATGGAAAAACTGAGCGAGGGAAAAACCGTAGCCATGATGGACGGCGGCGATCCCTGTGTCTACGGGCCGAGCCTTCACTATCTGCTGGAAGGGTTTGATGCCGACCTGTTCGAAGTGGTGCCGGGCATGGGCGCTTTTAATGCGGCGGCGGCGGCCCTCAAAACCACCGTGACGCCAAGTGATGTGCGGTTTGTCGCGCTGACCTCGCCGCAGTCCCTGTTCGGCGAGTCATGGGAAAAGGGAGACGAGATCCTCAAGGACTTGTCTAAATATGAGACGACCATGGTTTTGTATATGTCCCTTTCGTCCATGAGCAAGGCGGCGGAAAGATTTCGTCAACACTATTCTCCCGATTTGCCGATCGCCGTCGTATATTACGCCGGTTACCCGGACAAGGAGCGGGTCTTGAGAAGCAGCCTGGGAAAGATCGAACAGGACCTGAAGGCAATGGATGAGAAATGGCTGGGTTTGGTCATCATGGGGCAGTGCGCAAAGTAAAGGGGGATATTGTAGAATCTCTTTCTTCAATCAACTTCAAATTCAGATCTTCAGTCGGTGTTTCCCGCCTCGCAAACCAAGAATTGATGTTCCTGGAGCGATGTCGCCTTTCGCAACAGCTTCGTCCTCGGGAATCACATTATGATTTAACCTGCGTCTCCAACTTCCCGCAACGCCAAAAGGCGCCCGGGCGATTCCGTGGCGGTACGCCTTCCTTTCAAGTAGGCTACTTATTTATTGACAATACGTAAAAAACGTAATATAAATACAACAAAACGGAGTCGTCTCGAACGTCATATCGGAGGGTGGGCCGGCCATGAAAAATCCATTCAAATTTTCAGGCGTCGTGGCAGATCGTGCTTTTTGTAATCGGGAAAAGGAGCAAAAAGAATTACGGCAATACATAGAGAACGGTCAGAACGTGTTGCTCTATTCCCACCGCCGGTTCGGTAAAACATCTTTGATCCTGAAAATCTTCAAGGGCCTGAGGCAGGCGACGCCGGTCTACGTAGACCTCTATGGGACGACCCGTGTGGAAGAATTTGTGATCGCCTTCCTAAAAGGACTCAGCACCGTCGAATCGAAAATGGAGCGGCTTATCAAAGTATTTCGTGAGGGCGTCCGGAGTATCGGTATCAACTTTAGCGTCGATCCCGTTACCGGACTGCCGACGGCGGTTCCCGTGTTCAGCAAGGCGGTGGAAGATCGAACCATCGAAGAGATATTTGAGGTTGCAGAAAACCTCTCCCGGAAGAAAAGAGTGGTCGTTGCTTTCGATGAATTTCAGGAGGTGGCGGCATACGGCGGCCCGGCATTCGAAAAACGCCTGAGAAAGGCGATCCAGATGCACGGAAATATCGGGTACATTTTTGCCGGAAGCCAACGCCATCTGCTCACCGAAATGTTCCGCGATAAAAACCGCGCCTTCTACCTGGCTGCTGAAGGATATCCGTTGGGAAAGATCGAGACTATACATTATGTCAGGTGGATCAAGGGTCTTTATAAGAACGCCGACCGGCCCATTGACGACAGATTGATCGAAGACGTGGCGGGGCGTTGCGAAAACCACCCTATGTATGTCCAGGCCTTTTTTTTCCACCTGTGGCCGGAAAAGGATATGTCCGTTGAGGTCCTCGATCGGATCGAACGGCGCCTTGTGGAGAAGCGGATACCGGAGTACGCTTACGTGTGGGATACCCTGACGTTGAACCAAAAACGGGCGTTAAAGCTTGTGGCGGGCACAGGAGGCAAGAATGTCTTTGCCGCAGAAAACCTCAGCCAATACGGCTTTCGGACCGGATCACAGCTCACGGCCGCCCTTTCGCATGTAGAGCAGTTGGGGGCTGTAGAAAAAAACGACCATTGGACGATTCACGACCCCTTTTTTAAGAGATGGCTTTTGTAGCGGTATTCACATCCGATCAAGGAGGCAAGAAAAAATAGAGAGCCCACGACAACCAGCAAGCTGACTGCTTGCCATGGGACAAGTGCAGCAAGCCGCCCGTTTATTCGGGTTGGTAATACAAATCGCTGAGAGCGTTGAGGCGTCCGGCGAGATACAGCGGCAATGAAAGCAGCCGGTATTTAACCGGCCGTCCCAATGTTGTTTTCACGTCTATTTTTTCAATCATTGGAGGATTGGCGTTGAAGCGAACTGCGAAGCCGATGTTTTTTCGGTTTTAGAATAAAACAACGCGTTGAAATTGTCAAAAATATAAATTTCAACGCGTTGTTTGAGTGGGGTCGGTTTGTGACCATCGTGCACAGGCTTTTGGGGACGTTCTCTTTCGATTTACATGTTTAGGGTTTCCGTTAATAGATAGTTGTTCGCCGCGGCGAATCTTGCGCCTCTTTCAACCGCCGCACTTACAGCCGACAGGGACATATTCAGCGTTAAAAGTGGAAATTCGAAGAACGTTATATATTGAAAATGCCCAGAACGTGTCGCTCGATTCCCTTTACATTGAAGACATTCTGGAGCAAGGCTCAGTCATTCCAAGGGATTTGTCCAGCGTAATGGTTGAAACCGGGTGAAATCGTTATCCGTAGAATAGAGACGGGCCCCGTGCTCGATTGCCAGAGCAGCTAGATGGGCATCGGAGGTTAAATTTGCGGCGGTTCCAAGGGGCGGCAGCAATTCTTTCAATATGGACCAGTGCCGTTGTGATGGCACAACTGTCAGCGACGGCGGCTGTTGCAGCCAATCGTCAACAATAGCGATGGCAAGCTCGGGCGAAAGCGGAGCCGGCATGATTCTGGAATTTGTGACGATCCTCAAAAAACCTAAAATCACAATCCAGGCGAAACCAAAAGGTTCCTCATTTGACAGGGACTCTTCCAGCCAAATCTTTGCCTTGGAATGATGGGGCGTGTCTTTATTGATGGCGTAAATCAGCAGATTGATATCGACGAGTTTCATTTTCTGAGCAGTAATTTACGCGCAAGCTCTTCTGATTCCAATCTGTCTGCCAGTTCCAGCGCGTGGTCAAGGGCAGCCCGGGGCGGATAACCCAAGCTGTAGGATTTGCACTTATACGGTTTTTTATTTTTTTGGGGTCGATCGATTCTGCTCAAACCTTCCCTGATCGCATTATTCACGACTTCCTTGAAAGACACGCCTTCCTGGTGGGCCTTTTCACGAAGTTTTCGAGCCAGGTCGTCCTGTAAGGTCAGTGTTGTTCTCATGAAAGGCATCATAGCATCAAGTTCTGAAATGTCAAGGCATCATACAGGAATTGATGGAGGGATTTCATTCCTCCCGAGGCCACGGCTTTTACCTCGATGGGAATGATATGACTTCCATGCTGGACGACATAATCGATTTCACCCTGGCGGCCGCCGGTTCTTTGCCGGTAAAAGAGCTGGGGATCCTGTGATGGGGACTGAGCCGCCCTCAATTGTTGCCCGACAAACTGTTCCGCCAGCCCCCCCTTATTTGCAAAAGCCATGATTTGAGTGCGGGACTGTCCTACCGAAGAAAGGCCGAGCATGGTGGAAACGGAGCCCGATATCCAGCATCAGGCCCTTGAAGAATTTTTCATTCGATTGAATCAGCCGAAGCTTGTTCCTCTGGGCGAAATCCCGCACAAGCCACGTTTTTCCCACCTGCCGTACGCCTCTGAGCACCATCGGTTTCCAGTTCGGCCACTTGAGCCATGCATCAAGTTCACGCGAATCAAATCATACGCCAACCTCCCTGAATGCCGTCTAAATTGCGAACGACAGTTTGACGTTGGATGCAAATCCAAGCCAATGATATCGATGTTTTTTCAGTTTTAGAATAAAACAACGCGTTGTTTGAATCGGGGCGGTTTGCGGCCATCGCGCTGCGCCGGCAAATTTAATAAACAACGTCACGGAGCGTTCCTTGTCGTTTAAAATAAATAGTGTAGGTCAGGTTGCGCCGGTCGGAGCTACCTGACGATTCCAAAACGAGAAAGGGATACTCCGGGCATCATAAAATCCGGCGCTTATAGCCAGGATCGGCAATAAAGACACCGCCGGCTTGCATAACGTCGTGATCATGATGGTGGTCTCCCAGGGGGGCCCTGAGCATTTCCAGTGCGGTCTGGAGGCTGTTGTTTAACAGCTCCATTTCTTGTACTGCGCTTTTAAGTTCTGAGGCGGCATCGCCGGACCCGAACTGCCCGGCACGCTGAGCCCACCGTCGAAATTCCTGTGCATGTTCACGGTTGTGTGCCGCCCAGTGACCCAAAAGCACTCTCAGTTTTTCCTGCTCGTTCATCGGTTTCATGGGCTTCCTGTATCCAATTGAAATCATGTCCTTCGAGGTTCACTTCCGCGATTTACTCAGGTCCCGGCGCCAAAAACAATAAAGCCACGCAAGGATTCCTTTTCTTCTGAAAAAGACAGCTTCCGCAGCTTAAATTCGTTAGTGTGCGATAATGAAATTGAAATCAGTTTGACATGTTTCATGCTTATGCCAAAGTGTTATTTTTTTAGACATTGTCTGCTATTTTTCAACCGTTTTTTTGGGGGGAAGGCATGATTTTCCATTGACAGGTATGGGCTTGGCTGATAAATATGAGCATATACTTGCAACTCGGCGGTAGAAACTGCCGGTAATACCAATTTAGATTCGGAATTTCTCAAATCCAGCCACGAAGGCTTGCATCCTAGAAGGGATGATGTGACTTCGTGGCTTTTTTTTGTCGTTTTTTGCGCAGCAACACAACCAAAGAAAGGAGGTGATGACGGCAATCGGCTGCTGGAAAACCGAGATCGTAAAGGTTGGGGAAGGCGGCAGGCTCACCCAGAGTCATAGCGCCGCCTTCCCCGGGAAGCCCCTCGGGTGGAGGATGCTTCGAAAGTATTTATACTACCGAATCATCCCCGGGTCAATTGGATGGTCCCTGAACACGCATTTGTCACGCCCGAGATCGATCTCCCTTATAAACACACCGGACACGTATTAAAGGAGCAGGAGGGAGAATGACAACGAGGATTCTAAGATGCGGCCTGGTCGGATTGATGGGCCTGATTCTTGTGTTGTCGATTCCGGGCTTCAGTAGGGCCCAGAAGACGGAACCCAAGAAGGACGAAAAGGTCTATCGACTCGACAAGGTCATTGTAAGGGATCATCCCTTGCGGGATGAATCGATGGTGGTGACGCCGCAGGTGACGGTCATCAATGTGGAGGAATTTCAAAAAGCCGGCAAGGCGGAAAATGTACAGGATATTCTGAGCGACGCGCTTGGCATAAACGTGCTTTTCTCTTCCGTGACCCCGTCGCAAAGCGAGGGAGTCTATATCCGGGGAATGGACGATTCGCGTTTCCAGGTATTCATGGATGGCAGGCCCTTAAGACTCCACGGAAGTCACGGATATTTCAAGATGGACTGGAGCACCATGCCCTTGGACATGATCGAGACCATTGAGATCGTCCGCGGAAGCCATTCGCTCCTTTTCCCGTTTTCCATGGGCGGAGCGGTCAACCTGATTACCAAAAAAGGGAAAAAGACCGATGATCTTACTCCCAACGGAACCGTCAAAACGGGCTTCGGTCCTTATGGCGCCCAAAACTACAGTGCAAGCCTTAGCGGCGGCGTGCTGAATACCTTGGGTTATGCGGTTGCGGCGGGCCACAGGGAAGGCGATGGTTTTTTGCGCGGAAACGACTATAACACGGACAACATCAATGGACGTTTCTCGCTTTACCTTCCCACGGGCGGCACGATCACCTACGGCATCGACCATGTGGACACGGTCACGGGTTACGCCGTGATCAACGACCCCGATGATCCGGATTCGAACTACGATCCCGGGTACCCGGTTGTTCGTGCCGGCGAGGTGGACACCTTCAGCCACGACTACGAAGGCACGGCCTACGCCGGAGGGAAAAACCAGTGGGAAAGGACGGTCAACGACCAGAGCCTTCTCATCGAACAGCCTCTTCCGGTCGGGCAGTTGCGGGGGCAGGTGTACCAGCAATTGTCCAAGCGGGACCGGTACCGGCATAATGCCGACGGAACGGACAGCTCCAACTACAAGGAAGAATACACCGGGGGCATTGCGCTGGATTACTTGGATTTCACCCTGATCAAGGATCATTCACTGTCCATCGGCGGCGACTACCGGAATCAGGGTACGCCCGACAACAAAGATTACTATGAAATTACCGCGCTTTTTATTCAGGATGTGTGGTCTATCACCGACGCGACGACGCTGACATTTGGAACGCGCTGGTACGAATTTTCGACCGACTCCCGCGTATTTGGAGATCCCAATACAGCGACAGTAAGGGTGGAACGGGAGTGGTGTCCCAAGACGCGGCTGGACTACGACTGGGATGACAGCCTGTCGCTCTATGCGGCTGTCAGCCGTGAAATGCGTTTGCCCTGAATCTGAGATATCTGGAGATGGGCCCGGGCCGGGTCCGAAGCGGCATATGCAGCGGCAAATCCCGAGTATAAGACAGAAACAGCGTGGACGTATGAAATAGGGGGCGTCAAAGAGCTTCTGGAAGACACGAAATTCCGCGCCGCCTTTTATTATTCCGACATCAGCGACTATCAGCAGCACAATTACATCAGCGGCGCTGCCTCTGCGGTCGTGTACAATATCGATATGCTCGTCTACGGGGTTGAGCTGGAGCTTTCCAGAAGCTTCACCCAGGATCTGAGCGGCTATCTGGCTTACACGTATCAGGACTGGAACGCCAGCAACCATCCCATGGACACGGAAAACACCCACTATCTCCTGCAGAGCCAGCCCCGGAACAAGGTATCCATGGGTCTGGACTACAAGCTCTGGGAAAACGGGGTGGTGAACCTCAATGCCAAGTACCTGGGGGAACGTTACAACAAACAGCACGACACCATGAAAGACGTGGTGGTTGTGGACGTGGGTGCACAGCACACTTTCAAACTGCCCCAAGATTGCGAATTCGTCTTGAAGGGGTATGTAAACAACGTCACCAACCAGGATTATCAGCTCAAATACGGGTATGACATGCCGGGAACAACCGCCGGCCTGACAGCGACGCTGAAATTCTAGTGTTGTGAATCAACGATGCGTTACCATTTCTGTCATGCCGGATGTAATCCGGCATGACAGTTTTCGTGCGGGCATAAGCCCTTTTCCTACAGAAGGGTGGTTGATTAGGCGTCGGGGAGGGAATGTTTGCTCAACCCGATATGATAGTGTGGCTCGGCGAAAAGATGTTAATGAAAAAAGGAGTCTGACAATGCACACCCGGTGTAACATGATGGCGTTACGGGATTTATTTATCCTGACAGTTGTTTTTCTCTTATTTACAGGTGCTTCCCATGTTTGGGCCGATCCGGATCACAAAGGCCGGGGCAAATGCTACGTCATCGGGACCGGGCCGGCCGGCCCCGAGCATGCCACGGTCAAGGCCATGCAATGCATCAAGGAAGCGGATGTTATTTTTTGCTCGGATGACGTGCGCGAAAGGTTCTCTTCCTATCTCGAGGGCAAAGAGTACCTGGGCAACCCGTGGGGTGGTGACTTCAAATATAAAAACCTGGAAACTTTAGGCCCGGAGGAAAAAAAGGAATATCGGGAAGAGCGGTTCCGATTCTGGGATGAGACGGTTGCCAAAATCAGACAACAAATGGCCCGGGGCAAGACCGTGGCCGTCCTGGATAGCGGAGATCCCTGCGTTTTCGGCCCTTCCCACCGGGTTGCCGAGGGCCTCCGAAAAGACGAATTTGAGATCATCCCGGGACTGGGGTGCTTCCAGGCCTCCATGGCGGCGTTAAAAACATCGTCGATCCCGGCCTATGATACCCGATTTCTCATGCTCACCGCGCCTACGTTTCTGTTCGGAAAACCGGAAGACGAGGCCATCCTGAAAGATCTTTCCAAGTATCCCATTACCATCGGCCTCTACATGGCCCTGAAAAAGGCAGACAACCTCATGGCTACGCTGAGAAAGTACTATCCCGATGACATGCCCGCGGCAGTTGTGTATTACGCGGGAGATCCGGACAAGGAAAAGATTATCAGAGGAACCCTCGGAACCATCCTGAACGACATCAAGGTGGAAAAGGAAAACTGGATGGGCATGATTATCGTCGGCCGGTGCCTGGAAGGGCAGCCGCAACGGGGAATGGTCAAACACAGGACGCAGTAACCTTTGTGTCGTCAACAGACCCGAGCCGCCGCATCTGACGACGGATCGCGAAAAACCCGATTTCTGCCCTGATGAAACAGGCATAGGATTGCTTTTGAAAGGAGATTTGGGATGAAAAAGATTGTCTCTGTGTTGTGCTTTTTGATGATGGTTACAGCCGCCCTTCCCGTTTGGGGGCACATGCTTTGGATCAATGCCGGCGACTATGCGCCCCAAGTCGGCGACACGGTTCTGATCGAAGTCGGTTGGGGTCACAAGTTTCCGAAAGATGAGATCGTGCAAGAGGAGCGCTTGGCGCATGTGAATGTTTTGGATCCAAACGGCAATGTCGTGGCGATAAAGCAACGTGCCGTAGGAAAATACGAGCTTGCCGTCAAACAAAAAGGAACCTACCTGGTGTATGCCGAGATCAATCCCGGTGTGTATACCAAGACCACGGAAGGATCCAAACGGCAGAATAAAAAAGGGCTGGACAACGCCCTGCATTGCGTCAGCTATGATATGCGGGCCAAGGCGGTCATCAACGCGGGAGGACAGGAACAGGGCCTGAACCGGGAAAAAAATGATTTTATCGAAATTGTGCCGCTGGCAAATCCGGCAAGCCTCAAAGAAGGGGACACGCTGCCGGTAAAGTTTCTCTACAAAGGACACCCCCTGTTTCGGGATTTCATACACGCCACCTATGCCGGTTTTTCCGATGAAGGCGAGACCTTTGCCTTTTCAACCATGGTCAACCGGGACGGCATCGCCAATATCAAGATTTTAAAAAAGGGCGAGTGGCTGATCAAGGTTCCTCACAAACGCCCGTATCCTGACCAGGCAGAATGCGACGAGCTTTTTTACTGTATGACGTTAACCTTTGGGATTAAGTGAGGTATTTATGAAGCATAGGCATCAACCGATTCGAGCTTGTTTGACCGTCGCCGTTGTAACCGTCCTCATTCTATGTCTTCACACGCCTCAGGCCGGATCGTGGGGACGCGGCCACTTCTATGTCATCGGCACCGGGCCTGCGGGCCCCCAGACCGCCACCTTGCAGGCCCTCGAGACCATGAAGCGGATGGAGGTGATTGTGGCATCGGAAAAGCATGCGAAGCTTTTTGAGCAATACATTGATCCGAAAACGGCCTTGTTTGATCCGTGGAAAGGGCTCTGGGATTATAAGGGAAAAAAATCCCAGGAACTGAGCGAGGAGGAAAAGGCCGAATTCAAGGTGGAGCGGTTCAAAATAAGGGACGAGCGGGTCAAACAAATCAAGGCCCTGTTGGCGCAGGGCAAAGATGTAGGGTTGCTCGACTCGGGAAATCCCTGCCTGTTCGGTCCCAGTCACTGGTACGTGGAGCACTTCGATTCGCAAGACGTGATCATCATCCCGGGCATGGGCTGCGATGCGTCGGCCATGGCAGCTCTTGGAAAAAGCACGATTCCTTCCCACGACACCAGGTTCGTTATGCAGGCAAGCCCTTCCTTTTTGAGAGATCGAGCGTCGGGAGATGATGCAAGCTTGAAAGACGCCCAGATCCTTCAGGACCTGGCCAAATACCCAGCCACGATGGTTCTTTACATGGCCTTGCGTGATCCGGAGAAGTTGTTTGCAGATCTTGGGGAGGTGTTGCCCGCCGACATGCCGTGCGCGGTCGTCTTCTGGGCGGGGTATCCGGATCGGCAGCGTATCGTACGCGGAACGGTGGCCGACATGGGAGAGAAACTTTCAAAAGACGCCGAGAAATTCATGGGGCTGCTTTTCATCGGGCGGTTTCTTGAGGGCAAGCCCTACGAAAGCGCCATGCAGCGACTGCAGACGAAAGCAAGATGATATGAAAACCACAGATCAGGGTATAAAGGGACCGGTTCTTTTCGGGAGGGCCCTCGTGGCATGCATGCTCGTATGCCTGTTATCTTTCGTCCGTTTTGCAGGGGCACACACATACACGATATCGGTCGTGATGGACACGGATCTGGCCCTTGACGACATGCGCGCCATGATTATGCTTTTAAACTCAGGCACAGCGGATATTCCGTTGATAGTGACCTCTGACGGAGCATCCTCGCCCGAGGTTGGCTGCCGCAATGCAGCCATGCTTTTGAAGTATTTCAATCAAGAACGCACGGTGGTCGCCAAGGGAAAGGAATCGGAAAAGCCGGCGCCGCCATGGCGGTCCTGGTCCGAAGACGTGCATTGGTCTGATGCCGCCGACTTGTCCAAGCAATATCGCGAGTGCAAACCGGCAGGTGCAGCTATTGTAAGCATTTCTGAGGAAACATCGTCATCGTCAGCCGCTTTTTCTTACAACGATCGCAAAATCACCTTGAAGATCAAAGACCACATCGTGGCCCAAATCAAGGCCGGCATTGAGGCCGCCTTGAAGGAGCACGGCGGCCTCAATCCTGACTATTTCGCCCATATTCGGACATTGGCCATTGGCTATTGGCGAGATCTGGATCGAAGGCACATCTTTGATGAACACACGGGAGCCGTCGGGGACAAAGGGCCTTGAAAAATACGTTGAACAACAGCACCCTCAAAAGAGAACTGAGCCTCTTTTCGGCGACAGTGCTGGTGATTGCCAATATGGTGGGAACCGGCATCTTTACCACCTCCGGCTTTATCATCGCGGAGCTTGGCAATCCCAATACCATGCTTGCTGCCTGGGTCGTAGGCGGCGTCTTTGCCTTATGCGGGGCGCTTTGTTATGGCGAACTTGGCGCCATGTTCCCAAAGGCCGGCGGCGAATATGTGTTCTTGCGGGAGGCATTCGGAAAGGGCATCGCTTTTCTTTCCGGCTGGATTTCCTTGATCGTAGGGTTTTCCGCTCCTATCGCAGCAGCGGCCATCGCCTTTGCCGGCTATTGTTTTCGCGTGGCGCCGATCTCAGCCTCCATCGAATACACGATGTCTTTTTTCGGCGTGAGGATTCTGACCCTGTCTCCGGTCACCCTCTTGGCTGTGGCGGCTATTATTGCGGTTTCCCTCATTCACTATCACAGCCTCCGCCTGGGAACGGGCGTGCAAAACGGTTTGACCCTTTTTAAGATAAGCTTCATTCTCGCTCTGGTTGTTGGCGGACTTTTCATGGGGCATGGCTCAACAGCGCATTTCTCGGCAGATCTTGATGTCTCCTCCGTGTTTCAGGACAAGTTCGCCGTTTCACTCATATTCATCGCGTTTGCCTACAGCGGATGGAATGCCGCCGCCTACCTGGGCGGGGAGATCCAAAATCCGGGCAGCAATATTCCGTTGGCGCTTTTTGTCGGTACCCTCGTGGTGACGGGCCTCTACGTTGCTCTCAACGTGGTTTACGTTTATGCCCTTCCTGTGCAGCAAATGAGCGGAGTGATGGAAGTCGGGGCGGAATCGGCCATAGCCTTGTTCGGCCCGCACATCAGCAGATATTTCAGCGCGGCCATCGCCGTGGGGCTGTTGTCGGTCCTGAGCGCCATGGTCATGACCGGACCAAGGGTTTACTATGCCATGGCAAAAGACCGGGTTTTCTTTGAGCGTCTCGGCAAGGTCGACAGGCTCCACAGGACGCCGGCGCATGCCATCTTTTTGCAGGGCGCCGTGGCCATTGCGATGGCGCTTACCGCATCCTTTGACAAGTTGCTTATCTATATCGGCTTCACGCTTTCCCTGTGCGCCATAGCCACCGTGGCGGGGTTGATGGTGCTGAGAATCACGCAACCGGGGGCAAAAAGACCCTACAGGACGCTCGGATATCCGTTGACGCCGGCTCTTTTTATGGCTGGAAATTTGTGGATCGTCTTTTTTTCCCTCAAAAGCCGACCCGTCGCTTCCCTGTTCGGTCTGGCAACGATCGGCGCAGGCATCTGCGTATATTGGTATTTCAATTTCAGGAAAAACCGAAACCATGAACATGCAAAAACATAGCAGGATCGCAACGGCCTCCGCAGCTTACTCGGAAAAGAGCACTGCGCCTTCCCCGTAGACGGCCACGGGGTATCTTGTCAGTTCAAAAGGATCGCCGTTCCAGCACACAAAAGAGGCCCACTTCCCTTTGTCAAGGGTCCCGAGGACGTTCCCAAGGCCCAAGATGTCGGCGTTCTGCCGGGTGACGATCTCCAGGGCTTGTTGCTTGGAAAGTCCCGCCCTGACAAACCAGCGGGTCTGGATCAATAGACTGCCGGCGGGGGTCACCGGATGGTCGCTCATGAGCCCGAACGGCGCTTTGGATTCCAGGAGGCAGCGGATGTTGCGCCAGTTGCTGTGCTTCAGCTCCACCTTGTACGCAAAGGCATCCAGGGGGCCGTAGACGACAGGGATCTTGCGTTTTCTCAATTCCTCAAAAATCTCCGGTTGATCCACATCCATGGCATGTTCGACTGAGACTTTCAGCTTGAATTCATCGGCCAGGCGAAGCATCAGGGCGATATCGTCCGTTTTGTGCACATGAGCCCGAAGCACCTGTCGTTTGGCCAGCAGGTCGCATAAAATCTTTTCCTCCGCGGAAAAAACAATGTCCTCTTTGTTTTTTCCGCGAGCCTTGCGGTGTTTTTGCATCTTTTGCCGCACCTCATCGAGTCTTTTTCGCAAAATTGCCAGGGCTCCCATACGGGTGGAAGGTCTGGTCCCCTTCCAGTCTTGTACGGCCATGGGGTTGTAGCCAAACGCCGCCTTCACCCCGGCCCGACAAACCAGGGCCTCGGTGCTGTTCTTGCCGTAATGCCGAATGACTGCCGACCGGCCGCCGATGATATTGCCGCTTCCAGGCAGCACGCAGGAATACAACACCCCCATCTCCATAGCATCTCGAAAGGCCCGGTCGTCCATGTGCACCGAATCCAGGGCGTCTGCCAGCGCCAGAACCGTGTCCATATGCTCATTGGCCTCCGCCTCGCGGCTGGGCTCGCCCGCCCTCACCATGCCGATATGGCTGTGGGCGTCGATCAAGGCCGGGGTAATCACCGGGAACTCGCCGAAAAGCTTCCCGTTTTTGGTCTTGGTTATTCCTTGCACCGTCTTATTGTTGAAAACCAGGTAGGCATTTTCGATCACCGTCTTTCCGGTGTAGATCTTCCCTCCAAAAACACAACATTTCATTGCCATTACCTTATCCTTTTGCCCATTTCAGCTCAAAGCACTTTTGGGTAATTTTACCCATTTTAGCTCAAAGCTGGTTTGGGTAATTTCCACCAGGTTGTGGGCCGATCCCGCCATTACTACACACTATTTGTTGCTGGGGGGTTTTTCATTGTCGTGCCCATGATCGTGGGGACCATGGTCGCCGTCATGGCCATGGTCATGTTCGTGGGTGTTTTTGCCATGGTCGTGGATGTGCATATGGCCGTGCTCATGCACGTGGCTGTGGATGTGGGCGTGCGTGTGAGCCCTTCCACCGTGCTCGTGTTCATGCTCATGCACGTGGGTATGTTCGTGTGCATGAGAGCGCTCCTGGTCAGGCGCCTCTTGAATCATCGCCGTTGCGATGTCTTCCACGATTTTCTTGGCCGGCGTCTCCACATCAAACGGGGATTTGCCGCCCAGATCGCACTTGATGATCTCATTGTCAAAGGGCAAAAATCCCAACCACTCGAAACCGGTCACAAATGCTTCAAGAAACTGGCGATCTTCCTGATTCCTGATCTTGTTGCCCAGCAAGAAAATCCTGTGAAGGCCGATTTCGGAAGCCAGCTTTTTGATATTTTGGGCGGTTTCCACGCTTCTTCGCCCCGGTTCCACCACCACAATCAATTTGTCTACAGCCGATGCCGTCCCCCGGGCCAAATGCTCGATCCCCGCCTCCATGTCCATGACCACCGCCTCATCTCGGGCCAGCAGGATATGACTCACCAACACCCTGAGCAGCGTGCTGGACGGGCAAATACAGCCGCCGCCGCCCTTCTGGACGCCGCCGAGTCTCATGAACTTGACCCCATCGAGTTCCACCGAACATTTTTCAGGTAGATCATCCACTTTCGGGTTGAGCTTAAAATAAGCCCCCACAGACCCCGCTTCGGCGCCCGTTCTTTCCTTGATCAGTTCTTTCATCTCGGAAATGGGGACAATGGATTCGGGATGTGAAATTCCCAGAGCCACGGCCAGATTGGCATCGGGATCGGCATCAATGGCCAGGACCCGCTTGCCTTTTTCGCTCAACGTTTTGATCAGCAAAGCGGCAAAGGTGGTTTTCCCCACCCCCCCCTTGCCGCTGACGGCAATCTTCAAAATATTCTGCTCCTTAAGAAAAAACTACTCAACGGCGAACGAAAACCTTAGAGCCGACCGTCAAAAAAGACCGCTCTATTCATATAAAGAAGGGACAATGGAGATTCCGATGCCGAATACGATCTTGAATTGATGCTCCTTGTCCGCCTCTCGGTCCAACTTCAAATAGAGGATCCCGTCTTCAATTTTCGGGTTTGTCACGTCAGACATTATCTTCATCAGTTCCGCCCCATCGAAAAAGGGACGAAGCCCTTTGATCCCGATAACCTTTCCCGCATCATCCCATTCGACCCTGTCCACACGAAGCCCCCCAAGGCCGCCGGACACAAAAGGAATGTAGTAATCGTGTCCCTCCAGGGCCTCGTAGTATCCGGCGCCGGATTCGGGATAGTTGTAGTGATCGATGGTCATCTTCTTTCCCGTCATGAACAACCGGGCGAAGGGTTTTCCCTCAGAATCGTTGAGATCCAGAATCCGAACCGGTTTTCCGGTATCGTTGTTGAATTCTCCGTGCCCGTAGCATACACTCGACACCAAAACACATACCGCCATCAACATCATTCTAAAAATCGGTTTCTTCATCATTTCAAAAATCTCCCATCATCTCAATGTTCCCACAACTTGTTGATATTAAAACACGGACGGAAAGAAACGTCAATGAGGACAAATGGGGATGGACCGTGATATAAAACACGAAAACGTTATCCGGAGCACGTTTTTTCGACATGGCCGGACTGTTTTTTTAACCGGCAGTGGAGAGCATCCGCGCAAATGGGTGGCCTTTTTTGATGGATTACAATATAGACAAAATTATCCAACAATATGGAATCAGAGCCCTTTTAATCAGAGCTTTCGGGAGACTGTCTCTTTATGGTGCGGATCTTGGCGTGGCTGCAAATCGCGTTTGTCTTGGGTTGTATCGCCTATTCCACCTATTTTATGTTTCAGGGCGATTTTGAGCGGGCCTTTCTTCCCTATCCTGTTCTAATCCTATATTATTTGCTTTTTTTGCGGAAAAAGGGCAAAAAGCCTTCGGCGGACGGAACGGACGAAGCGGACGATTGATAGAGCTTGCGCGGCGTTTCAACACATGCAAATCGTTCGTCTCGAATTGCCCCCAATGCAATTGTTGAAAATCGAAAAAAGGATTGACGGGAGCCCATGATACGCAAAGCAACCATACCTGACGTCAAAAAAATCCATGCCCTGTTGGCCGGCCATGCAGAACGAGGGGAACTCCTTCCCCGTCCTTTCAGCGAACTATATGATTGTTTACGGGATTTCAGCATCTTTGAAAAAGACGAGGGGAACCTTATGGTCGGAGTTTGCGCCCTTCACGTATGCTGGGAAGATCTGGCGGAAATTCGTTCCTTGGCCGTACCCCCGGAACATCAAAAACGAGGCATTGGGTCGGCCCTTGTCGCTCATGCCCTGGCCGAAGCCGGAGCGCTTGGCGCCGGTCGTGTTTTTGCCCTGACCTATCAGCCCGGTTTTTTTGTCAGGCACGGATTTGAGATCATTAACAAAGACTTGTTACCCCAAAAGATTTGGGCCGACTGCATCAAATGCGTGAAATTTCCAAACTGCGATGAAACAGCCGTATGGAAGATGCTGGATCGTGGAGGAAGGGCATGATCCTAATGATGCTTGGTTTTTGTGCCGATAGGAAGGCTGTCAGAGACTCTTTGGCATTATTCTGGTTGGCACGATGCTTGCTTAATCTCAAAAGAAACAACCTGTTACGAGGCAAAAACGGTTGACAGGTTCAATTAAGCTCTGGTAAATATGCCAAAAATTATTCGGCTGGCGTATAGGCCTTTCCCAGGGGGCTCAAAAGGGGGAACATTTTGCCCGGTAAACAAATCACCTTTTTGCTAGTTCCGGAAAACGCATCCAACGTCAAGCAGGTCAAACTCTCAAAATCGCTTCTTGTGTTGATGGCCTGTTTTGTGATGGCAGGCGTGGTGGGAATCTCGTGCGTGTTGTATGACTACTATGCCTTGAAAGGGGCCATGCCGTCAATGCGCTCCCTGACCGAGGAGGTGACTGCCCAGAAATTTCAGATTCAGGCATATGCGGAAAAGGTCCAGGCACTGAATGCTGAAATGCAGGCATTGCATGATTTTGAAAACAAATTGCGCGTGATTGCCAACGTGGAGGCCCCGGCCGGTCAAGATGCCGTTTTCGGAATCGGCGGGACCTTGGATACGGACTTGGAAGATCTGCCTCCGGTCACGGAAAATTATAGCGGTGTCATTCGGGCCATACATGCCCAGCTGGAGCAGTTGGACGAAGCGTCCCTGGTTCAAAAGCAGGCCTTTGAAGAGCTTCATGATTATCTGCAGGACCAGAAATCCATGCTGGCCTCGACACCCGCAATCCGCCCCACCACGGGATGGATTTCCTCCGTCTTTGGATACCGCACATCACCGTTCACCGGTCAAAAAGAATTCCACCGGGGTATTGATATCGCTACCCGAGAAGGGACGCCTATTATTGCACCCGCCGATGGGGTTGTGACCTTCGTGGGCAAAAAGGGCGGTCTCGGAAACATGGTGGTCATAGACCACGGCTACGGGAAAATCACCCGATACGGCCACCTGAAAAAATGGCTGGTCCGCCGAGGAGCACACATCAAGCGCGGCGATACAATCGGTTTGGTCGGCAATACCGGGCGAAGCACGGCGCCCCACCTTCATTACGAAGTCCATGTAAACGGCATTCCCGCCAACCCTGCCAAATTTATGCTGGATTTTGCCACATAGGCGCTGAAGCACCCCTTTTTTCCATCGAAATTCCGTTGTTCCACCCTCCATTGTCTGCTATACATTTTTGTATACAGTCTTTGCGGCTTGTCAATGTCTTATGAGGGGAAAAATCGGAAAACATGATCGGCAATATTCTAAACAAAGTCTTTGGAAGCAAAAACGAAAGAGAACTCAAAAAGCTGCACCCCATTGTGGATCAAATCAACAGCCTTGAACCGCAGATCCGGGCGCTCGGGGATTCAGACCTGAAAGCCAAAACCCAGGCGTTTCGGCACCAGATCGACAACGGCGCTTCTTTGGACGAGTTGCTGCCCGAAGCCTTTGCCGTTGTTCGTGAAGCCTCCGCCCGAACCCTTTCCATGCGCCATTTCGATGTGCAATTGATCGGCGGCATTGTGCTGCACCAGGGAAAAATCGCAGAAATGAAGACCGGCGAGGGAAAGACCCTGGCGGCGACTCTTCCCGCCTATTTAAACGCCCTTGCCGGCAGGGGCGTCCATGTGGTGACCGTCAATGACTACCTGGCGCGCCGCGATACGGAATGGATGGGGACTATATACGGCTTTTTGGGTCTTAGCGTCGGCACCATTGTCCATGGGATGGATGACAGCCAGCGTCAAAAGGCATACCATGCCGATATCACCTACGGAACAAACAATGAATTCGGTTTTGACTATCTGCGGGACAACATGAAGTTCTCCCTGGAATCCATGGTGCAACGAGATCCTTTCTTTGCCATTGTGGATGAAGTGGACAGCATCCTTATTGACGAAGCCAGGACCCCGTTGATCATATCCGGTCCCGTGGAACATACAACAGACCAACTTTACGACGAAATGAAGCCGAAAGTCATTACATTGAAGCGACACCAGGACCGCTTGATCGGCGGCATCCTGGAAGATGCGATGAAGAGGCTGGATCAGGACGACAGCGAAGGGGCGTTGGAGCTTTTGTTGCAGGTGAAACGAGGCGATCCAAAAAATCCCCGTTTTCTTGATTTGATCTCAAAGCGCCCCCATTTGAAGAAGCAGGTGGAAAGACTCGAAGGACAGTTATCAACTCAAAAAATGTTACCCCAAGTGGATCAAGCGTTGTTTTGCGTTATCGAGGAAAACAACAATATCGTTGAGCTGACCGAAAAAGGCCTCCAACTTATCTATGGAGGCAGGGCCGATGACTATATCGTGCCGGACCTGGACGAGGAATTACAAAAAATCGAGGAAAATGAAGCGCTGACCAACGCGGAAAAACGTACCCAGTCCCAAAAGGCTGAAAGAGCCTATCAGGAGGCCTCTGAACGATTCCATGCAACGCGCCAGTTGATCAAGGCTTACTGGTTATTCAACAAAGACGTCCAATATGTGGTCAATGACGGGCAGGTCATCATTGTAGATGAATTTACGGGTCGTATGATGCCGGGTCGGCGTTGGAGCGATGGATTACATCAGGCGGTCGAAGCCAAAGAGGGCGTCAAGGTGGCGGAGGAAAACCAGACCCTGGCTACGGTGACCTTTCAGAATTACTTCCGGATGTACGACAAGCTGGCAGGCATGACCGGAACGGCGGACACCGAGGCGGCGGAGTTCAAAAAGATCTATGATCTCGATGTAATTGTTATTCCGACCAATGAGCCGATGATCAGGAAAGACTATCCGGACGTGATCTACAAAACGGAAACTGAAAAATTCCGAGCAGTGGTGGAAGAAATCAAGGAACTCCAGGAAACGGGACAGCCCACCTTGGTAGGCACGATTTCCATTGACCGGTCGGAAAAGCTCAGCAGCATGCTATCCAGGGCCAAAATCAAACATGAGGTCCTTAACGCAAAGCAACATGAACGGGAAGCGGAAATTGTCGCGCATGCCGGCCAGAAAAATCGTGTGACCATATCCACCAACATGGCGGGGCGTGGCACGGACATCGTCTTGGGAGATGGGGTCAAGGAGCTGGGCGGTCTTCATATCATAGGCACGGAACGCCACGAAAGCCGTCGCATCGACAACCAGCTTCGGGGCCGATCAGGCCGGCAGGGCGACCCGGGATCCTCCCGGTTTTATCTGTCTTTGGAAGATGACTTGCTGCGAATATTCGGCGGCGAACGTATGTCTTCCATCATGGAACGTCTTGGGATGGAAGAGGGCGAACCCATAGAACACGCCATGATCAGCAGGGCCATTGAAAATGCGCAACGCAAGGTCGAGGCGCACAACTTCGACATTCGCAAACACCTGCTTGAATATGACGACGTGATGAACCAACAACGGGAGGTCATCTACAAACAGCGCAGGGAAGCTCTGTCCGGCGACAATCTCCGGCCGACAATTGAAGCCATGATTGTAGAACTTTCCGAGGGCATCGCCGAAGAATTCGCCCAAGGGGATATGTTGCCCGACGAATGGAACATGAAAGGACTCACGGAAACCGTATTTGGTCAGTTTGGCTGCCGGCTCGACATGGATCGCGATACCCGGGACGGACTCACCAAGGAAGGGCTTGCTGATCTAATCGCCGAATCGGCCATGAGCGCCTATGAAGAAAAAGAAAAGCGCATCGGAGTGGAAGAGTTTAGAGAATTGGAACGTATGGTCGTGTTGCAGGTGGTGGATAATCTCTGGAAAGAACATCTTCTGGCCATGGACCAATTGAAGGAAGGCATCGGTTTGAGGGGCTACGGCCAACAGAACCCTCTTGTCGTCTACAAACGGGAGGGTTTCGATATGTTTGCCAAGATGATTGAAAGGGTAAAACAGGAAACCGTTCGGTTTTTGGCTCGTGTCCAGATTGCCAGACCTGAAGAGATTGCCGCTAAAGAAAAAGCAAAACAGGAAAAAATTTCTCTTTCTCACGGTGGAGATAACGCCGGCGCAACGGTGCGTCGAAAAGAAAAAAAAATCGGCCGCAACAGTCCCTGTCCTTGCGGAAGCGGAAAAAAGTATAAAAAATGCTGTGGCCAATGATGATGGGTTGGGTTCAAATCGCCCGGCTTTAATTGCCGCATTGAAGGGTGCTCGTGGTTTCACAAAACGTTTGAATCACTCATATTGTAGTGTGTTTTCGGCGGTCTATCTTTAAGCTCCATCCAAACCCGGCTGAAGCGGTCGGCAATCACGGATGGCGTTGCTTTTCCCGTGGAACTCTCAATGCGGCGCCATATCTTTACCCTGAGGCATGTTAATTCACTCTAGTCTGGTTCGCTACGATGCTGCAAAACAACAATACGGCAAAACCAAACACGTATGGCCGTGCCGGACGGACGTCGTTGCTTGCAGCGAAATCCGGGGTGCCGGGCTTTGTCTGCGGGGCCTTGGCTGCCGGAATTAGAAAGAAGAATCGCAAAGATCTCGCTCTGATCTTTTCACAAACCCCGGCATGCGCTGCGGGCGTGTTTACCACCAATGCGGTGCAAGCAGCGCCGGTTGTCTTGGACCGGACACGCGTCGCGTCCGGTTACGCCCAGGCCATTTTGGCCAACAGCGGCAATGCCAATGCCTGTACAGGCACAAAAGGGATGGAAGACGCCCGTTCCATGGCCAGGGCTGCGGCCCAAGCATTGACGATTGACGAAGAGCTTGTTCTTGTCGCCTCTACAGGTGTCATCGGCCAACCGCTCAATCTTTCCGCCATTAAGAAAGCGCTGCCGGAGCTGGCTGCTCAATTAAGCCCCGCGGGTTTTTCAGATGTGGCTCAGGCCATGATGACGACAGATACATTTCCCAAAACCGTTTATCGGAAGGTCCCGATCGGCCGCAAGGCCTTCCATGTCGCTGCGGTAGCAAAAGGGGCCGGCATGATACGGCCGAACATGGCCACCATGCTCTGCTTTGTCTGCACGGACATGGGCGCTTCCCCCGAACTTCTGAAACAGGCCCTGACAAAGGCTGTGGCCAATTCGTTCAATGCCATCACCATAGATGGAGACATGAGCACCAATGACACCGTCCTTGTGCTTGCCAACGGCCTCTCGGATCTGCACATGAAAAACGCCGATTGTGCCGAAGCATTTCAGGAGACCCTGGACGAATTGCTTATGACCCTGGCCCTGCGAATCGTCGAGGATGGTGAGGGGGCCACCAAACGGATTCGCATTGAAGTAAAAGGGGCGCAGAGCGAGGAGGATGCCAGAAAGGTGGGATTTACGGTTGCCGAGTCTCCTCTTGTGAAAACCGCCTTTTTCGGCCAAGACGCCAATTGGGGCAGGATTATGGCGGCGGCAGGCCGTGCCGGGGTGCCCCTCAATAGCGATGCCGTTGACATCTTCTTTGACCACGTGCACGTGGTTAAAAACGGCCAAGGGTGCGGTCAACAGGCCGAAGCCGGTGCAACAGAGGTCCTCAAGAAAAAGGACTTCACTGTCACCATCGACCTTAAACGGGGCACAGCCTCTGCCATTGTGCATACCTGTGATCTTTCGGTTGAATATATTAGAATTAATGCAGATTACCGTTCGTAGAGGTGCCCATGCGCCACTGGCGACAAAAATACAACGTCCGAAAGCTGGGAACCCCGACCGGCCATTCAAAAATCCGGCGCTGTGCTTCATCCGGGGACAAAGAATAGCCATGAGAACATACCTGGATTGTATTCCCTGTTTTTTTAGGCAAGCGCTTTTTGCCGCACGGCTTGTGCTCAAAGACGAAAGCCGGATCAAAGGCATCATGGATGAGGTCGGGCGGCTTCTTCCGCACATACCCATGGACAGCTCCCCGCCTGAAACCGGCCGCCAGGTTTACAAGATCGTTCACCAGGCTACGGGCATCCAAGACCCTTTCAAGGAACTCAAAGACGAAAGCATCGAAAAGGCCTCCAGGCTCTATCCGGACCTCAAGCGCATGGTCGATACAGCCGACGACCCTCTGGAAATGGCCGTAAGGCTGGCCATCGCCGGCAACGTCATTGATTTTGGCGCCAACCCCGGGTTTCAACTGGAACAAGACCTCAAAAAGATCATCGCGGCCGAACCGGCCATCAACCATTATCCGCTGTTCACCGAAGCATTGGCTGACGCACAGAACGTGTTTTTTTTGGGAGACAATGCCGGAGAAACGGTGTTCGACAAGCTTTTAATTGAGACTATTGGCCGTCGCGTTGTCTATGCCGTGCGAGGCGAGCCCATCATTAATGATGCCACCGTCGAAGACGCCCGCAAAAGCGGTCTCGATGAGGTAGCCGAGATCATATCTTCCGGCTGCGATGCCCCAGGGTTTATCCTGGAGCGCTGTTCAAAGGAATTCCGTCACCATTTCGAAACGGCCGACCTCATCATCAGCAAGGGTCAGGGCAACCGGGAAAGTCTGTCGAGGGAAAGGCGGCCCATTTTCTTTCTCTTAAAAGCCAAGTGCTCCGTCGTTGCCGAAGAACTCGGGGTAACCACCGGAGACACCGTGATCCAGTACGCCTCCTCTAAAAACGAAAACCATCCCAAAGAACATTAACAATCATTAGCGCAACCGCAAAACATTAACAAATGATAACAAACCGGGCTCGACCCTCCAAGGATATCCCGAAACAATAACCCTTTCATTTTAAAACAAAAATTGCCATCATCGCCCTGCCGGTGTTTTCGGCACATTCTTTGCGCTTTTCAAGGTCACAAGATCATCAACCCAAAAAGCGAGGATGACGCCATGAAACTTAATCGCCGCAGTTTTTTTAAGGTTATGGGAGCCACAGGCGCCGCGTTGACCGCTCATGTTAACCCTGTAGAGGCTTCCAGGCAACCCCGGATCCCATCGGATCCCTACGGGTGCCTGGTAGACCTGAGCCGTTGTATCGGGTGTCGCAAGTGTGAACTGGCCTGTAACAAAGTCAATGATCTGCCTGAACCGGAAAAGCCTTTTGATGACGTGACCGTCATGGACCAGGAACGACGGCCGACGGAAAAGGCTTTTACCGTTGTGAACCGGTATTTTTCCGGACGGCTCAACGAGAAAAATGAGCCCATTCCCAACTATGTTAAAGTGCAGTGTATGCACTGCCAGGATCCGGCCTGCGCCTCTGCCTGTATCACGGGTGCGTTGCAGAAAAACGAAAATGGGTCCGTGATCTATGACAAGTCACGGTGCATCGGATGCAGGTATTGTATGGTAGCGTGCCCTTTTCAGATCCCTGCCTACGAGTTCAGCGATCCTCTTATGCCCAGGGTGAGAAAGTGCACCTTCTGTTTTGAGCGTATTTCCAAGGAAGGGGGGCTGCCCGGTTGTGCCTCCATCTGTCCTGTAGAGGCCATCACCTTTGGGAAGCGCAGCGAGTTGCTGACTTTGGCCCGACGCAGGATGAAGGATGCCCCCCTGGATTACGTTCCCAAAATCTATGGTGAACATGAGGTTGGCGGCACATCCTGGTTGTACATATCCAGGGTGCCTTTCGAGCGGCTCGGCCTTGAAACCCTGCCCGAAAAACCGATACCTCACCTCACAGAAACCATTCAGCACAGTATATTTGCCTACATGTGGGCGCCATTGACCCTGTTTGCCCTGTTGGGAGGCGCGATGTCTGTTTTCAACCGCAGGCAGATAAGGCAAAACCAGGAAGCGGACAAAAAGGAGGGATTATCATGAGTAACCACGGCAAACCAGCCCCCGTAGCAGCCCCCTTTTGGACGCCGGGCGTCTTGTTTTTGTTGGCCCTTATGGCAACAGCAGGCTTCTTTATCATTGCTCGCTACACAGGCGGGCTGGCCGCAATCACCAATCTGAAAATGTCGCACCCCTGGGGCCTGTGGATCGGCATCGATGTCGCCACAGGCGTTGCGCTGGCCGCAGGAGGTTTTACCACAGCAGCGCTTGCGCATATCTTCGGCCGTCACCGGTACGAAGCGGTCACCCGTCCTGCCCTGCTAACGGCCATGCTGGGATATACTTTTGTATCCATAGGGCTTTTCATTGACATCGGCCGATCCTGGGCCATTTGGAAACCCGTTGTGTTTTGGCAACCCAATTCGGTGCTCTTTGAGGTGGCGATGTGCGTGGTCATCTATCTCCATGTCCTGTACATCGAGTTCATCCCGGTGGTAGCCGAACGCTTCGGCGACAAGATCCCGCTCTTAAAAACGCTCAACCGGGGATTGGGCAAGGTCATGTGGTTTTTTATCATTGCCGGTGTGGTTCTGTCTTGCATGCACCAGTCGGGGCTGGGATCGCTGATGTTGATTGCTCCTACAAAGGTGCACCCCTTGTGGTATACGCCGCTCTTGCCGCTGCTATTTTTGATGTCCGCCATTGCTGTCGGATACCCCATGGTGGTTTTCGAGACAACCATTGCCACAGGGTCTATGAAATTACATGACGAAATGAAGGTGTTGGGCCCCCTGACCAGAATCACCATATTTCTCCTGGGTCTCTACATGGTGCTGAAAATCGGAGACATGATTGCAAGAGGATCGTACGTATATCTCTTCGACGGGTCGATTCAAAGCAGGGCTTTTCTCGTGGAGATGGTCTTCGGCGTGGCACTGCCTTGGATGATGCTCCTTTCTCCCGGCGTAAGACGTTCTTCGCGCTGGCTTTTTGTCACTTGTGCCCTTATCGTCGGGGGCGTAGCCTTAAACCGGGTCAACGTCTTTCTGGTCAGCTACCAGCCGCCGTTTGCCGAGCAATCCTACTTCCCGTCCATCGGCGAAATAGCGGTGACTGCGGGGCTCATCGCCAGCATCATCTTTTTCTACAGGCTTGCCGTGACCTATCTCCCGGTACTCAGTACCCGCCGCAAGGAGGTGACCTCATGAACTGCATGAAATGGACAAAACCCGCAATCTTTACTGCCTTGACAGTTGTTCTTTGCACAGGGCTGCTTGCCCTCAGTTGGGCGGCGACACCTTCAAAAGGCACAACGGAACCCATGCCGCCGCCACCGCCCCCGAAAGTTTTTGAGGACGGCACGCCATGGGAACCGGTTGACCAGGTGGCTGCATTGAAGCGGGCCCATGAGGTACCGGAGCTGGTCCGCAAGGTGGTGCAAGAAGCCCCTTCCGGACGTAAACTTCGTCTGGGGGAAAAGGCGCCCACGCTGAAGGATATGAAGCATCGGTACCTGGTTTTAGACAGCCCCATTCTGAAAAAGAGAACAGACCCATACGGAGACCTGTATGGTCCTGTGCGATTTATGCACATGAAGCATGCCTCCGTCGTTAATAACTGTATAGAATGCCATCACTATAAGCCCGAGGGCCCCGACGCATCGGAAACCACCAAATGCTCAGCCTGCCACCAGGATGCTTTCAATCCCGATTTCCCGGAACGCCTGGGTCTTAAGGCTGCGTACCACCAGCAGTGTATGGATTGCCACAAAGAAGAAAACAAGGGACCTGTGGACTGTGCCGGATGTCATCCCAAGAATGTTCCGGACCACAAGGACCTGGTCAAACTGCCGGACAATCCCGATCCATTCACGGTAACGAAGGAATGCCTTCGATGTCATGACGATGCGGCCCAGGACATGCTTACTTCGGCCCATTGGCTGTGGAGGGGACCTTCGCCATACACGGTGGGAAACGAAAAGCAGGTAAATTTAGGAAAAGCCAGTGACACGATCAACAATTTTTGCATTGCCCTGGAATCCAACTGGCCGCGGTGCACGAGCTGTCATGCCGGCTACGGTTGGAAAGACGCCACCTTCGATTTTACTGATAAAACGAGAATGGACTGCCTAGTGTGTCACGACACCACGTTGAAATACCGCAAGGCCCCTCCGGCGGCCGGCATGCCCTTTCCTCAACTGAACTTGAAGGAAATTGCCCAGAGTGTGGGCAAACCGAGTCGAAAGACCTGCGGAGACTGCCACTTCCAGGGCGGCGGCGGGGATGCCGTAAAACACGGCGACATGAATGGCATCCTTTACTACCCGTCTAGAAACTGCGATGTACACATGGGAGGTATGGATTTCCAGTGCCACGAGTGCCACAAAACCAGAAATCACAAGATCTCCGGCCGCTCGCTGTCTCTTCCTGTGGCCGAGGGAAGCACTTCCTGTGAAGACTGCCATACCGCCCAGCCCCACAAGCACCATGTCGGTGAAGGGCACGAGGGGCATAACTTGTTGAATCATCACCTGAACAAGCACACCGAACACGTGAATTGTCAGACATGCCACAGTCCGGTCTATGCCAAGTGCAAGGCCACCAAGACCTGGTGGGACTGGTCCACGGCAGGCGACAAACAGCGCGAGGTCAAGAAGGACAAGTACGGTATGCCCGATTATTCGTGGATGAAGGGTGACTTTGTTTGGAAAGAAAGCGCCAAGCCGGAATACCTCTGGTACAACGGCCAGGTGAAAAGGCATCTCAAAGGCGACAAAATCAACCCGGACGGGGTTACCAAGATCACCGATCCTGTAGGGGCCATATGGGACGCCGAGTCAAAGATCTTTCCGTTTAAGCCCATGCGGGGAAATCAGATGGCCGATGCCAAAAACAATTATCTCATCATCCCCCATCTCTTCGGCCCCGGAGGCTATTGGAAGACCCTGGACTGGCAGACATCGTTCGAAAACGGCATGAAGGCAGCCGGGCTGGACTACAGCGGTGAGTACGAGTGGGTCGAGACCATCATGTATTGGGGATTGACCCATGAGACCATGCCGGCTGAAAACGCCTTGGGGTGCGCCCAATGCCATGAGGCACTGACCGGGGAAAAGACCTGCAATCGGTGCCATCAAGATAACCGAAACGTGGATTTCAAAAAACTCACGAAGATGGGCACGGATTTCGAGTTCATGAAAACCCGTGGACGGGATGTGTCTGATTTAATCGGTCAGACCGACTACCTGAATTTTAAGGCGCTGGGCTACAAGGGAGATCCCATCATCCATGGCGGTCGGTTCAAGAAGCTGCCTTTGGGGGCCACGCCGCAGGCGGCAAAGTAACACACCGAGCAAGGGGCGGCAGCGCTGGGCGCTCAGGTTGATAAAACCCTGGAAGACCACAGGGGATAAAAAAACATGATTATCTCTAACCAAAAGCCTTTTGTCCACAGTGGGCAAAAGGCTTTTATTCTAAATTGTGTTTTATCCGGTTAAAGCGTAGTCCTTCAATCCTCCACGAAGCCGGGTGTTGACACACACGGCTATCCCTCAAGTATGCTTTAACCGGATGAACCTAAATTGTTTTACCGTTTGTCCCGTCACCGGTAGTCCGCGGCGACACCATATTTTTTCATCCGCTTCCATAAGGTCACCCGGCTGATTCCAAGAAGCGCCGCAGCCTTGGATTGGTGCCCCCGGGTACGTCGCAATGCATTGATCAGGCGTTGCCTTTGCGAGTCATTGTCCCGCACGCCACCCAACCCGCCAGGATCCGGACTCGCCGCAACAGCCGGCCCCCTTTCTTTTCCCGCCCCCGATACGATCTTTGGCGGAAGGTGACCTGGTTTGATTTCTTTGCCTCGACACAGTACAAAAGCATACTCAATGGTGTTTTGCAGCTCTCGAACATTACCGGGCCAAGGATAGGCCACAAGCATTTCCATGGCTGTTGGGCTTATCGTTCCAATCGATTTTGGCCCTCTCAAGGAAATGCGCTCGCAAAATGACTGGGACAGGATCGGTATATCCTCCGGCCGTTCTCGCAAGGGCGGCACATGGATAGGAATCACATTAATACGGTAAAAAAGATCTTCTCGAAAGATACCTTGCGAGACAAGGGCATCCAAGTTTTTATTGGTGGCGGTAATAATGCGTGCATCTACCTGGACGGGTTGATGGTCCCCCACACGCTCGATTTCCTTTTCCTCAAGTACCCGCAAGAGCTTGACCTGTGTGGTTGAGGGCATATCCCCGATTTCATCCAACAGCAAATATCCCCCTTGGGCAGCCTCGAATCTTCCAATACGGGTTCGATGCGCCCCGGTAAAAGCACCTTTAACATGGCCAAAAAGCTCACTTTCCAAAAGATTTTCATTCAGGGCGGCACAGCTGACCTTCACGAAAGGTTTTTTTCGCCTTTCGCTGGACTGGTGAACGGCCTTTGCCACCAGTTCTTTGCCCACCCCGCTCTCCCCGAAAATAGCCACGGGAGCGTCCGACTGGGCGGCATTTTCAATCAACCCAAAAAGCCTTTCCATGGATGGAGACCTGCCCAGGATACCGTGATAGCCGTCCTTGTTGCGCAATGTCCGGCGCAGAGAGGCAATCTCGTTTTCCTGCCGGACGACATCTGAAATGTCCGTGAGCGTCTCAATAGCCCCAATCACCTTCCCGGACTCATCTTTTAAAAGGGATGCATGTTTGACGACCTGGATGGTCTCTCCCGATTTATTCGTAATAAGACATTTCTTCGCCCGGATCTTGCCGGAGGAAAAAAGGGAACACCAGTGTTTTGACTTGTGTCCACGAAACACTTTGCATCCATTACAGGCCAATATCTCGCATGATTTGCCCAACAGTTCGCCTTTGCGATATCCGGTAAGCCTTTCTGCAGCCGGGTTCATCGATACAATGGTCCCTTGGGTATCTACAACCAACAGACCGTCTTGCATGGTACTGACCACCGTTTTCCAATAGCGGGAAAGAACGTCCATGGTTTTTACTCCCCTGTCAAATCTTCCATGGGTTGCCCGGGAGTCGTTCGGCTCTAAACAATTGTTAATATAGCGCAACACAGGATAACACGCAACACAGGATGGAAAATTTTTTACCTTTTCTTTCAATATGTTATGGAGACATGGGCTTCCTTTTTCGGATGGTACGGTTCTCGCAAAGTCATGGCTGTACCGTGAAAGGGTTTGAGAAATGTCAACAGCCCCTGACAAATTACATATTGTCAACAACGTCCGGTCCGACACCACGATCGATGTAAGAAATTGCATTTCGCCTGTCAGCCTGCTGAAAGTGGAAAATCAACTTGGCGAAATGACCTCCGGCCAAATCCTGGAGGTGCTGTGTGCGGACACGGAAACAAAGACCGACTTGATAGCGATCATGCGCAACTCCACGCACCGATGTATAGCGGTAGAGAAGAGGCCGGATCACTTTCGACTCCTCATAGAAAGGAGAGACGACTGAAAGCAGGCATCCGAGATGGTAGGGGGTTGCAGCTGAAAAAGGTCCCCAAAAATCATCGTCTTGCTCAAAATAGTATGATACAAACACCACCAAAAACATAAAGGAGGAGGCTATGGGAGAAACCATGGAAGTCGGATGCGCGAGGCCGACCGGCGGCCTCGTCGGGGAAAAAAGCGATAAGCAAAGTTCGATTGCTGAAACCAAAAAGGAGGTTGCCGCCATGATAAAAGTTGGAAAGAAAGCCCCGGATTTTTCGGCGCCGGCGTACCATCAAGGCAAATTCGTATCCGTGAAGCTTTCTGAGTACTTGGGAAAATGGGTCTTGCTGTGTTTTTATCCGGGAGACTTCACCTTTGTGTGAGCCACAGAGATTTCGGCGGTTGCCGAAAAATACAAGACCTTTGAGGGCCTCGACGTTCAGTGTATGTCTATGAGCATTGACAGTGTTTTTGTTCACAAGATGTGGAATGACATGGAGCTGTCAAAGATGGTTGAGGGGGGTATCCCGTTTCCGATGTTGTCGGATGCGGGGGGCAAGGTCGGAACCGCATTCGGCATCTACGATGAAGATGCCGGCGTTGAAACCCGGGGCAGATTCATCATTGACCCGGAAGGCGTTGTTCAAGGCTTTGAAGTGCTCACGCCTCCGGTAGGACGAAATGTTGCTGAGACACTGAGGCAAATTCAGGCCTTCCAACTGGTAAGAGACAGCAAGGGAGCAGAGGCAACGCCATCAGGATGGCAACCTGGAAAACCGACATTGAAACCGGGACCGGATCTTGTGGGAAAGGTTTGGGAAGTGTGGAAGACAGATTTGGCATTTGACTAAAGACCGCCGACAGGGGATTGCCACAACGTGTTGGCAATCCACTGCCCCGGGGAAAGAATTTTTGGTGCGAACCAATGCCCCTTTTATTGACCGGGACTATCCTTTGTGACAATACCCGGTAATGGAAGGAGTTCACGGGAGCCTTGACGAACCGGCTGCGGCCGTGAGGCTTTAACAATAAGATTCTTCTTGGTCGTGCACCCAAAAAAAAGTCCTTGAAACCTCATCCAACTTGCAGGTGTCGTTGGTCGGCGTTGTCATGTCAATTCCGCAAAAGGTCAACAGCCATGAATGCGTTATACCGCAAAGAGGCCGGAAAAATTTACGTGCGGTTGCGGCCGGCTTTGCGATTGCGCTTATGCTCAATGCATGTACGCTGGGGAAAGAATACACGTACAATGAGGTGATATCCCAACACGGCTTCAGACAACCAGCCCGCCCAGCAGACGAACAATTTCCACATAAAGCAGATCTTTCTTCCCTGAAAGGCCCTCTTTCCGTCATGGAGGCGGTGCGCATTGCGCTTTGCAACAATCCGGACATCGGCCTGGCTATTGCAAGGATACGCGAAACAGAAGCGATGATGGATGAAGCGAACGCCGCCTTTTGGCCTACCTTGTCCTATTATACCGAATACGCACGAGCGGATGCGCCCTCGATGTACCTGTTTAAAAAAATCGATCAACGAAGCCTACCGTCCGGGGTTGATTTCAACGACCCGGGCCGGATCGACAATTATGAACTCGGGCTCACCGGTTCGTTGAATGTATACCAGGGCGGCGGAGACCTGCTCAGAAAAAAAATGGCCGCAAGCGGTCTGCAAATGGAACAGCTGGACCGCTTGGCGGTCGAAAATGCCTTGGCAGCCTCTGTCATCCATGCCTACTACAACATTTTGACAGCACAAGATTTTGTCGCCATTGCGCATGACGCATTGAAAACGGTGGAAGCGCAACTGCAGATCATGTCCGTCCGATTCCAGGGGGGAGCAGTGCTGAAATCGGATGTCCTTTCTTTGGAGGTTCGGGTTGCCGAAGCGCAGGAAAATGCCGTCAGGGCTGAAAACAATTGCCAGTTGTCATTGTCGGCGCTTGCCAATCTCCTGGGCGCCAACCCGGACACACCGATCCGATTGTCAGGGGAGCAATGGAAGCCGGAGGACGTCTTCCCGGATTATCAGGCGGGCGTTTTTGAGGCCTTACGCAGACGGCCTGAATTGCTTCAAGCCAGACAACGGCTCGTCCATGCGGCGATGGCTGTCGACATGGAAAAGGCGGGTTATCTTCCGACGATCAATGCGCACGGCAAATACTACTACGACGATTCACAACCGGGATTTGACAGGGATCGTGCCAATTGGGCGGCCGGCGCGGTTCTGGACTGGAATTTTTTTTCCGGCTTTGGCACAAAATCGGCTGTTCAAAGGGCCAAGGCGGCCTTGGAACAAATGTACGCCGCCGACCGCAAAGCCACGCTGGCTGTTCAGCTGGATGTAAAAACAGCTTATTTGAAGCTGTCTGAGGCCAACGCCAGGCGCGCTGTCGCGCAAGCCGGCGTGGCTCACGCCGAAGAGTCGTTTCGTCTTGTCAAAAGGGAATATGAAGGGGGGACCGCCACGGTTACCCGGTATCTTGATGCGGAATTGGCTCTCAATGCCGCCAGAATACGGGATGTGTCGGCACGATATGATGTGAAAAAGGCCGAGGCCGATGTATGCAGGGCATTGGGATACTTTGTTTCGGCAGATCCAGAGGCATCGGATGAAAGATAGAGCCAAATCATCGCGCGTCATTCTTTTTTTGGCGGGAGGCTTCCTGGTTATCGTTGTGTTGCTTCTTTATACGGGAGGCGTTTTTCGTTCCGCTCCTGATCGCCCGGATATCATCACGGCAGAAAAAAACAGTGACGGCCCTGCCGAAAGCGTTGGTCGGGCGTCCGTGGAATACTGGCCCGAATGGTATGAGGCCGTCGGAACGGTGCGATCTGAAGCGGAAGCTCAAATTTCAGCGCAAATTACCGGACGTGTCGTGGACATCGTCGTGCGTCCCGGAGACAGGGTCGAAAAAGAAATGTTGCTTTTGCAACTGGATGACCGGGAATTCAAGGCCAGGCTCGACCAGGCGCACCAAGGTCTGCGCGCGGCCAATGCCGCCGTACAGCAGGCAAAACAAGCGCTTATCGGAACCCGGGCAGCCTTTGTGGAAGCGCAATTGCATTACAAGAGAATAAAAGGGTTTTTCTACCAAGAGGCGTCCACCAAGCGCGATCTCGAAAAGGCGGAAGCCGTTTTTCATCAACAGCAAGCCGCTGTAAATCAAGCAAAAGAAAAAATGATTGCTGCGGAGGCCGGCGCCGCCGAGGCGGAAAAACGGGTAGAAGAGGCCCGCGTCGCCTTGGGGTACACGACAATAACCGCCCCGGAAGCCGGGCAAATTGCCAAGCGTCTGGTCGAACCCGGCGATCTCGCTCAGCCCGGGAAGCCGCTTTTGGTTTTTCAAGCGCCGGAGGCACTCAGACTGGAAGCCCATGTGCGAGAAGGTCTGATCGAGAAGGTCCTGCCGGGATCCCGGCTCCGAGTCCATGTCGATGCTATTGACGCTGCTGTGGACGGAACCGTGGAGGAGGTTATTCCGTTGGCCGATCCACTGACCCGCACCTTTTTGGCGAAGGTGCGGATTCCCGCGGTTTCGGGTCTGTATCCAGGAATGTTCGGCAGGCTGCGCATTCCCCTGGAGGCACGGAAAACCGTTGTAGTGCCGGCCGGTGCTGTTCAGCAAATCGGACAGATGACGGTCGTCAAGGTTCGACGACAAGGCCGATGGTCCCGCCGGTTGGTAAAGACAGGGGATGCGTTAAACGGGAAATTAGCCGTCCTGTCGGGTCTGGACGGAAACGAAGAGATAGCCCTTCGCACAGGCAAACATGAGTAATGCGTCGGCAGATATTCCCATGGGTTTCATAGCGGGTGTTGTCCGCATATTTTTAACATCAAACCTTTCCATTGTCTTTGTTATCTTCGCCGTGTCCCTTGGCGCTGTCGCGATTTTTGCAACCCCACGAGAGGAAGAACCCCAGATAGTGGTTCCCTTTGCGGATGTGTTTGTTCGGTATCCGGGTGCCAGCGCCGAAGAGGTGGAAAAGTTGGTTGCCACTCCCCTGGAAAAACTTCTGTGGCAAATAAGCGGCGTGGAACATGTTTATTCCGTCTCGCGCCCGGATCTCGCCATAGTGACCGTACGGTTCTATGTGGGGGAGGACCGGGAGCGCTCGCTGGTCAAGCTTCACAACAAGATCAGCATGAACATTGACCAGGTCCCCCCTGGAATTCAAGGTTGGGTGATTAAACCGGTAGAGATAGACGATGTGCCGATCGTCAACATCACCGTCTATTCGGAGCGTTATGATGATTTTCAGTTGCGGTCGGTTGGTGAAGAAATCCTTGCGAGACTGGATCGGATTGAAAACATCTCACGGACAACGCTTTTAGGTGGGAGAAAACGGGAAGTCAGGGTGGAGCTGGATATTGAAAGGATGATCGGATTTGGCGTATCGCCCTCGGAGGTGCTCCAGGCTTTGCAGGGTGCTGATGCCTCCATTACGGCCGGCACGATAAGCAACATGAACAGCAATATTGTGGTGGCCGGCAATGCATTCATTGCTTCCGCCGAAGATGTCGAGGGTTTGATGGTGACCGCCCGCCATGGCCGTCCAGTGTATTTACGGGATATGGCCACGATCCTTGATGGGCCGGAAGAATTCTGGAATCATACAAGAATCGGGTTTCCGGATGGAACCACCTTCCCGGCGGTTACCCTTGCATTGGCCAAAAAGGAGGGAACCAATGCGGTTGTCGTGGCAAAGGACATACTGAAAACAATAAAAGAGCTGAAAAGAGACATCATTCCTTCAGACGTTCGATTCGAGATCACCCGCAATTACGGCAAAACGGCCAATGAAAAGGTGGACGATCTGCTGGCATCGCTTTTCTTTGCCATAGCTACCGTCGTTGTGTTGATTGCTATTACCATGGGATGGCGCGAAGCGATTGTGGTGGCTTTGGCGGTGCCGATCAGTTTTGCCATGGCATTGTTTGTCAACTACCTGTTCGGCTACACTATCAACCGTGTGACGCTATTTGCCTTGATTCTGTCGTTGGGTTTGGTGGTGGACGACCCCATCACCAACGTGGACAACATTCAACGGCATATCCTTTTTAAAAAAACCGATCCGCTGTCGGCAACCCTGTATGCGGTCAATGAGGTGCTGCCGCCGATAATCATGTCGACGCTGGCCATTATCGTGTCTTTCGTCCCCATGTTTTTCATTACGGGCATGATGGGACCCTACATGGCCCCCATGGCAATCAATGTCCCGCTTACTGTGACCTTCTCAACGATCAGCGCAGTCACTGTCGTTCCATGGCTCACACACCGCTTGCTGCGCCGGTCCATGGAAAGGCACGGGGAAGCGATCGGCCGTGATGTTACGCCGGTATGGGTCAGGCACGGGTATCGCCGACTGATAAGTCCGCTGTTGGAGTCACGCAAAAAGACGATATTGCTTTTCATTGCGGTGCTCGTCCTGTTGCTTTTGTCCGTTTCCCTAGTGCTGTTGCGTGCTGTGCCCTTGAAAATGCTGCCCTTTGACAATAAAAATGAGTTCCAAATTGTTATCGATATGCCTGAAGACGCCACTCTCGAGAGGACGGACGGTGTGGTCAGGGCGTTTGAGTCTTATCTGCAAAAAGTTCCGGAAGTCACAAATTTTGTTTCCTATGTCGGGACCTCCTCTCCAATGGATTTTAATGGAATGGTGCGCCGATATTACCTGCGCAACGGCGCCAACATGGCTGATATCAGAATCAATATGGTTGGCAAGAAATATCGCGAACGGCAAAGCCACGAGATTATGTTGCGGATTCGAAAGGATCTCGAAGACATTGCGGAAAACACCCATGCGAATATAAAAATCGTCGAAGTGCCGCCCGGCCCGCCGGTTCTCGCTACGGTGGTTGCCGAGGTATACGGTGATCCTGATGTATCGTACGGCGACATCATTGAAGGGGCTTCAGAGATAAAAAAGCTGCTTCACGAAGAGCCCTTTGTGGTGGATATTGACGATACGGTTGCATCGCCATGGCAAAAGGCGGATTTCGTTGTGGACAAAGAAAAGGCCGCGTTGCACGGCATTGCAACTCGGGAAATTCTGCACGCCATACAATTGGCCGTGTCCGGGAGTACGCCGGCCTCGGTACATATTCCGAACCAACGACAACCGATTCTGATCCGGGTGGTACTGCCGGAAAAAACCCGGTCAAGCCTGACGAAACTATCCCGGCTTGCTGTCAAGGCCCCTTCCGGTCACATGGTCGAGTTGGGAGAGCTTGGAGAATTTGCCATCGTCACCCAGGACCAGCCCATATACCACAAGAATCTTGAACGGGTCGTGTTCGTCACGGCGGATACGGCCGGGCGTCCCCCGGCTGAAGCGATCCTTGATATGCAATCCAAACTACAAGAAAGATCGATCTCGAAACGGATCCGAATAGAATGGGCCGGAGAGGGGGAGTGGGAAATTACCTTGCGCGTATTTCGAGATCTTGCGATTGCTTTCGGGGCCGCGGTGCTGGGCATTTATATTCTGCTGATTATTCAGACAGGCTCTTTTTCCATGCCGTTTGTGATTATGATGGCCATCCCGCTGACCATTATCGGCATCATGCCCGGATTTTGGCTTTTGAATGTTTTCAAGGCCCAATCGATTGGCGGATTTGAAAACCCGGTGTTTTTCACCGCCACCAGCATGATCGGAATGATCGCCCTGGGGGGCATTGTGACAAGAAATGCGATCGTCTTGATAGAATTCATCCAAGAAGCGGTCCGGCGCAAATCGTCACTGAAAGAAGCCATCGTGCAAAGCGGGGCCGTTCGCATGCGACCCATACTGCTGACCGCGGCTACAACCGGTTTGGGGGCCTGGCCGATCACCCTGGATCCCATTTTTTCCGGTCTTGCGTGGGCGTTGATCTTTGGCCTGTTTGCTTCCACAGCATTCACCCTTATTGTCGTACCTGTGGCATATTATCTCGTCTACGACAGGAAGGAGATTGCGATGGACGAAAAGCTTTCCTAAATGGTCCGACACAATATGGTATTGTCGCGGCGCAACGCCACCGGTGCAAACGATAAATGCAATGATTTTTTCCATGACAACGCCAGTGGTGTTTCAGGTACGGTCTTTGGCATGCTTGATGATAGAGCCGGGGGAGAAAGATAGGCCTATATGTTTGAGTTAAAAACAGAAATCAGACTCCACGATACGGATGCGGCCGGACTGGTCTTTTTTGCCAACTATTTCAGGATGGCCCATATAAGCTATGAGGCCTTGATGAAGTCGATCGGGCATGGGCTGGACAAGATCGTTGATGAATCGGACTTTTTGCTGCCCGTTGTCCGTGCCGAAGCCGATTACAAGAAAGGGCTTCGCCTTGGAGATGCATTGAATATCTTGCTCACAGCCCGGGTGCGCAAGCGTTCATTCGTCTTATCGTATCGGCTCACCGACGCCCAGGGCAACGTGGTTGCCGAGTTGAAGACAGTGCACGCCTGCATTGACCGGAAGACAGGAAAACCGATCCCGATGCCCGAGGATATCAAGGAAGCGCTGGCTGCGAATGCGTGAGTCACCGTCTCCGTAACGATTGGGCCAGCCGAGCGAGATACTGCCTGTCCGGTTTGATTCCTTCCTTTTCCCCATGTTCCGGCCATTTGTAAAATGCCACGGGAATCTTGAATCGAGGGAGGCTGTCTTCCAGGCTGGATGTTATATGCGCCGGATCTATCGATTTGCCTCTTTCCATCCTGACAAAGGCCACCGGTCTATATCCGAATTCCTTGTCTTTTCCGGCAACAACCACCGCCTCGACAACATGGGGCAGTAAACTGAGTTGACGTTCAATTTCCTCGGGAACGATGTTTTCCCCCCCGGAGATAAACATATTGTCTTTTCTTCCGAAACACGTCAGATAGCCCCGGCCGTCCAAGCGGCCCAGATCTCCGGTTCGAAACCAGCCCCCGTTATCTGTCGGCAACACCGTTTCCGATCCGGCCACATACCCTTTGAAAAGGGTTTTTCCTTTTACCAGGATTTCTTCCCGGTCGATCTTCGCGTCGCGATATTCGAGAACCTTGCCGGAGGTATACAGCCGCTCCTCGGGATCTCCGGGCGCCGTGGTAGTCACTTGCGAAGCCATCTCCGTTGACCCATAGGTTGTAAAAAGGGGAAGCCCCGCCTTGAGGCCCCTCCTGATGAGCGAGGCGTGCACAGGGCCGCCCCCTACCAAAACCGCTTTCAGTCTGCCGATTGTCTTTGGACGCATTCCTTCCTTGAGCCAGCGATAGAGCTGCGTAGCAACCAGCGACACATGGGTGATGCCGCATTGTTCAACAGTTTCGCCGATCTTTTCTTTTGTTTTCGGAATCACCACCGTGCCGCCGCCGAGAAGCATTCGAAATACAATGCCAAGCCCCCCAACATGATACAGAGGAAGGGTCAACAGCCACCGGTCCCCGGGTTCCACAGAGATATTGTCATTGGCGCCCACCGCACTGTAATAGTGGTTTCCATAGGAGTGCAATGCAGCCTTTGGGCTCCCGGAGGTTCCCGACGTCCATACGATTGTCGCATCGGCATCAAGGTCGGTCATAAGACCAGGGCTGCCGCCACAACCCTCATGGTCCCAGGAAAGACAACCACGCACGTCGTTGAAATGCATCTTGCGAATATGTTTTGAGACAGCGCTGGAAAGCCTGCCAAGGAAATCTATAACGGTGCAACAGCCGATTGTCTCGAGTAGTTCCACAATGCCCTTGTCCGCAAACCTCGGACTCACCGGACATACGACAGCGCCCAGCCGTAACAGGGCCTGCAACAACACGACGTATTCCCAGCAAGTATCGGCTATAATCCCAATGCGCTGTCCGCCACGAAGGCCCTTTTTTCCCAACCCGAATGCTAGAGAGGCTACCATAGGACAGAGCTGTTTGTATGATATGGCGGCTTTGTCGGCAATAATGGCAGGATAGGCGCCAAATGTGTCGGCGGCTTTTTGGACGGGACAGTTTATCTTATGCATCATAGACGATTTGGACAAGCTTGTCCTTAAGTGCTTCCACGGCATTCGGCAACGCAGGAACGGCTAACTCACCATGCTCTATGGTTAAGGGACTTTTCAGCAAATCCTGAGCAAACCATTCCAGGGTATCGAGTCCCGCAGGAACATCATTTGTTTTCAATGAAGAAGCGATATGGGCGAGGACCGTTAAACCCAAGCCCGACTCAAAAGCCGAACTAATGACAGGAGTCATTCCAAGATGTTCTGCTGTGCGGGCAAAGCGCATGGTCTTTTCAAACCCCAACAGCGTGGGCTTGAGGACCGCCGCCTTGATCTCCAACCAGGAAGACAAGTCCTCCGGCGCCATCTCAAGAAGACTTTCATCCAGGGCCACCGGGATCGACATGGTCCGTTCTTTTAACAGTTGCTTCAACATCTCAAGTGATCCCACGGGCTCTTCCAAGTAGGCAATCGGTTCTGCCTCCATCTGCCGTGCAAACGCCACAGCCTGGTCAGGAGTCCAGGCACGGTTGGCATCCAAACGCAGAGTGGCGCCCCGGCCCATGAGACTTACGACTTCCCGAGCCAGGCAGACGTCCTCGTCCAAACCGTTTCGGCCCACCTTGAGCTTGAAGGCCCTGAACCCTCGGGCCAAGCATTTTTTCAGCTTGTTGATGACAGCGTCAGGGGCGCCGGCTAGAAGACCATTAACGCCAACCCTGCGCGACGGCTCGTCGCACAGCAGGTCGGACAACGGTACTCCTTGTGCCGAGGCCAACAGCCCTAAAACGGCGGTTTCAAAACCAAACCGCACCGAAGGGGCCAAACCAAGATCCCCCAACCAATGGTCAAACCCTCCGCACAAGGCCTCCAGCCCGTCAGGAATCGCATTTCCGAACACGGCCGCTCGCAAATGTTCTAATTGTTTTTGGGCTGCGCGTCCGTCCTCTTGACTGAAGCCAGGCAAGGGGGATGTCTCCCCAAGGGCCGAATGGCCCTGGTCATTTCCCAGTTCGATAACGAGACCCGATCTTTCGCTGTAAATTTTTTCGCTCGTCATCAAGGGCTGTGACAAAGGAAGCCTGAATGAATAGATATGAAAATGGGTAATTCTCAAATCAACCATCCCAAGGAGAACAGAATGCTATAAACAAGGAGTAGTTTTCCCGTTGTTGCAAGGATCCTATTCAGCGTCGGCCCGTCCGTGGAGACGAAGACCGTGCGCAATGACGGTATCGCAAAAATCGGCACGACCAAAGTGATCAAAGAAAAGGGTTGTTGGCGATCGGCCAAAAACAAAAGCAACGGTATGATGGAAGCAACCAACACAGACAGCAGATATTCTATCCTTGCAAAGGTTCTTCCAAACCGGACAGCCAAGGTCCTTTTTCCCACCTTGGCATCGCTTTCCATGTCTCGCAGATTGTTCACCGTGAGAATCGCTACGGAAAAAAGTCCGGGCGCAAGGCCTGATGCCAAGACGGTAGCGTTGATCTCCAATGTCTGGACATAATACGTGCCGCCCACGGCTACCGGTCCGAAAAACATCAGCACGAAAAGGTCCGCCAGCCCCACGTAGCCGAGGGGAAAAGGACCGGCCGTATAGAGGATGCCGCACAGGATAGACAGCCCGCCGACAAAAACGATCGGCCAGCCTGCGCGCCATACCAGATAAGCCCCTGCAACGGCTGCCAGGGCAAACGCGACGGCAAACCCCAGGCGCATCGTCTCGGGTTTTACCAGTCCCGCCTGGGTGACCCGCATGGGCCCGAGCCGATCTCCCGCGTCGGCGCCCTTCTGATAATCAAAGTAGTCATTGGCAAGATTGGTTCCGACCTGAATCATCACCGCGCCGAACAGGGCGGCCCCGGCCGGCAGCCACGCGCCGCCTCCACTTTCAACGGCCATCGCCGTGCCGATCACCACGGGCGCCACAGCCGCCCACAGGGTCTTTGGCCGTGCGGCCAGGATCCAGATGGTCCATTGAGATGGTTTGTCGGTGTCCATATTGAAAATCGAGAAGCTCCCCTGTAAATCGTTCAAGCTGCATCGCGCAAGGTACAACGCTTAAAGCTGAGCGGGAAAAAAGAAAACAGTATATCCCGATTGGTTGGGTTTTGTGGCCCCAAGCTTCCAGCCCCATGCCTGATCTTACGGTCTTCTGGGAAACTTGGAAAAGTCCGGTTTGCGTTTTTCCACAAAGGCATCCCGGCCTTCCTGGGCTTCCTGGGTCATATAGAATAACAGCGTGGCGTTTCCAGCCAGCTCTTGCAGTCCTGCTTGTCCGTCACAGTCCGCATTAAGAGCCGATTTGAGACATCGAAGTGCCAGCGGCGAGTGTTGCAGGATCTCACGACACCACTGAACGGTTTCCGCTTCCAGCCTTGCCAAAGGCACCACCGTATTGACCAGCCCCATCTCCAGGGCCTGTTGCGCCGAGTATTGGCGACACAGAAACCAGATCTCCCGGGCCTTTTTCTGCCCCACAATTCGGGCCAGATACGCCGAGCCGTATCCGCCGTCGAAGGATCCCACCTTTGGCCCAGTCTGCCCGAAAACGGCATTGTCGGCAGCAATCGTCAGGTCACACATCAAGTGGAGTACGTGTCCTCCACCGATGGCATAGCCTGCCACCATGGCAATGATGGGCTTTGGACAGGTGCGGATCTGCCGCTGCAAATCCAGGACGTTCAGCCGTTCCACGCCGCCGCCATCAGCGTAGCCCGCATTCGCCCGAATCCGCTGGTCCCCGCCGGAACAAAAGGCTTTGTCGCCTTGTCCGGTCAGAATCACGACGCCGATGTCCTGGTCATCCCGGGCGTCGTTTAACGCCTTGGACATCTCTACAACGGTCAGGGGCCTGAAGGCATTTCTTACCTCGGGTCTGTTGATCGTCATTTTAGCAATGCCTTCCGCCTTTTCATATTTGATGTCGGAAAATGGTATGGCCGTCTTCCAGGCGATCGTTTCCATGGCTATATTGACTCCTTGAATACAAAATCCTTGATGTGATCCGCCACTACAGACGGAGCATCCAAATGGACATTATGCCCGGCGCCTGCAACGATGGTTGGACGGCCTCGAGGCAGCAATCGCATCATGGACTGATGGATATCCACGTACTTCTTGTCGTGTTCTCCGGCCAGAAGCAATACCGGCAAAGTAAGTTTCGGCAAAGCGTGCCAAAGAGAGGGCTGCGCTCCAGCGCCAAGCCCCCGCATGGCCAGTGCCAGCTCTCCGGGATCATTGATGAGGCGATGCTGAATCATGTTTTCAAATTTCTCCGGGTTTTCAGCCAATGGGTAAAAAACGGGTTGACGATACCATGTTCGAAGGAAGTCTTCAAATCTGCGCTTTTCCAACCGATCGGCCCAGACTTCGTCTACAGTCCTCCTGTGTCTTCTTTCTTTGTCCTCGGAAATCCCGGCCGCGGCTGATTCCACCACAAGTTTGCAACATACCCGCGTGTAATGACATGCTACGTACAACGCAAGGCGGCCACCCATGGAGTACCCCGCCACGGTGGCGGGCGCCGTCCCGATTTTCTCTATGACTTCAACAACGCGGCATGCCGCGCCCACAAAGGTATACGCGTCTTTGTCCTTCAGCCCCGTGCTTTTCCCATGGCCCGGCAAATCTATGGCCAGGCACAGACACCGGTTTGCCATTCGATCAATGACCGGGTCCCAATCTTTGGTGTTGCCCATGAACCCGTGAAGAAAGACAACCGCCGGGCCGGAAGCGTTTCCGGTCAATTCCCAGTGCAATGCGGGCAGGGCAGGCATCCGGTCAGTGGTCCAAAGCCTGGAGCATGTCTTCGACCAACCGGGAGTGCCGCGCAAAATTTCGTTGGCGATCCAGCCTGACTTCCACGATGGCCGAGCGGTTCGCATTCAGGGCCGTCTGATAATCCCGGATGAATTCCTGACGATTGTTGGGGTGATAAAAAGGCAGGTTGTACATGTTTGCGGCATGGTTGAATGTCAGATCGTGGGGGGCGACAAAGTACTTTTCAAAAACCTGTTCAAAACGGGCGATGGGGAGAAAGGAGAAAATGCCCCCTCCGTTGTTGTTGATCACCACCACCACAACCGGATGGTCGGCTTCTCGCAGGTAGTTCAAGGAGTTCAGGTCATGGAGGAAGGCCAGATCGCCGGCCACCAATATCACAGGGCGCCGGCGCCCCCTGGCAAAACCTGCCGCGCTGGCGATCGTTCCGTCCACCCCGCTGGCTCCCCGGTTGGCCCCCACAAGCGCCGAGGGACCCAAGACATCGGCAAACGCGTCCATGTTTCTCACGGGCATGCTGCCGGCCAAAAACAGGTCGTGAGCAGAAGGGATGTGTTGAGAAATCAGAAAGGCTATGATCGGTTCGTTCAGGTCATCGCCGTCTATGACGAACCGTTCAAAGACCTTTTTGACAGCCCCTGCGGCTTGCTGCCAAGAAGCCAGCCACGGGGAGTTTTCCTGCTTGCCCAACCGGCCGGCCAGGTTAGAGCAAACTTGGTCAAGATCTCCTTCCATCCGCAACGTAACCTCGTGGTGCGGGTCCTGCCGCTCCGGATGCCCTGCAATCAAGATGTGGGCTCGAGGCCTGCCTCGGGAGACGTAATCCGCCACATGCTTGGAGACCATGCGCCCGCCCAGATGCAGGACCGTTTCCGGACGGCCCGCTTTGTTCAGAAAACGGCTTTGAACCAATATATCGGCAAAGCCCATGACCAGCCCGGAGGGGCCGCCCATTCGAAGCCCCGACGTAATGTCCGCACACACGGGCCATTGCAGTTTTTCAAGGAAACGACATACTGCCTTTCCTTCTGATGCGCTCTTGAGCCCGCCCACCACCGCTAGTCCCCGCTTCGCGCCTTCCAATAGTCCTGCCGCACGTTTTAAATTGTTTGAATCAACCGTCCGCACAGAAGACGCATATTCGGTATACGGCTTTTTACTGCGGAGCCAGGCCTCCACTGATGTCAGGCAACCGCGAAGGTCTTTCCGACTCGGCTCAGGGGCCAAAGGTTCCCGAAACATGCAGTTCACGTGAACCGGTCCGGCGCCGGCCATACAACTTCGGTAAACGGCCTGGTCAATCGTTGTCAGAACCATCTCCGGAGAAATATCTTCATCAGGGCAGGGCAAATCCACAAACCAGCGCGCATAGCCTCCAAAAATCTTGGCCTGGTCCACCGTTTGATTTGCCGCGCTGTCACGAAGCTCCGGAGGCCGGTCGGCGGTGAGCAGAAGAAGAGGAATGTGATCCATCGCGGCCTCGACCACGGCGGGCATCGCATTGGGCACGGCCGTACCCGAAGTGGTTACCACCACGGCCGGACGGCCTGTCGCCCGCCCGTAGCCCAGGGCATGAAAAGCCACGCCCCGTTCGTCGTAGTGAATGGTTGCCTTTGCGCCCGGGTTTTCTGCAACAGCAACGGTCAACGGCGCACAGCGCGACCCGGGGGCGAGACAAAAGGTGTCCACGCCGTTTCGGACTAGTTCTTCAACGAGGAGAGAGGCCCAAAGATGGTTCAGGTTTGCCGGCGGCAGTTTCATGACAGTCAGTAAGTCAGCCTATAAAGAATTTCGTATTTTTCTGTTTGGCACCGCTTTGCGGGCTTGTATAAAAATCGACACGTCCACGCTGCGCAGCCGGATCGATGTTGTGTCTTTTCGAAAAGGTTGCATTTCATCGGAAAGCCAAACCCCGGACTGTTTTTAAATTCGGCGGCTTGGCCCGAGAACATGGGGGTTTGCCGTTTCCCGTTATTTCGGCTCAATGAGGCGGTGCCTCAAAGAGCGCAAGAAAATCGCTGATCTTGTTTTCAATCTCTTCCCACTCATTTTCCGCTACCGATCCTTCTACAATGCCGGCTCCGGAAAAAAGGTGCAAACGATTCCCTTGCGTAAGGCCCGAACGAATCCCCACAACAAACTGTGCGGCGTCCTTTGCTATCCAGCCCACAGGGCCGGCATACCATCCTCGGTCAAAAGGCTCCAGCCGGGCGATATCTTCCATCGCCGGTTTTCTTGGATAGCCGCCCACCGCGGGTGTGGGATGCAACATTTCCAACAGCTCTGAATCCGTTATCCCTTTTCGCAGTCTCCCTTTGAACGGGGTGATAAGATGCTGGCATCGCGAAAGCTTCAATACGGCAGGTTCTGGGCCGCCGGTCAGCAAGCCGCACACCGGCTCAATGCTTCTTTGGATTCCTTCGACTACATATGCATGTTCGCGACGATCTTTTTCGCTGGAAAGCAATTCCCGGCCAAGCGCTTGATCTTGCGCTGACGATGCGCCTCGGTTTCGACTTCCGGCAATGGCCTCTGTGCGTATCAGATCTCCATCTCTTCGGTACAGCCTTTCCGGCGACGCCCCCAGGAATCCCGAACCGGCATGGGGTTGGAACAGAAAGTGGAAGCATTGTGTCGTGTTTTTTTTCAGTGCATGCAGCAAGGCGGCCGCATTGACAGGTTCTGTGAATTCAAACGTGGCCTTGCGCGCCAGAACGACTTTTTCGTATTCTCCCACCCTGAACGATCTTAAGGCGGCCTCGACATTGGTTCGCCAGCCTTTGGCATCGGGATAGTCTTTCCTGCAGCGGACTGAAGGAAGCGAAAAGGTCTGCACATTCTTGGGAAAAACGACACGGGAAAAGGCGGCCTTGGCTATGCCGATGTCTTCGTGAGACAGCATGTTGCATGCAAAAATGGTGGCGGCGTCTCCGGCTACCACTTCAAAACGAGGCAAAATAAACCGGTACGCCTTGAAATGATTCCAGGCCGTATCCCTGGAACCGTTCGGACCAAAGCGCATGCCGCCCAAATACCGGGGATTTCCATGGGCGCTGGAAAGACGCCGGTGCAACGTGCCCATCAGCCGGCCGTAGTCCAAATCCGAGTTTGCGGTAATGACGTCAGCGCCGCCCACGCCCGCCAGCTCAAAGGGTTCATCCCGATTGGACCAATATCCTCGCGAGGTTGGATCTTGCGCGCAAAGCCAGGGCAGGACGCACAGACCCTCCACAGGGACTTCGGCCCGGACAATCACAGGCCGGCCTTCCGATCCCGGCCCTTTTTTAAGGTGGCTTTTCAACTGGGCCAAAAGGGTGTGTTCGATGCGGTCCGTCTCGTTTACGTGTATCTGCTCGGTCGCTGTCAACATAATTATTCAGACATTACCATTATTAAGGAATTCATGAGTTCAGAAATTGTCTGTAAGATACGCGGAAACCGTCCATTCCTCAATCCCCAAATTGGAAATTCCTGAATTTCAGGCTATCCGGTTCCGCCCGCCGGTTATTGGCCTCGCTTTGTGGCGTTGAGCGTCTCGGTTTGTCTCCCTGGTAAATCGTTGCAATGCCAAAAGTCAAAGGATGCATTGCCGTCGCAGCAAACCCGGCATTTTTCAATAACTTGCAAAAGGCCTCGCCTTCGGGAAATGTTTCAATGGTTTGGTTTAAATACCGGTATGCGTGGGCATCTCCGGAAAAAAAAGCGCCGATCCGTGGAAGAATATGCCTAAGATACAGAAGATATCCCGTACGAAAAAAGCGGTTTCCGGGAATCGAAAACTCCAGAATGAGCATCCGCCCGCCACGTTTGAGTACCCGGTGCATCTCCCGGAGGGCTTTGTTCACGTCGGTCATGTTGCGAATGCCGAAGGACATCGTCACTGCATCGAACGCGTTGTCCTTTGCAGGAATGTCCATGGCGTTGCCGGTTTTCAAAGAAATGGCTTCGGACAATCCGCGACCGGCTATTTTGCGTCGACCTATCTCAAGCATCTTTTCGGCCAGGTCCATGCCTATGCCTGACTTGGGTCTGCGGCTTCGCTCAAAGAGAAAAATCAGTTGATCGCCGGTCCCTGTAGCCAGATCCAGGACATGAAGGTCCCTGTCGAGGGGCAGAAAAGCCGCCATCTTTGTTCGCCAGATACGGTCCACCCCCAAAGAAAGACACCGGTTCAAAAAATCATACCGTCCGGCCACACGATCAAACATCTTCCACACATCGACGCGTGATGGTTCCGGATCCGCATGACTTTTACCAGCATGCCATGTTGTCATATGGGTTGCCCTAACGCAAATTTCTTCTTGAGATACGACTGAACCCCCCAATGGATTCCGAGGTAAAAGACATCCAAGACCATTGCCTGCGCTTACTTGCAAAGCAAGGAATCTCGGCCGTCATCAGAGTCCCAGGTAGGCTTTTTTCACCCCTTCGTTGGTTACGAGGTTTTCAGACGAATCTTCCAGCATAATTTGTCCATTTTCCATGACATACCCCCTGTGGGCTACCTTGAGTGCCAGATTCGCGTTTTGTTCTACCAGGAATATTGTGGTGTTGTGTTCCTCGTTGATTTTTTGAATAATCCTGAAAATCTGTCTTACCATTAAGGGGGCCAGACCCAGAGAGGGTTCGTCCATCAGCAGCAGACGCGGTCGTGCCATAAGCGCCCTGGAAATGGCCAGCATTTGCTGCTCGCCGCCGCTCAGGGTGCCGCCGAGCTGATGTCGCCTTTCGGCCAATATGGGAAAGAGTTCGTAGATGTATTCTATGTCCTGTTTGATTCCTTCGCTGTCCCGTCTCAAAAAAGCCCCCATATCCAGGTTCTCAACCACCGACAAATAAGGGAAGATGCGGCGCCCTTCGGGAACCTGTGAGATGCCCATGGACACAATCTCATTGGCCGGCCGACCATGAATAGGTTTTCCTTCAAAGACAATCTCTCCGTATCTTGGGGGAACCAGCCCACAGATGGACATCAGCGTTGTTGTCTTGCCGGCCCCATTGGCGCCGATCAGCGTAATAACCTCGCCTTTGGAAACCGCTATGCTCACGCCCTTAAGAGCCTCAATGTTTCCATAAAAGGTGCGTATATCTCTCAACTCAAGCATCGACCTCTTCTCCAAGATAAGCCTTAATCACCTCAGGACTGCGCTTAATCTCTTGAGGGGTTCCCTGAGCGATTTTTTTCCCGTAATCCATGACGAATATTCGCTCCGAAAGACTCATGACAAGCTTCATGTCATGTTCGATGAGGAGGATGGAAATACCCTCTTCGTCCCGGATCCTGACAATGAGTTCATCCAGTTGCCGGGTTTCCCGGGGATTCATGCCGGCGGCCGGCTCATCCAGAAGCAATATAAAGGGTTTTGTGGCCAAAGCCCGGGCAATCTCAAGGCGGCGCTGGGCGCCGTAAGGCAGATTCCGGGCGAATTCGTTGACATACATTTCGAGGCCGATCTTTTTGAGGATGTCATAGCTGTCCTCCACCACCTGCTTTTCTTCCCGTAACGTATCCCTGTTTCTCAAAATGGCGCCCGCAATGCCGGCAGTCATCCGGCAGTGCCTGCCGATCATGACATTCTCCAGCACCGTCATATAGGGAAACAGCCGGGTGTTTTGAAAGGTTCGGGCCAGTCCCTTTTCGGTCACCTGGTTGGGTTTCAGATTTTTGAGTTGCTCCTGCTTCTTCCCGGGGGGCGCAATCTCCACAACCCCTTCCGTGGGTCTATAAAGACCCGTGATACAGTTAAAAAAAGTCGTCTTGCCGGCGCCGTTGGGACCGATGATGGCGACGATTTCCCGTTCGCCGACGTCCAGATCCACCCCATCAAGGGCTCTTAGGCCTCCAAAATCTTTGCTCAGGTTCCTTACGGCCAACACCGATGCCACGGGCTACCCCTTTTGCTTTTGGCCCCCGATACCTTTGAACTCATAGCTGCGGCGTACATTGGGAATAATGCCTCCTGGACGAAAAACCATCATGATGACCAGCATGGCCCCAAATATACACATCCGGTATTCTGAAAAAGCCCTCAGGTATTCGGGCAACAAAATCAACACAAGAGCCCCCAGAATTACCCCTATCATGGAGCCCATGCCGCCCAGCACGACAATGCACAGGATGATGATCGATTCCCAGATGGTAAAGCTTGCCGGATTGATAAAGGTGGTCTTGGCGGCAAAGATGACACCGCCCATCCCGGCCCACGTTGCGCCCAGGGCAAAGGCCGTCAACTTGGTCTTTGCCTTGTCTATACCCATGGCCTGGCACGCCGTCTCATCTTCTCTTAAGGCGATCCAGGCCCTGCCGATTCGGGAGTTTTGAAGACGATTTACCACGAAAATGGTCATTAAGGTTAGGCCGATCATAATAAAATAAAGATAGTTTGTTGCACCTTGCAACGAGAGATCAATTCCGAACAAGCCCGGCCTGGGGATATTGGCAATGCCACTGGGCCCCATGGAAAAATCGTTCCAGTTTTCCAGGACAAGCCGTATGATCTCTCCGAATCCCAGAGTCACGATCGCCAGGTAGTCTCCGCGAAGGCGCAACACGGGAAATCCGAGCAATACCCCAAAAAGGGTTCCCATTGCGGCGCCGACTGGAAGCACGGCCCAAAAGCCCAATCCGTAATGGTGGTTCAGCAGGGCGTACGTGTATGCGCCGACGGCGTAAAAGGCCACATACCCCAGATCCAAAAGGCCGGCCAACCCCACCACAATATTCAGGCCCAACGCGATGACCACGTAAATAAGGGCGGTGATCATGATGTTGGTCTGGTAGAGTGAAAAAAGAAAGGGAAAGGCGATTACAAAAACAGCAAGGACCGTTGCCGTGGGGATATAGAACCGGGGGTTTCTTAAAACTTTTTGGACAAAAGGCATTTTAACCATATTTGCGGCTTCCGCCCTTTTCTTGCCGGCCTCTTTTTTTTTGATCATGTAGCGCCAGACAAAGGAAAGAAAAAAGCTTCCTATCCCTACCATGAACATGCGGTTCCAGCGCCATTCCACGATTTTCTCGACCGTGTTGACCCGGATCACCATAATCGGGAAGGTCAAAAACATGAACCAGATGGAAACCAGGGCCGATTTTTTAACTTCATCCAAGTTGATCAATGTGCAACCTCAGTGAAAAATCACCATTCTCGCGCCAAGGCGCCAAGCCCGCCAAGGAATGGCTGAGACCTGTCCTGGTCTAGAAGGACTATTGACAAATCTTTAATCATTGCCACGACCCAGATCATGCAATATGGGCTCATGAAGCATCAGGGCTATACTTTTTCCGTCTCCGACCTTCCCAAAATTCCTGCCGGCCTGAATATGAGAATAATAACCAGAAACAAAAAGGCAAAAACATCCTCGTAGTCGCTTGAGATATAACCGGTAAAAAAACTCTCCGTCCAGCCAAGGACCAGGCTTCCCAAAACCGCTCCGGGAATACTCCCGATGCCCCCCAGCACGGCCGCTACAAAGGCCTTTATCCCGGCAATAAAACCGATATAAAAATTGATCTGACCAACATGGGAGGCGATGAGCACCCCTCCGATGGCCGCCGTTGCCGATCCGATGATGAACGTCACGGAAATGATGCGATTGACGTCCACGCCCACCAGCATGGCCATCTCCTTATCTTGTGCTGTGGCGCGCATGGCCTTTCCGATCCTTGTAAACTTGATGAGAAAAGCCAGGAAGATCATCACGATAAAAGTCGTTAACAGGATGACGATCTCCGGAGAACTGATGATGTGGGCAAAGGGCTCCACAAATTTGAAATCCGGTATGAGACTGGGAAAAGGAAGGAAATCGGAGGTTTGAGCTAACAGGACATAATTTTGAAGAAAAAGCGACATGCCGATGGCGCTGATAAGGGCGGAAAGGCGCGGGGCCTGGCGCAACGGCTTGTACGCCATTTTCTCAATGGTGAATCCATACGCCGACGAATATACAACTGCAGCAACAGAGGCCAAAATGATAATGGCAAACTGGTTGAGGCCGGCCATGGTAAGAATGCCGGCAACAATAAGGGCCGTAAAGGCCCCAAGCATGTAGATCTCGCCGTGGGCAAAATTGATGAGCTGGACGATGCCGTAGACCATGGTATAGCCCAGGGCGATAAGGGCATAAATACTTCCACGGGTAAGGCCGCCTAGGAAAAGTTCAAGAAAATACTCGAGATCCATGAAGACCTTCTTGCTTCTTTGATTGCCTCGGGGGCAAACAAATCAGGGGCCAGGCTCGCCAACCCGCCCCCGATATCATGCCGAGTTTGGTTAAAGAGCTATTTCAACTCAACATAGACGCCATTTTGTACCTTATACACAGAAAATCCGGCACCAATGGCATCGCCCCGTTCGTCAAAGCGTATCCTCCCAATGGGCGTTTCCACCCATTCCGTTTTGAGGGCCTTGGACAATGCCTCGTAATCCGTGGATCCGGCTTTTTCAATGCCGTTCAAAAGGGCCAGCGTGGCGGCATAGGCGTTGATGAAAAAAGCTCCCGGGTCAGCGCCGTATCGCTTCTTGTGGGCCTCCACCGCCGCAATGTTCAAGGGGTTTTTCGATGTATCTTTAGGGCCTGAGGCATACACGCCTTCGGCATATTCCCCCGCCACCTTGATAAAGGTATCGTCTTTGACCCCGTCATCGGAAATGAATATCGTATCCATGCGTTTTTTGCGCATCTGAGTGACAATCTTGGAAGCTTCCGGATGATAGCCCCCATAGATGACGGCCTCTGCGCCGGAGCGTTTAATTTTTTGTACGACAGCCGAATAATCAACCGCCCCGGGCGTGATTCCTTCGTACAGTACCACCTCCGCCTTTCCGGAATCTTCCAAAAACTTTTTTGCAAATTCGGCGAAACCCTTGCCGTAGTCCCCTTTATCGTGAATGACGGCAATTTTTTTCAGCTTCAAGGTATTTAGGGCAAAGTCCACGTCAAGCTTGGCCTGGGCATCATCAGAAGCAATGGTTCGGTAAAAGTTGGGATAATCACCGCTTTGCGTCAGGGCGGGATTGGTGGCCGATGGTGACATGGTAATGATTTTTGAATCTTTGTAGATACCCAAAGCCGCTTTTGTTGCCCCGCTGCAAATATGGCCCAGGACCACGTCCACATTTTGGGACACTAACTTGGTTGCCGTGTTGGTGGCCACTTCGGGTTTGCAGACGTCGTCTTCTTTCAACAACAACACCGTTCTGCCCAAGACGCCTCCTCCGGCATTCACGTCATCAACGACAAGTTCTGCAGCCTTGATGGTTGGGATTCCATAGGAAGCAAGATCACCACTGTGGGCGCCGGCAATGCCCAACCTGATGGGTTCGGCAGCAAGGGCCGTCCCGGAAATTGCGAATGTTGCAACCACCCCCAGAAACATCGCCATCACACATTGTCCAACACTGTTTTTTGTCATGACCATTTCCTCCCTGCCAAATAGGTTTGTCACACTGATGAAAATGAGCGATCATTAAACCAACGATGCGGCAACCATTTTATAGTGACGTGGGCAAGGCGAGTCAAGGTAGAATTTGACTGCTTGATAAAACCTTGTTAAAATGGAAAAAAATTGAAATATTAACGGAAAACAGGCCTATGAAGCGAATCGGCATTGTCGTCAAGGATCAGAAAGAAGCGGTTGAAAAGGCGGAGAAGCTCGAGACCTGGCTCAAGGGCAAAGGAATTCAGGCCCTGACGCGAAAAAACATTCCTGCGCCCATGACGTCCCGTCATTGCCTTGTGGAAAACATAGAAAAGGCGCCCGAAGACCTTTCTTGCATTGTTGTCCTTGGCGGCGACGGCACCTTCCTGAGCGCCGTACGGTGGATTCAAGATACGGGGATTCCGGTTTTGGGGGTCAATCTTGGAGCATTTGGTTTTCTTACAGAAGTTCCGGCCGAACAACTTTTCCCAACCATGGAGGCGATCATCCACGACGATTACACCACGGAAGAAAGGATTGTTCTATTTGCGAAAGTCATTCGCGATGGCAAGGACGTGGCATGCCAGACGGTACTCAACGATGTGGTGGTCAACAAGGAGGCCCTGGCAAGAATCGCCCATATTCACACCTATGTCGACGAGGATTATCTGACCACATTTAAGGCGGACGGCCTTATCGTGTCAACACCGACAGGTTCTACGGCGTACTCTCTTTCAGCAGGGGGGCCCATTGTCCATCCATCCTTGAAAACCATTATCCTCACGCCCATATGCCCCTTTACCTTGACCAACCGTCCCTTGATCCTTCCGGATGATGTGTCCATCAAGATACACGTGGATGCACGCGACTCGAATATTTTCTTGACATTCGACGGCCAGGTCGGTCTCCATATCACCCACCGAGATATGATCATTGTTGAGAAGGGACCGCATACCATCCACATGCTGAAAATTGCGGGTCAGACCTATTACGACGTGCTCAAGGCAAAGCTGAGTTGGAGCGGAAGATAGCGCCCCGATCCGGAAGGCCGGCGGTGTTATCGGAATCAATCCGTTGTCGAATCCTGTAAGCGTAGGAATTGCCCATGGCCCTAAAGCCCATTGCAACCCGTGTGTTCCTGTTTTCTGCCGGCATTATTGTCGCGGTTGAAGGGCTTGCAGCCGTGCTTGTAACCAAAACCGACTTTCCCATGGTTGCCCTGGGGGGCGTCCGCCTGCTGGAAACCGTTCTTATCCTGATGATTGTCGCTGTCCGCGGACATGGACTATTTTGTCTCGGTCTTGCTTATCATCAAATCTGGGACGGCCTCAAAAAAGGGCTGGTTTGGTCCGCCCTATTCGGCCTGAGTGCCGGCCTGGTTGGCGTTATATTGTATGCAGCCCACATTTCCCCCACCCAACTCATCAAAACCCCGCTTCCAAAAGACAATTGGGCGCTTGTGTGGTTTTTTGTGGTTGGGGGACTGGTGGCTCCCGTGGCGGAAGAGATTTTTTTCCGGGGAATCATCTACGGCTTTTTGAGACGATGGGGCGTTATTGTTGCGCTTGCAGGAACCACCGCATTCTTTGTGGCAGCCCATTCCATAGGATCCGGTATTCCCATAACACAGATCGTGGGAGGCATTGTCTTTGCGCTGGCCTATGAAAAGGGAGGAAGCCTCATGGTTCCCATGACTATCCATGTCCTGGGCAATCTAGCCCTCTTTTCCCTGTCTTTGGTGTTCCCATGAACAGGATCTGGTATGTTTTCAGGGCGGTGCTCGCCGGACTTTTTGCCACACAGGTCTTGGCTACCCTGCACGTCTATCTTTCCAATAGCGCCCTTTTCGAAGCCGTGATCCAAGTCAAACAGGCCGGGTATCTGGCCATCCCCAATGCATTGGTCGCTCCCAGCCTCAAGGCGTTGAGGCCTGCTTTTTTGGGGGGTGTCTTTTTCACGCTGAGTCTCGGTGCCGGTCTTTCTGTATGTGCTGCAATCCTGGCATGGGTATGGGATCGTATTCTTGCCCGGCGCCGGGCAAGGCTGCCGGCCATTATCGGTCTGTGGTTCGTGCTTGTGGCAGCCATAAACAGCCAGGGCTTTTCAGCCATAGTAACCGTGTATTTTCTTATTGTCCCGTTTGTCGTGTTTGTTGCCACTCTGAAGTGGATCCCACCGGAAAAAGGTGCGAGCAAATGGGCTCAAAGGGTCGTCCCGGTTGTCCCCATCGTCTTGCTGACTGTCATCTGGACGGCCCATGCCGATCGTTTCCTGTTTATGGATATTCGGGACTTTCTTTTGTTGTCCAATGGTATTGGGCAAAAAGTAGACAACTTTTACTACCGCTACACCCTTTATCCCGCCCAGGTCTTTAAGACCTTGCAGCAAAAGACACTGAAAACATGCCGCGTGACAACCCACACCCAAACGACGGATGAACGACAACTCCGCCGGGTCTTGATTGACAACGATTATCTGCCTGTTGGAAAAACAAGCCCTGTGGACCTTGATATTGTGGTGTCGGAAGATATGCTGGCATTGCGGCATGCCGGCCACACAGTCGTGCAAACCACGTTGCAGGCGTTTCTTGCTCGTCCTGGACAGGCGCTCAGGGACTTCTCCGCACAAACGGACAGGCACGGCCCATTTCGTCAGGCCACGATCATCTCCCTTGTCCTGGGATTCCCTGTGTTGTTGTATCTGGTAGTCTTTTCGCTCTTTCAGTTTGCTTTAGGATTTTTGCTGTCTCAAACCCGGTCGTTTGTCATCGCGGCATGCCTTTGCTTTTTCGTCGGCCTTGCACTTCTGGCGCCCCTTGTCCTGGGACGCTCCAAAGAGGTCCCGGCGGGACAGGTTTCCGAGGCTCTGAACGCTAATCGATGGCAAACGCGGGTCTCCGGCCTCAGAACGGTGGTAGATGAAAAACTCGAAATCGGCCGATATCCGGCTTATGAGCGAATGATCACTAGTCCCCATCTGCCGGAACGCTATTGGCTGACAAAGGCCCTGGGCGTCAGTCGCCGACCGGAAACTTTTCCCGCCCTGATGACCCTGCTGGACGACCCCCATCCCAACATGGTATCCATGGCGTTTTATGCGCTGGGCCAAAGAGGGGACAGGCGGGTTGTAGAAGAGATTCTGAAAAGGATCGAGACGTCAGACCATTGGTACAATCAGTGGTATGCCTACCGGGCCTTGCGGGCGCTGGGCTGGAGACAGCAAAAAGGGGGCTAGATTGACGAAACGGATCGATCCAAAACGCTCGATATCAAAAAAACGTCGCTCAAAACCAAAGGGCCGATGCTCCGGCAGAAGCAGTCCTGTGGGTGTTTCGGATGGCGTTTTCACCGTCGACAAGAATTAGTGCATCACGACTTTTATGCAGTTGTATGGAAATCCTCCGGATTTGAGAGAGATTGCTTTTTTCGTAACAGGTTAGCGCGTTGAAACACTGACGTTGTATCTACTTCGGGGGCTATCAGATTTCAATACGGCTAAAATCCTACCATTTTTCAAGGAACCGCGCTATTACATATACACAACGCACACGAAGCATAAGGAGGAATGAAAAATGCCGCAAAAAAATGGAACAGGGCCGCAAGGTCAAGGGCCGAGAACAGGGGGAGGAAGGGGACAGGGTGCAGGTGGACGCGGTCGCGGAGGAGGCGGGGCAGGACCAGGCGGGCATTGTGTTTGCCCGAGTTGCGGCGAGCGATCGCCACATGAAACGGGAGTGCCGTGCTACCAAAAACAATGTCCCAAGTGCGGAACTTCTATGACGCGCGGGTAGGGGAGACAATACCCGGCCCGATGGGTCGCCGTGAAGTACCTGGAAAAGGACGAGCAGATTCTCGAAAAAGGAAGACAAAACAACCCAACCCTGTCGGAAAAACTTGAAAAAACCGCCGAAGCCCTGTCTGCACACTTGAAAAAGACCTTGGACACCTATCCGGAGGCCATTATCTCGGATCATCGATATGGCTTTATCAACGGCATTCTTAAACAGGGTGTGATTCAGTACGAACATGATCAAAGCAGGCTTTATACGTTTGACTCATTTTCGACAGTTTGGGCGCAATTTTGTGTTTTGCATATAATAATTTCAACAGGTTAGGTGCTTTGGCGTTCAAAACGTAGTGCCAACAAAATGATTTGGATGTCTTGACATTCATCCGGACATGATGTTTATGTAGCCATTATGTTCGTGAGAATAAAGAAAAGCGGCTCCAAAAATGCGCCCCATAAATATCTCCAAATTGTAGAGTCTTACAGAGATGGCAAAAGTGTTCGACAACGGGTCATCGGAACCTTGGGGCGTTTGGATCAGCTCAAGGCTTCCGGGCAAATAGACGGTCTGGTCAAAAGCCTCGCGAGATTCTCCGAGACCCTGCGGATACTCACTGCGGCCAAAGAGCCCAAAATAAGCACCTGTAAAGCCAGACAGTGGGGGCCGGCTCTGATCTTTGAAAAACTATGGCAAACTCAACAGATGCCCAGCGTTATCAACCTTTTTGCCAGCGATCGTCGGTTCCAGTTTGACATTGAAAGAGCGGTTTTCGCGATGACGTTGCAACGGCTGTGTCAGCCAGGCAGTGATCTTCAGGGCAGTCATTGGCTGCAAACCGTCGAGTGCAATGGTTTTGACAATCTATCACTTCATCATCTGTATCGTACGACCGGCTTTCTGTTTGATATCCGTGCAGACCTTGAAAAAGAGCTTTTCTTGCGAGACAGGGACCTGTTTACCCAGAAGCTGGATCTGCTGTTTTTGGATACGACCTCAACTTACGTGTACCGGGATACAGAGAGCCATTTTCGCAAACGGGGCTTTTCCAAGGACCGCCGTGCTGACTTGCCGCAGTTTATCCTGTGCATGGCAGTTGATAGTGATGGCTGGCCGGTGGCCTGGGAGATCTTTCCCGGCAATACTGCTGACGTGAATGCCTTCAACCAAATCGTCGACAAGCTTCGGCAGCGCTTCCGGATCGGCAAGGTCGTCATTGTTGCCGACCGTGGAATGATGTCGGCAAAAACGATCAATCAGCTCACGGATGACTCGGATACGCCGTTTGACTACATTCTGGGTTGCCGCATGTGTCGTCATAAAGAAGTCAAAGAGCAAGTGTTATCCTGGCCCGGGCGCTGTCAGGAGGTTGCAAAGAACCTGGAAGTTAAAGAGGTCATGATCTCCGGTCGCCGGTACGTGATCTGCCGTAATCCGGAAGAGGCCAAAAAGGACGCTGCGGCTCGCGAAGCCATATTAGCCAAACTTGAGCAGATTCTTAGCACGAAAGGGCAAAAAGCCGTTGTCGGTAATAAGGGCTTTGCCCGCTTTTTAAAAATCAGCAAAGGCAGCGTCCGGCTCGATCCCAAAGCGGTTGAAGCCGACCAGCGATATGACGGCAAGTATGTGTTAAGAACCAACACGCAATTGCCGACTGCTCAAGTGGCCAAAAGCTACAAGAGCCTGTGGCGGGTGGAACGCTCTTTCCGCGAAGAAAAATCCACCCTTGAGATTCGTCCCATTTTTCATCACCGCGACGATACGAGCATCGGGCACATCGTAGCCAGCTTCTTGGCTCTTCGCTTGGAGGTCGATCTACAGCGACGTTTGGACGAAAAAGGAATCGAAACATCCTGGCCGGATCTTATGCGAGATCTTAAACAGCTCCAGGCTGTTCGGATGAACCTCGATGGCAAGTCATACTTAATCCGAACTGATTTCGAAGGCGTTGCCTACCAGGCTTTTAAGGCTGCCGGAGTTCAACCTCCAAAGCGGGTTATGGGCATATAGGCAAAGCAAGGCCGGCAAAAGTGTAGTGCCATAAAGTGGTTTTGCCATCACAACTTATTGTTTTCACAAAGCTTTAATTTTCAAACTGTTGAA
>CAYSGJ010000016.1:0-7159 GCA_964430705.1 uncultured Desulfobacterales bacterium | reverse complement strand
GCCAAAAAAAACGCACCACGAAAGCACGTAATGTTCTCAAGGCGCAGCCGCAAAGCACGAAAGCAAAGACCGTGTACGTGATGCGTGTACGTGACCGTGGACGGTGAAAAAAGGGGCAAACCCCGAATAACGAATGAGAGTCTCCTGGCAACTGAAAACCGGCAACTGACAACTGACAGGCCGTGTACGTGTGCGTATACGGCGTGTAGGGGGGTAGGTTAGGGTGCGGCGGAGCCGTTCCCTGACGGTTTTATTGTATAAATTCCAGGTAGTTGTCGCGGTTTATGACGGTGAAGCCGGCGTCCGGATACGTCTTGCGCCAGATTCCGGGCGCCCTTTTGTCGATCTTGCTCCATTTGATCTCATAGCCGAACAATTTTCCCTCACGTTCTTCCACCAGATCGATTTCCTTCTTGTCATATGTTCTCCAGAAATACATATTACAAGGTTGTCGGAGGTACGCTCTTTTTTTCATTCTTTCGACCATGATATAGTTTTCCCAGAGTTCCCCCAGATCGTTTCTAATGGAAATCGGGTTGAAATTTTGAACAAGGGCATTTCGAATCCCATTGTCCAAAAAGTAGTATCTTTGGCTCTTGGTAATTTCTTTGCGAAGATTCCTGCTGAAACCTGCGAGGCGATGGATTACAAATACCTTTTCCAAAAGTTCCAGGTAGCGTTCCACCGTGTTTTTGCTCATGCCCAATTGGCTCCCCAGTTCCGGGAGAGAGACTTCCTTTCCGATTTGAAAGGCCAGAAGTTGAAGCAGACGAACCAGCTTATTAGCGTAGCGAAGTCCATCCAGGGCCAAAAGATCTTTGAACAGATAGGAGCTGACGATTTCCCGCAAATACTCCTGACGCCTGACATTGTCCCGCGTTAGAATCACCTCTGGATAGGAACCGTATATCAGCCTTGTCTCCAAATTTCCTTCTGTCTCATGGCGGGCCTCCGTTTTGGAGATTTCCATTTGGGCAAGAGGGTACAAGAGCAGGACGGATTTCCTCCCGGTTAACGGTTCCCCGACGTCTTTTGCCAAATCAAAAGAGGAAGATCCCGTGGCAATGATCCTGATGTCGGGAAGGTGGTCGACGATCAGCTTGAGGTTCAAACCGATCTTGTTGACCTGCTGGGCCTCGTCCACAACCAGCAGCGAGTGATGACCGACAAAATCACGAAGTTTGTTGATCGATTGGCTCCCAAGAAATTCCTGGACGACAATGTCATCGCCATCCACGAAAAGACAGTCTTCATGAGTTTCTTCTAAATACTTTTTGATCAGGGTTGTTTTTCCAACCCGCCGAGCGCCATATATGACGACTACTTTGCCGGGCAAGACCAGTCTTCCCAGGTTGTTGAGCTGTTTTTGGGGCACATAAATCATCATGTTTTCAAAAATTGCGTTTATTTATTGACCGTATTTATTAAAATTCAGTCAGTCTGTCAAGAAATAAAAAGTAGGTCGGGGTGCGGCGGAGCCGTTCCCTGACGGTTTTACCGTTCTCAAGGCGCAGCCGCATACCCAACAAAAAGGAGAAATCGCAAAAAAACCACGAAAGCACGAAAGCAAAGACCGTGGACGTGATGCGTGAGCGTGTGCGTGGTGCTTGGATGTGAGGCAAAGGTCCGAAATGACGAATAATGAATAACGAATAACGAATAACGAAGGGGCAAGGCGCAAAGGGCAAAGCACGAAAGAAAAGGGCGTGGATGTGAGACAAGGGGCCAGGGGCGAGAGGCAAAAGTTCGAATTACGAATAACCAATAACGAATAACGAAGGGGCAAGGGGCCAGGGGCGAGGGGAAAAGACCGTGAACGTGGTGCGTGTGCGTGGACGGGAACCGTGAATGGTGAAAAAAGGGGCGAGAGACAAGGGACAAAGGTCCGAATCACGAAAAGACAAAGGGTATACAAACCCCGAATAGCGAATACCGAATAACGAGTAAAAAAGAGGCGAGAGGCGAGAGGCATGGGGCGAGAGGGAAAAGGCATACAAAGTACGAATAACCAATAACGAATAGCGAATAATGAAGAGGCAAGGGGCAAGGGGCAAGAGGCTAGGGGCAAAAGCGTAGAAGCCTGAATCACCAATAACGAATACCGAATCACGAAGAGCCGAGGGGCGTGAGGATACAATCGGGATGTCTATGCATGAGGCAAGAGCCAGTTTTCTACTGTCAGGCCGGAAATTTGAGAGAGGTGTTTCGTATTTGCCGTGATCACCGCCAGGCCATTGCCCAGAGCTACTGCACCGATCATGACATCTTCCACGCCTATGGGCCGTCCCTTGGCATGCAGCGAGACAAGGATTTCTGCGGCCGAGAGTGCTTCTTTGTAGCCAAAGCTGAGGATTTGCAGTTTTGACACGATGTTTTCTTGAATTCTTTCCCACAATCCCGGGCGGTTTTCTACCCTCAGGGCGCCATATCGCAACTCCATGATACAGACACCGGCAGTACAAAGGGAAGGCGCAGGCACCGAGTCTAATCTGTGAATCAGGTTTTCATTCGGAGTTTTCTTGATCAATTCACTGAGGATGTTCGTGTCCAATAAGTACATATTTTAATTAGCTTTCCGGGGTACTCAACATTCTGGATGTGTGGGTCATCCGATCATGGATTATCTTGTCGATCGTGTCGAAAAAAGGATCATCTTCCTCGAGCCATCCCCTTGTCTTGCTCAAATGGTCCGGAGCCTGGTCTTCAGTGGCCGGAACCATTATCGCCATGGGCTTTCCCCTTTTAGAAATGATTATGCGTTCGCCGCCATAGGCAACCCTTCCTATTAACTCTGAAAAATGTTTTTTTGCCTCGGCGATACCAATTTCTTTGTTGGTCATGATGTCCTCCCTTATAGGTCATGATGACCTTTATTATACGGACAGACTTCTTGGCTGTCAACGGCGGATTTGGTTTTGGAGGATCCTGGATGTCAACTATAAACAGATGTCAACTATAAACAGACGTCAACTACAAACATCGAATCCAATTGATCCTTCGATTCGGCAGTGTCACCACGTCTTTTTCGGTGAGGGATCTGTGGGCGGTGCGAAGGCGCTTGTTTCCTCGGTGTTCTTTGACGATTCCGGCAACAGGCCTACCACTATCGGTTATCAAAAATTCTTCACCGGCCTTTACCTGTGCTATGTAGCGGCTCAGATTACTCTTGACGTCTTGGGTACCCGCCTTCATCATGGCCGTGGATCTTCTATAAGAAGGTAGTTTTATTCTTCCCATAGATCGTTGACATTGACCTATAATGATGCCTGAAAAACCATCCATCATAGTCATTGCCGGACCAACCTGCGTAGGGAAAACCGGTGCGGCCATCGCCCTGGCAGAAGGGCTCGGCGGAGAAATCATCGGCGCGGATGCCATGCAGGTCTACCGGCGCCTGGATATCGGTACGGCAAAGCCCACGCAAGAGGAACGCGCCTGCGTGCCGCATCATCTCATCGATGTGGCGGATCCGGATGAGCCGTTTTCCGCGGCCCGGTTCAGGGCGCTGGCCGACGCGGTGATCCGGGATCTTCACTACAGGGGGGCGCCTGCCATTGTGGCGGGAGGCACCGGGCTCTATATCAAGGCGCTGACCCGAGGGCTGTTTGAGACCCGGGAGGTGGATGCCTCCATCCGGAAAAGGCTCAGGACGGAGGCCGAAGGGGCTGCCGGGCTAACCATGCTCTATAAGCGTCTCGATAAAGTGGATCCCAAATCGGCTCAAAAGATTCACCCCAACGATCGGTACCGGATCCTTCGCGCCCTGGAGATCTTTGAATCCACCGGAAGCCCTATTTCGCGTTATCACCAGGACCATAGGTTTTCCGAGTGTCCGTACCGGGTGCTCAAGCTCGGGCTTTTCATGAATCGAGAAATCTTGTATGATCGCATCAACAGGCGGGTGGACCAGATGATCGCCTCGGGCTTTGTGGAAGAGGTCAAAGGATTGCTTGATGCGGGTTTCGGCCCGCAACTCAAATCCATGCAGTCCATCGGATACAGGCACATAGTTGGTTTTCTGCTTGGCGAGCTGTCGTGGGATGAGGCCGTTGAGACCTTGAAGCGTGATACCCGGCGCTACGCCAAACGGCAATACACGTGGTTTCGGGCGGACAGAGAGATGGCGTGGTTTGAACCCCGTGAGATCGATGCCATGCGCAAAAGGGTTGACGTCTTTCTGAGGCAAAAAGGGCGGAATCAGTGACTTGTCCGTAAAACGAATATCGAATGTCGAACAAGGAATAACGAATATTGAAGGATGCCAGACAGTTTGATTTGGAAGAGCGACTAATAGATTTTGCGGTGAGAGTGATTCGAACTGCCGAATCCTTCCCAAAAACCAAGGTTGGAAATCATGTCGCTGGACAGCTCATTCGCTCTGGAACCTCGCCGGCGTCGAATTACGGAGAAGCGCAAAGTGCAGAATCACGATCCGATTTCATCCACAAATTAAGAATATGCCTCAAAGAGCTCCGGGAAACCAGGGTGTGGTTGTTGATAAGTGTCAGAGCTAGCCTTATTAGACCTGCATCAAAACTTGAGGCACTTATCAATGAGAACAATGAGTTGATTGCCATTTTTGTGACGAGCATTAACACTACTGGATTAAAGAAAAGAAAGACTTCGTGATTCATAATTCTTTATTCGACATTCGACATTTTCCTTTTAATTATGTCTAGTACTTCTGCTGAAAAACTGCATCAGCTTCTGGAGCTCTTCTCAAGGGAGGATCGGCTCCTGATTGTGATCAATGCCGACCCCGATGCGATGGCCGGCGCCATGGCGTTAAAGCGGCTGTTGTGGCGAAAGATAACCGCCGCCTCCATCGCCCATGTCAACGTGGTCAGTCGGCCTGACAATCTGGCCATGATCCGACTCTTGAAGCTGGACATGACTCCTTTGGCCAAGATCGATCGCACCCGGTTTACCCGGGTGGCCCTGGTCGATTCCCAGCCAAGCCACCACAAATCTTTTGAAGGGCTCACCGTCGATATTGTGATCGATCACCATCCGGATACCCGGCCGCCGGCTCTTTTTTTGGATATCCGTCCCGAATACGGGGCGGCGTCCACTATTTTGACCGAATACCTTCGGGCCGCCAGGATCAAGCCGTCCGCCAAGCTGGCCACCGCCCTTTTTTACGGGATCAAAACGGACACCAGCAACTTTGAGCGCAAGGCGATTATGCAGGATGTGGATGCTTTCCAGTTTCTCTTTCGCCACGTGAACATCCACATCGCCCGAAAGATCGAGCAGGCGGAGATAGGTCTCGATTTTCTAAAGTACTACCGTCAGGCCCTGGACCAGGTCCGGGTCCGCAACCAGGGGATTCAGGTTCACTTGGGCGCTGTTCCCACGCCGGACATATTGGTCTCTATCGCCGATTTTTTTCTGAAGATTCATGATGTGGCCCGGGTGGCCGTTTCCGGGATATCCCGGGGGAACCTGGTGATTATCTTGCGCAATGACGGCTTTCGAAAAGATGCGGGAAAAATTCTGGCCGACGCCTTCGGCAATCTTGGAACGGCCGGGGGGCACAAAGCGATGGCCCGGGCGGAAATCCCGTTGGAAAACTTGCAGGGGCAGCTTTCGGTCAAAGACGAAAAGTCGGTTGCCCGGTGGATCAAAAAAAAAATGGATCGGACTTTTTGAACCCGATCCATCATCAGGCATCTTTGTTAGTCAAGGCAGCGTTCCCCCACATTAAATTCATAGACGTCCTTGTAACCCCGGTAAAAGCCGGCACAGAAGTCCTCGGATTTGCCTTGTCGTCTTTGCAGGTTGGTCTGTTTTTTGGCTTCTTGGATGGCCTGAAACCTGCTCTGTGACGAGCAGACTATAGTATTCCTATGAGCGTGAGCCATTTGCTCGCCCAGGTCTTTGCCTTGAACATACGCAGGGCTCTTGGTGTCAATGTTGCCGGACCCTGTTGTTACGCAGGCAACAAAGAGGAAAAGAATCGTGCACACCGCGAAGAACAGCTTGAAAAATTGCATCTAACATCTCCTTTCGACACCATGTCTATTGGCAAACGGAAATAGAACAGCCGGTTCGTTTGTAAACCCCTTTCCCGGTGTCAAGCATGGCCGGGGTGGCTACCCTGAAAGAACCTTCCTCCTTGTCGATAAAAACCTTTCCTACGCGGAACGTCGTATATAGCATCCCTTTTTCAACGCCTTGATCGTCCATCACGGGATACCCGAATTTTGATGCCAGGCTCTTCTTTTGACTGATGGCCTTGAGAAGGTCCATGACAAGCTGTTTGTCTCTGAGTTTCCATCCTCCGCTGTCAAATTCACCAAGGAAGTTGTTGTCTATTAGAAGAATTGCTTCCGGCATGGCATCCGGCCCGGTTGTAAAGAATGCATACGTATCGGGGTTGATGTCCACCTTCTGGAAGGTTTCGCGGGCTTCCTGGGGGGGGGGGGGCCTCCCATGTTTGCTGCTGCCGCAACCAGCGGTCACAAGCGCAACAGCCAAAGCCGTAACGAAGAGCCCCGCGGCACTATACCCCAGTGATTTCATAATATTACCGCCAGTCTGATTGGCCACTTTCATTTTCAAACCTCCTGACCCGGACAAGCCGGAAAAAACCAAAGAAAAAAACCATTACGTGATGTTCTCAAGGCTCAGGCGCAAAAAAACTACCACGAAAGCACGAAATTTTGAAAACACGAAAAAAAAACAATAAAAACTATCACGTCATGTTTTCAAGCCGAACGGCGCAAAGCATGAAAACATGAAAAAAACAAAAAAATTTTCTCGATCATTTGTGTCAGCCCAGGGATCCGTGTTCCGCATTGATCGTATTGTGCATTTGTTTGTTTCCTGATCTTATTCTTAATGCATTTTTAACACAGGCCGGACGGTCAGGCCATAGGTAGAAAACGGTATTTTACGGAAAAAAGGACAGTATTTATCAGCTTTATCGGCGGCAGGCTGCAATTCGGTTTGCTGGTTGCTGGTAACGGGTCATCAGTCACTGGTCAATGGTTGAAATATGATACCGGATACCGGTTTCCGGATTCCAGGTGCCGGTTGCCCGTTTTCAGTTGTCAGTTGCCGGTTTTCAGTTGCCAGGAGACACTCATTCGTTATTCGGGGTTTGTGCGCACTTTGTCTCTTCGTTATTCGTTATTGGTTATTCGGCCTTTGCCCC
>CAYSGJ010000015.1:0-2585 GCA_964430705.1 uncultured Desulfobacterales bacterium | reverse complement strand
CAAAACCTCGGATCTCCCGCTGCCGGCCGACGGAACGCTCGCAGACGGCGATAACAGCAAGATCGATGGACCCTGTGAGGTATGCCACACGGCGACAGCATACCACAATCGCAACGGAGATCCCCTAAACCCCCGCCACTACGCCGGGGAACATTGCACAAGCTGTCATCCCCACTTTAAGGATGATATGAACAATTACTTTGAACCCACTCTGGTGGGACCCCAGTCGCACGCCACCCACTTGAGCGATCCGAAAGGCCCTCTTTTGGACGCCAACTTTGGCGCAGACGCCTGCGTTCAATGTCACAAGCCCGGCGAATTCAGCCTGTTCCTGGATGGCCTTCCTTTGGCCACCACAACGGTCTGCGACCCCTGCCACAGCCCGGACGGCGTGTTTGACGGATCCGCAGAGGGTAAAGCAAAATGGGAAAGCGCGGTCTATCAGGGAAACGGCGTAGACCTGCAGCCGGGAAATGAGAACTGGTGCGCCACGTGTCACGACGATGGGACGTCCGTCGTCTACGGCGTTTACGCCCCCAACGTGGCGGGAGACAACAGCTCATGGGGCTACAATGTCACCGGACATGGCATCTACGACGTGGCATGCGAGGACTGTCACGACCTCGGCGTCATGCACACGGACGGCGAGGCCCGCACGTATTTCGCTTCCGCCGTGCCAAACAACTACCGAAGCGGCTACCGGCTGAATGAGAACATGGCTGTGCCGAGAAACGGTGAGCTTCATCCTCAGGCTTTCAAGCTGTGTACCAACTGCCATCTTTATACCGACATTATCGGCGATAAGAGCAACTTTCGAGATGACGGAAAGGGGCAAAAATACCACGAAATGCACCTCAACTGGTGGCCGGCTTTTATTTGTGCGGACTCGGACTTTGACGGCGTGGGCTGTGCCACGGGTGCTTGCGCAGATTCTGCCATGACATGCGTGAACTGTCACAACGTCCACGGAGCGCCCAACCCGGCCATGGTTCGCCATGGAGAACTGATGGGCACGGCGGGATTTTCAGACAAAACGCCGGCCTTGGATTTTTACTGGCTCAAGGGCGACGGAACAACCCAAACGATGATCGTGGACGAAAGCCGCTACGGCAGTCTGATATGCGGATTGACCCCGGATGCATCGGTCAACCATGTCTGTTCCGGGTGTCATGGGACAGGCCGATTGACCTGGTTCCGGGATCCGCGAGGCCAGCAGGGCATTACGTTGGATTCGGTGTGGACAACGGACACGAACGACGTGACCCGCACACAGTTTGACATCGACCCACCGGAAACGTTCCGCGTCAAAGCCCGTTTCACGCTGGTCGGCACATCAGGTCCGTACTTTGTCCAGATCACGAACTCGGCGGTCGGCAACAGCCCGTCCATGCCGGGTCCGGACTGGTCCTATGCCCTGAACAAACAGGGGACGGTCGGCTCAGGAAGCTTTGAGGTCCAGTGGCAGGGCACGATTCCGACCACGGCCGGCGACGGCAGCCCGGCAATGGCGCGAATTCGTATTTATGTCTACGATACGGAAGGCGGCACGCTGCTCGACCAGGATGAAATGACCTGGGACTTCAGCACGGCGGATCTTCCATAATTGGTAGAAAAGAAAGATCTAACCGCACCAATAATAATAAAGGCGGGGCCGACGCCGGCTCCGCCTTTTCACATTTTTTAAAAACCACATTCCCTGTTAACACAGAGTTATTTTTCTCACGATCCGGCGGGCCCCGACCGCAGCCTAGGCTCCCGACTACGTGCCCTTGATGTCCCCCAACCAGATGAACAGGTTTGTCATGGCCTTTTGGTATATGTAAAACGGCGCCCTTCCAAAGGTCAGCAAAAAGTCTTTCTTGGCATTCAACGAAGGGGCTGCCGCCTTTTTCGGCGGCCCTATTTTTGCCAGAGCCTCATAGGCGTTATATCGAACATATTGGTCATCGTGTGCCAACAACCGGTTCAGCACGTCAATGGAACGGTGGTCTCCAATCTCCCCAAGTGCCCATATCACGGAATAGGGATTCTCTTTTGCCTCCAGAAGACGGATAAGGGCCGGAGTCGCCTCTTCACGCTTCATCTTCGCCAGAACATGGATGGCGTGCTCCTGCATGTCCGGATCCTCACCGTTCAGCTTGCTTAAAACGACGGAGATCGGCGCCGCTGCGTACCCGTCCAGCGCTGCAAGCGCTTCCAGCATATCCAATTGCATTTCATGAGACTCTTTTCCGTCACGCAGGGCCGCCGCCATTATTTTGGAAGCCTTTCTTTCGTTCCCCCTGCCCGATACCCCGTCTAAAAATGGAATCCGTAGGCCCCGGCCCTCTCCAATCTTTATAACGGCATCCTTTCTTAAAATGGCGTTGCTGCTCTCCAGAGCTTCCAAATCGGCGTTGGTCACCCCCGAACACCCGCTTCCCAGCAAAAGGATCATGGCAAGCACAGGGAAAACCGCCTTCATAACGCCGCCTCCTTGTCGCAGGGCTTTTTCGGAAACATCTCGTGATGAGGCAGTAACTGTCTTGTTTCATGCCCGGCATAGCAGTACCGAGCATATCCGCCTTTTACCTTCTTGACCCGAT
>CAYSGJ010000014.1:0-3879 GCA_964430705.1 uncultured Desulfobacterales bacterium | reverse complement strand
AGGAATATCATCCTTGATCTCATATAACAGCCGGCATTTTTCACAAATGAGTCCGTCCTTGCCGTCATTAAGATAAATATCTCCTTTGCACTTGGGACATGCCAGAATGTCCAGCAATTCCTGACTGATTGCCATCATGAAACCTCCGTTTCTATTGGTAAACAGTGAATAGTGAACAGTAAACGGTCCTGTGAGGCTTCAGCCTGAAACTTTGGGCGCCTTTGAGCTTTCGGGTGCCAGCTTCGGTTTCACTCCTCACATCTAACGCCTCACTTTTCTCATGTCCTTGCCCTTGGCACTTTCCTTTGTTCGTCTGGCATCCGGTTTCCGACATCCCGAATTTCTAACCACAAACCTGGTCGGGTAATCAGGGACAAAAACGCCTTGCCGATTATTGAATAAGGCCTTTTATCCATTCATATTCCCGGATAAGCCCTTCATCGATAGAGACTGTGGGCCTGTACCCGAGCATATCGATCGCTTTGGTCATATCGGCCGACGTATGCCCGACATCGCCTTTTTGGGACTCGCTGCGATTGATCTCCGGTTCGGCGCCGACGATGGCATTGATCTTTGCGATCACCTGATTCAGCGCGATCCTCGCACCGCCGCCGATATTGAAGACCTCTCCCTGGACAGGTTTTTTAAAGGCGAGCCAATTTGCCTCGACGATATCATCGATATACGTAAAGTCTCTGGTTTGTTCGCCCGTTCCGTATACTTCCAGCGGACGCCCCTCAAGTGCCCACCTGAAAAACCGGTGAAAAGCCATGTCGGGCCTCTGCCTGGGCCCGTAAACGGTAAAGTAGCGCAGAGAAACGGTCGGCACCTGAAAATTCTTAAAGTACAGCCGACACAGATGCTCTGCCGCCAACTTGGACACGCCGTAAGGAGAAACGGGACGGGGAAGAGACGTCTCTTGCATGGGCAAATCCGTTGTGTCGCCGTAGACGGAAGAAGAAGAGGCATACACAAACTTTTTCAGCGGTCGCTGCTTGCATGCTTCAAGAAGCATCTGGGTGCCAAGGATGTTGTTGTCCGTATAGATCTTAAAGCTCTGCCCCCAACTGGCGCGCACCCCGGCCTGAGCCGCCTGATGGAATACCACGTCAACATCGTCGAGCAGGCCTTCCAGATCGACGGCCGACAAGCTGCCCTCAATGAATTCAAAATTCTTTTGTTTTCTCAAACCGGCGATATTGGCTTCTTTCATGATCCTGGGATAGTAATCCACAAAACTGTCGATGCCGGTGACAGTCATCCCCTTGCGGATCAGAAACTCACTCAGATGGGATCCGATAAATCCGGCGGCGCCGGTCACCAATGCCTTCACTTCAGCCTCCTTGTTCTGACTTTTTGACGTTGCGATATGCAGCCAATTGCCGGAAAAGGTCCACTTTCATTCATGATCCTTGATCCAGGTGACCACATGTTTAGAAAATGCCCTGAAATCATCGAGATCCCGGCATCTGTCAAATAGCCTGGCTGCGTCAAATTCGTTGGGCAGATAGTCGTGAATCAATCGGTTCCTAAAGCCGGGCATTCCACGAATCTTGTCGCCGAGTTCTGTGGGGATAATCCCCGCTTCAGAAAGCGCCAAAATCGCATCTGCCTCACTGTCTCGTACCCTGGCTAACCCCTCGGCTACAACAATGTGAAGAGCGATGCGCGTGACATCTTGTATGGCACAGGCCAGCGTGTATTTGATCGCCTTCGTCCTTTCAAAATTCTTCCGATTCATAAAAAAATCCGCGTCTTCCACTTCCATTGCCTTCAAATCAGATAGTTGTCGGTCCAGATTGTCCAGATATTCCAATATCCTTTCCTTCCTCAAGACCGTCATCGCATTCAACCCCCCAATCTTTCCTGCAAAAGCGAATAGTATAGCGACAAAAATGGCTTCATATCGAAATATTTGGTTAGCACATCGATTTCAAAAGCTGTTTTCGCAGATTTATCTCTGACAAAGATTGGCAACCCTTTTCGCACAACTTCAAATTTCAAGACCATAGGCATGGTATTTAGTAAATGCAAATCGATCGAGCGGCCGGCGATTCTGTCGGAAATGTTGGCGCTCAGATCCCTGTCCTTTCTAAGGAAGTAATCCAAATCGCCTTCTTTAACATAGCAAGCCACATCCAAATCACTGTCCGCTCGATCTAAACCAGAGGCTGAAGATCCGAAAATATAAGCAAACAAAACATCCGGATCCGCACTCAGGACTTGGCCCAAGGTCTCCGCGATCTCTTTTCCGTCTTCCAAACTCATATGGCCATCCTGCTCCATGTCCATCCACCCTGCCGCACAAACATCACGACCGTATCAAACCCAGCTCTTCAACCGCTTCCAGGACCTCATTTACAGTAATGGCCTTCATGCATTGTATTGTGTTGCACGTCCTTTTGAAACACGGGCTGCAATCCAATTGCGCGCGGACCACGCGATGTCCCGATCCAAACGGGCCGGTCCTCCACGGTGCGGTGGACCCGAAAAGGGCCGCCACGGGCGCACCTGCCGCCGCCGCCAGGTGCATAGGACCGGTATCCGTGGAAATAACATAATCGACCATTTCAAAAACGGCGGCAAGGGTCATTAACGTAGTTTTTCCGGCCAGATTGATCGCCCTTTCCTGCATACCGGACTGGATCTCAAGGACCATCGGAGCATCCGACATGTCTCCCGTCAGTACAATCCGGGCATTGTACCTGCGAATCAAGATATCGCAAAGTTGGGAAAACCTGCAATTTTCCCAAAGCTTGGTTTCCCATTTTGCCGCCGGATGTACCGCCACGAGAGGGCCGTTTCCCCGATTGACGGCAGCGCTCAGCAGGCGTTTTGCCGCATGACGATCTGTATCCCTAAGCGGGAGGTCATAGACCACTTCGTCAGAGACGATCCCCAAAGCGGCTTCCAGCAACAGCATCGACCGGGTCAGCGCATGAATCTCCATGCCCACCGGCGCCACACGCTCGTTTAAGAACAAATGGCTTTCTTCGGCATGCTCCATACCCCGGTCGAAGCCGATTTTTCTTTTACCCCTGGCTAATCCTATCAAAACCCCGCTTTTAAGCAACCCTTGAAAATCAAGAATGACGTCATAGGCGGTGTCTCGCAACGCACCGATAAAATGTAGGATTTGTTGCGCAGCGTCGAACCCGCGCAATGTCGGGAGGCTGCTTACCCAGGTCTTTCGCCTGGAAATCAGCACCCGATCCAAAGCCTTATGGCCTAGCACGAGCGGCGCTGCGGCCTCCTCCACCAGCCATGTAATGCGGGCCTCAGGGAAATGGGCTCGAACGGCATTTAGGGCCGGCAGCGTGTGAATGACGTCGCCGATGGCACTCATTTTCACGATCAAAATGTTCATTAAATAAAACCCACCGCGGAGAACACCGAGACCGCAGAAGGACTATTCCTCCAAACCAAAAACAAATCCGCGTACCCCGCTCTTAAGCACCTTAACATTCAAATTGATAAGAAGCCGACTCTAGAAATCCGGGACCCAGCCCTCGATGGACAGCCATTGCCGCCCCGATAATCGATTCTGTTAGGCCGTCCAATTCCTTGTTCATCTCTGCGAGCTCCGAAAACTCTGTAGCGAATAATCAAGGGCACAATTCATCGGATTCTCTACGAAAAGCAACTGTTGGACCGCACTGAAGACCATGTCTACTGTAATCTCTTTCATGCATTGATGGTCCGTGGGACATTCGGTTTTGAGACATGGGCTGCACGCTACAGGCACACGCACGATGTGGCTCTTCGCTCCGCAGGGGCCTGTTGTAACCGGATTGGTCGAGCCGAAAACGGCTACCAGCGGGATGTCAAGCGCTGCAGCCACATGCATCAAGCCGGAATCGTTCGTCACAAAAAGCCGAC
>CAYSGJ010000013.1:0-7779 GCA_964430705.1 uncultured Desulfobacterales bacterium | reverse complement strand
CGCGTTTGCCGGGTATGGGGGCAGGGATTTATGCAGCTTACCATTTTTAAAAGATTGACCATTGGTTATCTTGCGATCATGCTTGTTGTGGTTTTTCTCGGCGTCTATGTCACGTTTAAATTAAATCACCTGGATCGCATCACGCGCGCGGTGGTCTCTGTCGAGAGCACGGGAATCAGGTTGACGGAAAGTCTTGTGGAGGCGTTGTTGTCTCAAAGGAGTTTCGAGAAAAAGTACCTCGTTTCCAAGGACGAAGATTTTTCTTCCCAGTTTTGGAAAGTCCAAGAACAGTTTTCAAAAGATCTCGAGCTGCTTGACACGGTAATGGATACGGCCGAGAAAGCAAGTCTTATTGGGAAAGTGCGAAATCTTCACGGCCACTATGTTTCCACCATCGAGGAAGAATTCCGTTTCGTAACCGCGGACCAGAGTTACGCCCAGCAAGCATTTCACGACGAGAAGGAGGCAACCGCCGACGAGATCAACCGCAGCCTCAAAGGCATTATTCAAATTGCCAGGCAAGACCGGGATGCCAAATTACAGGCTTCGAGTCAAATCAGTTCACGGGTATCCCGCATTACGGGGGTGACCGCGGGCTTCGTCATCGTTATGGGATTTCTGATCTCGTTTTTCAATACTAGGAGTATTAACCGGCCCATTCATCTTTTGCGGGAAAAGACCAAGGAGATATCACGGGGGCGGTTCGAAGAGGTCGCCGACATCCCGGCGCCGCCGGAGATCAAGGAGTTGTTTCGGGCATTCAACCTGATGTGTGAAAGGCTCAAGGAATTGGATGAGATGAAAGCGGACTTCATCAGCCACGTATCCCACGAGCTGCGCACCCCCCTGACAGCCATTCGAGAGGCCTCCAGCATGTTGTTGGAGGGTGTTTTGCTGGATTCTCCGAAGAAAATGGCCTCCCTGCTGACGATTATTAAAGAAGAGTGTGAAAGGCTGATACAGTCCGTCAACCGTATCCTGGATCTGTCGTCCATGGAGGCCAAGATGGCCGACTATTTTTTCACGGAAGCCGATCTTGCGCCTCTGATCAAAGAGACCGTTTCGAAATATGCCCCCATGAGCCTTCGCAACGGAATCCGCCTGGAGGCACACGATATTGATACGTTGCCGCCCGTGAAGATGGATGAAAATCGCATCGGACAGGTTTTGGAAAATCTTTTGGGAAATGCCTTGAAGTTTACTCCCAGGGAAGGCAAGATTGTCATATCCGCATCGCGTGACCATGGGAGCAACCGCCTTGAGGTCGCTGTTACCGACACGGGCTGTGGAATACCTCGGGATGATATAGAAAAGATATTTGACAAATTCAGAAGGATTGACACAGGAAGAGGTACGGCTGGGGGAACCGGCCTCGGCCTTGCCATAGCAAAACATATTATTCTAGCGCATGGGGGAGACATATGGGTGGACAGCAAACCGGGACACGGAAGCACGTTTCGTTTTTCCTTGCCTGTTGCCTAGTTTCGGCCTTCGGGATGGCTGGGTGTGCGGATTTTCCCGGGATTTACCGTCGCCCGGGCGGCCCTGAAACGATCCAAGGCGTTTCGGAACGCGGTCAGGAGCGTATTTCCAAGGCCAGGGTGTTGTATGACCATGGAGAATATCGGGCCGCCCTTAGGGAGGCTGAAGCCGTGTTGAAGACCCAATTTCAGGGCGCAAGCGACGAGGCCTTGTTTCTGACCGGTTTGATCTATGCCCACCCGAACAATCCGGACAGGGACTGGCAGGAATCCCTGAAGCGTTTCCGGCGGCTGAAAGAGGCCTTTCCCGTAAGCGGCACAAACGAGGGCGCCGAGTTATATGCCTTGTTGATAGCGCAGATTGTCGAGCAGGAAAAAACCATTGGCGATCTGGAAAAAAAAAGAACAGAACTTCTTAAGACCGTGGAGGCGGAAAAGGGAAAGGGCAAGGAACGCCAACAGGAGACGGAACGCCTGCGGGTCGAGTTGGAGACCCTGAAGGACCAACTGGAGAAACTGAAAGAGATTGATCTGGGGATGGAAGAAAAGAAGATCCGGGGAAAATAGATATCCGGGAGTGCGACATGGACAGGATTCTTGTTTTAGATGATGACCATAACCTGCTGAAAGTTATTCGGATCAGGCTGGAGGCCAATGACTATGAGGTCGTCACGGCCAGTGATGCTGAAAAGGCTGTAGGATTGGCGAAGCAAGAAGGCGTTGATCTGGCCCTGGTGGATCTGAAGATGTCGGGCAAAAACGGGATCCAAGTGATGCAGGAGCTGCATGCGTTGAATCCCGATATTCCTATCATTATTCTTACGGCGTACGGAACTATACAAAGCGCTGTGGAAGCCATGAAAAAAGGGGCTTACAGTTATCTGAGCAAGCCTTTTGACTATCATGACCTGCTGTTGCAGATCAAGAACGGGCTGGAAAAGCGGCACCTGTCGAAAGAGGTCTCCAGGTTGAAAAGCCTGGTGGGGGGCACCTATGATTTCAAGAACGTGATCGGAAAAAGCGAGATCATGAAAAGGGCGTTGGCCAAGGTGGCCCAGGCGGCGGGCAGCGAGTCGAACGTGTATATTGAGGGAGAAAGCGGAACCGGAAAAAGCATGATCGCCAAAACCTTGCACGTGGCCAGCTCCAGAAGAGACGGGCCTTTTGTCATTATCAATTGCGCGAACATTCCGGAGAATTTGCTTGAGAGCGAGCTGTTCGGTTATGAAAGGGGCGCCTTTACGGGTGCGACCCGCAGTAAAAAAGGACTTTTCTATCAAGCCAACAAGGGGACCTTGTTTTTGGACGAGATATCAGAGATGCCTTTGTTCATGCAGGCCAAGCTTCTCCGTGCCCTGGAGGATCGGGAGTTTTATCCCCTCGGGGGGGAAAAACCCGTCAAGGTCGATACCCGGTTGATCGCGGCATCGAACAAACAGATGAAAGAGGAAGTGAAGCTGGGCCGATTTCGTGAAGACCTGTTTTATCGGATTTATGTGATTCCCATTGACCTTCCCCCTTTAAGAGACCGAAAGGGCGACATCCCTTTGTTGGCGGAACACAGCCTGCAAAAGATTGTTCAGGATACCAAAAAGCAAATCAAAGGATTTACCCCCGGGGCGTTGCGAAAGATGATGTGTTATTCCTGGCCCGGCAACGTCAGAGAGCTCGAAAACACCATTGAGTGTGCCGTGGCCATGGCCCGACATGACCTGATCACCGAAGACCTGATGCTGCCCTCCGAAACCTTCGAGGATCTTTCATTGAGACCTTTCAAAGAGGCAAAGCAGGGTTTTGAGAGAAGTTATATTATTGAGTTGATGGAACTTACGCAGGGAAATGTCAGCAAGGCCGCTGCATTGGCCGGGAAATATCGCGCGGATCTGTATGATTTATTGAAAAAGTACGAGATTGACCCGGCTGATTTCAGAGGAACGTGACGGTCCCGATGTCTGTGAAAGTCATGAAAGCAGGGGGCGACGCAACTCGGTTCCGGCATGGCGTTTCCGACGCCGAAACGCGGCGTCACGCATGAATGAAATTCCATACACTTAGATTTGAATGTGTTTGCAGGATGTTACCGCTATCTATGCAACTTTGAGCAAGATCTTCCGTAGGTCCAATCCTTCATCGTTCGCACGCCCCGAGCTGGTTGGTTTCAAAAAATACCTCATAAAATAAAATAGATACGGGTTTTTTCCTTGCTCTGCCGGTTGCGGGCGCAAAGGCAACGCGGTCCGCGCCTGCCGCAAACCAGCATAAATTGCCTGTTTGCCGTTGATTTGTGAAAAAAATGCCCTGTTGAAAGATCTTAAAAGGGCGGGGGCGCGCAAAAAGGGAAGGTCGGTCAGAAAACTTCCAACCTATTCAAAAAACACTATAAACAGGGTGTGTTGGAAGCATTCGGAAAGTCGGATTTTTCCGGTTGGCATGTGGCTTGCTCTATGATATAGGCCAACAATATGTTGGTGTGTGCGATTCCAAAAATACTATATGTGGTGTTGTCGGTCTTAGTTGGATGGTTCATAGCAAAAAGAAAATCTGGTGTCGGGCTTGCCTGCATCGGGGGCTCCGGGCGGTTTCGTTTGTTCTGCTCTTTTTCTGTTGTTTAGCGGTTTCCGCGGTTTCCAACGGTCATGCTGCGGAAGTTACCTTGGCGTGGAGCCCGAATACCGAACCGGATCTTGCCGGCTACAGGCTTTTTCAGCGCAAGAGCGGGGAAGTCTACGATTATGGAAATCCCGCGTGGGAAGGCTGGATTGAAAGCGACGATCCAGGGCAAACTTTGGTGGATCCTGACAACCCGACATGCACAATCAGCGTAGACGACCATTGCGTTTCTTGTTTCGTGGTGCGGGCGTTTAATGGTTCGGGTCATGAAAGCGGGGATTCGAATGAGGCGTGTTGGACGCCTCCGAATGTACAACCGCTCGCGCTGGCGGGCCCCGATCAGACGGTCTATGAAGGGGCTGCCGTCACGCTGGACGGGTCCAATTCGTATGATCCCGACGGCGCGACCATTTTGTTCAGTTGGTCGCAGGTGGCCGGCACCGCAGTGGTTTTGTCCGGGGCTTCATCCATGCACCCCGCCTTTACGGCGCCGTTTGTGGGGCCGGCGGGAGACCAATTGGTCTTTGAGCTTGAGGTGACGGATGAAGGGGGCTTGACGGATACGGATGAGGTGATCGTCACCGTCGTTTCCGTTGACGATCCTCCGCTTTTGACGGAGCTTTCCATCTCCGGTTCTGGTTCCGTTCCAGAAAACAGCACGGCATCCTATTCCGCTTGGGCTGCATTCAGCGACGGCAGCAGCCGAGATGTCACCGACGACAGCAACTGGAGCGAGAACTCTTCGTATGCCGCGATCAGCGCCGACGGGGTCCTGACCACATCGGAAGTTCCGGGCGACCGGTACGTGACCGTCACGGCCTATTATGCCTTCGGCGGCGTTACCGAAACCGCGCAGAAGACCGTGAATATTCTAGATGTGCCGCCTCCGCCGTCCGGCAACAGGCCGCCGGACACGCCGTACATCGTTTCGCCGTACGACGGGCGGAAAGACGTGGTCCTGAACCCCGAACTCAACGTGGGCCCATTCACGGACCCCGACGGAGACGCCCATGAGGGCACGGAATGGCAGGTTGCCGTCGACGATTCCTTCAATCCCGACACGCTGGTTTTTGCCCCGTTCATTGCGCCCCCGGATCTTTGGCTGACTGCATTGCCGGTGCCGTGGGGGGTTTTGGAAGAGGGCAGGCCCTATTTCTGGAGAGTCCGTTTTTTTGACGCTTCGAGCAATTCGGCGTGGTCGGAGACAAGCGCATTCACCACCCTTTTCAGCAATGACGACGCCGACGGCAACGGCATTGCCGATTATCAAGAAGTCGACCGAACCGTGGACCTGGACGGCAACGGCATCCCGGATGTGGATGAACCGCACAGGATCAAATGCGTGAACACCGTGGTCGGCAACGCCCAAATGGGCGTTAAGAAAGGCCGAAACGTTGAAACGATTGATATGGTCAAATCCCTGGACCCGGCGCAATTGCCGTATTCGGATCAGGCCCCGGATGAGATGCCGTTGGGATTGATCGGTTTCAGGGTGACCGTTGCCCATCCGGGCGCGGACGCCGAGGTGACGATCTATTTTTCGGATCCGGCCCCCGAAGGCGCTGCCTGGTGCAAATATGACGCCGTCAACGGCTGGCATGTTGATGGACTCAAGGTTGTATCCGTTGTCGGCAGCGACAGAAAATCCGTGACGCTGTATCTCACAGACGGCGGCTATGGGGATGCGGACGGGGTTGCCAACGGCGTTATCGTGGACCCGGGCGGCATGGGGCTGTCTTATGCGCCGCCGACAGGTCCCGGCAGTCAGCCGGCCGTCGCGGGTGGCGGTGGTGGCGGCGGCTGTTTTATCTCCAGTCTGATGGGCGAGCCGAAGCTTTTTGAATGAGTGAACGTTTCAAGCTGCGAAAGCGGCGGCCTCCTTGCAGTCGATCAGGGTCTGCCTTTTGATTTGTCCTGCACCGGGCCGTAATCCGGGTCCCGGAAAAATCCCTTTACAAAATGGGTTTTACCATATATGAAACACGTCGTATGTGAACCCACACCACAGGAGGCGAGGACGGTAACGGAATGGGGCGAAAAAGCCTGCTGAAATCGACGCAGAAAAAATCGCAGAAACCTCAAAAAACCGATCATACCCGGGAAGTTGAAAAGAAAAAAGCCATTCTGGATGACGTCCCGACATTGCCTGGTTCGATCACGGCGAATCTGAAAGACTTGGGTCTTGCCCCATCCACGTATTACGGATGGCAAAAGCGATACAAGGCCAAGGGCTTGGAGGGATTGGAATCCGGCGCTCCGGTTTCCGACAAGGTGTGGCAACGGTTTACGGAACTGAAAAAGACACAAGGACCATCCGGTGAAACTGAAGGCGAATTGAAGGTGGAGGAGAAACGGGCCATGACCAACCAGACAGACAAAGACAAAAAGAAGGAACTTCTCTTCAGAAAGTTTGATGAGGAACCGGCAAAAGGAGGCGCAACACCCGAATCCGCCGAGGCTTCGGGCGCCAAGGATGCTTCTGAAACGGCATCTGTTTCATCGCCTCCGGAGGAACCCATGGACAAGACCGTAAAATATGCAATCGGCGCTTTCGCCTTTGTGTTGGCTGTTTTGTTGATGGCAAGTTTTTCCAATTCGAGCAAGTTCTATTTCAAGCAGAGCAAACAAGCCGTGGAGCTGTGGCAAGGCAGGTTCGCACCGATGGGCGAAAAACTGGTGGCGACCTTTCCCGATCCCACGATGATTGAAGGGCTGCCTCGGCAGGAGTCATATTCAAAGAGGCAGGCCCATGGCGTTGTATTTGATTACCTGGTTCAGAACGCGGATGATATTCTGTACGCGGACAAGACGCCCGACCTCAAAACCGTCAGGACCTATTTAGGCGATGCCTCCAAATATGCGAGGTCAAGTGCGCAAAGGCAAGCCATTCAGTTAAGGCTTAACAGTATTAACTTTCTCGTGCTGTCCGGAAAGGCCGACCTGGCCCTGGCAAAAGGGGGCATGGCGGATTTCGAAGCGGCCAAGAGGTTTCTTGCCGAAGCCATTCCGTACGCTTCAACAGACGTGCAAAAGGAAACGGTTACCAAGAGGTTGGCGGCTATTGAATACGCCATGGCCACGAACAAGATCAGCAAAGGCGAAAAACAGCTTGCCAGTCTATATCGAGAGGCCTTGACGCGTCATTTGCACAAGGCCAAACAGTACGCCCCTGAAAAATCCGAAGAAATAGACCAGGAAATTGCCAAGATCAGGGCCTGGTTGGATGAATTCGACAGGAGGCACGTTCGAAGATAACCGGCATTTGTTGCCGGTTGCCAGATACCAGTTGTCAGCTGCCAGTTACCGGTTGCCGGGATGGTAGGTCAGGTTGCGCCGGTAGGCGTTACCTGACAAATAAAACCCATTCTCGCGCCAAGTGGCAAAGAAAAAGAATAAAAAAACCACTTAGCCACAGACCCACACGGACACACGCAGTTGCCGGTTGCCGGATACCAGTTGTCAGTTGGATAAAGAGGCTAGGGGCATGAGGCTGGAGGCAAGAGGGCCGGATGGTCAATGACCAATGACTATTGACCAATGACCCGTAGGTTCACGTACACGCCTCACGCACACGCTCTACCGGCATCCTGCATCACGTACACGCACATGCATCACATCTTTTTCCTTTTCGGGCGGGGATAAACCCCGCACCCTACGCCGAAGAACCAATCCCAATGTAGGGTCGGGC
>CAYSGJ010000012.1:0-13111 GCA_964430705.1 uncultured Desulfobacterales bacterium | reverse complement strand
TTTGTGCACTGTCATTTGAAATCCGACGGCAGATCGGCGTGTTGATCGACCGCCTGGGTTTGACCACCCATGTGATTGTGGGCAACTACCAGCAGATTGTCATTCCCGATCTGGAGAAATATCGGTCTGGTGAAGGGCGTCTAAAAGGGCTTCGTTGCGTCCACACCCATTTGCAGAAAGAACCCTTGACCCGTGACGATTTCATGGATCTGGCATTGTTGAACCTGGATCTAATGGCGGCAGTGACCATCGACCAATCAGGGCTCCCGGAGCGGATATTCGGCGCCCATATTCTTCCCAATAGCGTTGACGGCAAAAACTGGGAAGTTCTTCCTCCTTTGGATCTGGGCCAATTGGACTTGGACTGTCTGGGGTTGATCCGTTCCCTGGAATCTGAGTTTGCCCCGATGGTTCAGGCGCAGAAAGTGCGGGGCAAAGGGGAGCGGGCCATCCTGATAAGCGTTTCTACGGCCCCCAAGCCAACGGCTCAGGAGTCCATGGATGAACTGCAAGAACTTGCCAAATCCAGCCGAATAGCAGTAGTGGACAGGGTCCTTCAGCATCGGCGCAAGATAGATTCCCGTTTTCTGATGGGTGAAAAAAAACTCACGGAACTTGTTATTTTGGCGTTACAGAAAGGCGCCGATCTTCTCATCTTTGATCAAGAGCTGAACCCGTCCCAGGTCCGTTCCATTACGGATCTTACTGAATTGAAGGTCATTGACCGGACGCAGTTGATACTCGATATATTCGCCCAGAGGGCCCAGAGCCGTGAAGGCAAAATCCAGGTTGAACTTGCCCAGTGCAAATACCTCCTTCCCAGGCTCACGGGCAAGGGCACGGCCATGTCCCGCCTTGCCGGCGGTATCGGCGGTCGGGGGCCCGGCGAGACCAAACTGGAGGTGGACAGAAGACGGGTCCGCAAACGGATAGCCCGGCTGGAAAGATCCCTTGATTCTATTCAAAAGCAGCGGTTGCAGCGAAGGGCCAGGCGAAACAAAAAAGGCCTGCCCATCCTATCCTTGATCGGCTACACCAATGCAGGCAAATCAACATTGCTCAATGCGTTGACACGGAGTTCCGTTCTGGCGGAAGAAAGGCTGTTTGCTACGCTTGATCCGACGAGCCGAAGGAAAAGACTTCCAGCCGAGGCGGAAGTGATTATATCGGATACGGTCGGGTTTATTCGACAGCTGCCCCGGGAACTCATTGCGGCCTTCCGTGCCACCCTTGAAGAACTGGAAGATTCGGACCTGCTCATCCATGTGGTTGACATCGGCAACCCCAGGTTCCCCGATCAAATCAAAGCGGTGGAGCGGATTCTTGAACAACTGCACCTCGATGGCATTCCCGTCTTGACCGTGCTGAACAAGCAAGACCTCGTGCCGCCTGAAAAGGTGGCGCAATTGGCCAAACGGTGGCATGGCATTCCCGTTTCCGCCAATGACAGCCGGACCCTTTCGTGTCTTCTTGACCGTATGGAAGAGCACGTGAACCGGCTACAAAAACGCCAAAAAAGCGCCCTTCCCTGACGCACCCAACGACCTTGCGGACAGCGACTTTTTGCCGCTTGCACCCGAATTATTTCCATTCCGGTTCTTGTCTAAAGGCACGGAGTTTGCTTGTCAAACGAGGTGTTGCTTTGTGGTATAAAAAAACGGTTCCAGAGCGCGGAGTTCATCCATGACCACTGCGCAGCGGGGTAAACACTTGACAACCCTTGCGTGCATTGTTAACAGTCCTACATAAGAACTGCCCCCGTGCCTTTTTGGGTCGGGGGTTTTGCACAAAGGGGCTTGAGAACAAAAGGAAAGGTTACGGTATGCGGTGGTTTACGAAGACAGCTTTATCGGTGTTTGCAGTGTTGTTGTTGGTCGGTTGCGCGTCCGCCGAGCGGAAAAACAGCCCGAATCCAACGGAATCTGTGGCTGTGGAAGAGCTCGAGGGGTTTGGAAGCGACGGGAGTTCTGACGATGTTGTGGCCAAAAACACAGACAACCCCTCGGATGTCGTTGGCGCCCAAACTCTAAGCATGGTGTACACGGAAGACGAGACGGCCGTTCAGAGTGCCATAAGGCCATCAAAAAGCCTTGACGAGGCCCCCCCGGCCAAGGATGCTCAGACGGTCCTTGATGAGGCCCTTGAGTTTTGTCAGGTTTCCCAGGATTTTTGGGGCAAAGGGGATTTTGAAAATGCCATCGCCTCTTTGGATCAAGCCTACAATCTTTTGCTGCAGGCCGATGCCAGCGAAGAACCGAAGCTGATACAGCAGAAGGAAGACACGCGATTTCTCATCTGCAAACGGATGCTGGAGATCTATGCCTCCCAGCGTACGGTTGTCAATGGCAACCACAATGCCATTCCCATGCTGATGAATGGCCACGTGGAAAAGGAACTCAAACTTTTTCAGGGCCCGGAAAGGCAATTCTTTCTCAATGCCTACAAGCGTTCCGGAAGATATCGTACTGAAATTCTAAAGGCCTTAAAAGAAGCGGGGTTGCCCCCGGAGCTGTCCTGGCTTCCTCTGATTGAAAGTGGGTTTAAAGTCAAGGCGTTATCTCGTGCCCGCGCCCTGGGGCCTTGGCAGTTCATCCCGTCTACCGGCTATAAATTCGGCCTAAAAAGAGACCAGTGGATCGATGAACGTATGGACGTGACCAAATCCACCCAGGCTGCTATTGCCTACCTGCAAGAACTTCACAGGATCTTTGGTGACTGGAGCACCGTTCTTGCGTCATACAATTGCGGGGAATTCAGGGTGCTCAGGGTCATTCGTGATCAGAACATCAATTACCTTGACGATTTCTGGGATCTTTTCAACCGGCTGCCATGGGAAACCGCTCGGTATGTTCCCCGGTTCCTTGCGGCCCTTCAGATTATCAATGACCCGGAAAAATTCGGTTTTGATCTCAGCGATCTGGACGAGCCCCTGGAATATGAGACGGTTGAGGTGCCGAAGCAGGGGCGGCTCCAGGATATTGCGAAGATTCTCGAAGTTCCCAATGACGAGCTGGAATTGCTTAATCCGGAGCTCCGATACAAGGTAACGCCTCCAACGTCTTATGCCTTAAAGGTGCCCCCGGGAAAGGGAACCGTATTGACGGCCAACCTGGACGAGGTCCCTTTGTATATTCCACCCTCGCGAGCTTACGAGCATCATCGCGTGCGACGAGGCGATACTCTGTCTCATCTGGCCGGGCGTTATCGAACCAGCGTTCGTGCCATTATGCAGACAAACAACCTGAGAAGCGCAAACTACCTTCGGGTGGGACAGCGGCTGAAAATACCCATTCGGGGAAGTGGGCGGACCATCGCCCAGGCAACCCAAGCCGGCAGTTCCGATACCTCGAAACCCCTGCATCACAAAGTCCGACGGGGCGATTCCCTGTGGCTGATCGCGCGATCCTACAACACAAATATCGAGGCAATCATGCAGCTTAACAACCTCAAGAGCAAGGATCTTCATATCGGACAGACACTTCTGGTGCGACAAGGGACAACGTCCGAAGCGGTGTCCCAGGAAAATACCAGGAGCTATCAGGTGAAACGGGGAGACAGCCCGTATCAGATTGCTACGACCCACAACATGGAGCTGGAACGTTTTCTGCTGCTGAACAAGCTGACGCCCAGATCAACAATCTATCCGGGGCAAATGCTGTTGGTGGACGCAAAATAGAAAAAGCTTGGAGGCTTTCGGCAAACGGCCGGAGGCAACCGCCCCGAAAATAATCCTTTTTATCCGCACTGAAACAGCTTGTCGGCGGCCCAGCCCTGGGCCGCAAGCAAGCAACCTCCCGGTCTAAGGGCTGCTGCCGGGAGATTTTTTTGTCCTATCGCTTTTCCCAACACAGGCCAAGCCTTCCGGAAACAAACAAAACGGCGTTCCCCTTTCGTGTCTTAGGGCTTGTGAGGATTTCCGTATCTCAAAACGCAAACACCGGTCCGGGCGGCGACGCGGGGTAAAAAAATTAGATGGTTCAGGCGGGATGTTTCCACGGGCGGGAAAGGGCGTCGGGCGCAACCCGATCTATACAGCGCTTAGAAATTCCAGGATGAGCGCAAAAACAGCGCCTACGGCCACAAAGGCCAGCAATAAAATGATATCGCCAAACATGACGGCACCTCATATCTATTTTTGTCTGCGCGCGGCAGCCAAGATCTTTCAAATGTGTTCAAAAACAAGGAGGTTACCACAAAAAACCGGATAAACTCTTCAGTCTGTGCCCATGGTTTTCCGCACGTGGGCATATTCTTGATTGCACCCTTGTATCCGGATTTGTTAAAAAGTACAATGATTTTTCTCCATACATCGATGGCGTTTGTTATAATACCCGTAATCGGACCTGTCAATCGATCCATATGTTGCGGATCCAACCGGCCGCCGAATTTGCCGGAGATGCAAGGCGGTGGGCGTGCCGATTTAGAAAAAACGACTTTCGAACCATAGCATCATGATAGGGGTGGGCCGTATGGATCGATCAATGGCACTTGTTGCCTCAATGTGCCGGGTTAAATTCCGTCTAAAACCCGGTACATCCATCAAGACTCAGCGATAACCAAACAGGTTGATACAACGTCGAAATCGGCTTGCGGAAAGCTTGGGCTTCGTGTAAGATTGTTTGTAATTCTACTGTGCGCGATGATCGCTCGGTCCGAAGGTTTCGGCAACCATCCTTGATCAGGTAACCCCACATCAGCGTGGCCGCAAAGGCCGGTCAATTTTTTGACAGCGACAAAGGGGCGACCGGTGCGGATTTTAGGGTTGACCACTTTGGGACAAGTCGCCTATTTCACATTGCCATGATGGCACAATCCGCCATTTTGGGCAAAGATCGAAGGCTGGCGCCAACACATAACACAACGTAATTCCAACCAATCGCCCCCGTAGCTCAGGGGATAGAGCAATGGATTCCTAAACGAACCAGGGTATTTTCGATAAGGCCAGTGATTTCAGAGAACTATGTTGATTTCACTGGCTTTTTTTGTGCCCGGGATGTTGGGAAAAATTAGGTAAAATAAGACTTTTTTTGAGGCTGTGGGCACAGAAAAGGCACAAATTTTTAAAGGGGGCGAATGGATTTTCACTCCTTGCAAAATTGTCAAAATTGACAATAATATCAATAGCAGAATGGGAACATGGATTTTTCGAACCCTTGAAAACACTTCGAAACTAGGATAGATATTGGGCCACTGTGCCCGCACTTGTGCCCATGGGCTTTTCAGCCATTTTGGGGGAGTATTGTAGCGAGGATGGCGTCGTTAACGACGACAGCAGTTTCATGCAGGCTGTATACAGTACTTTGCGCTCCTTTAATCCAAGGACCGAGGAATATTAGCTGCTTAGTCGTTTTTGGTTGATCCTTATATAAGTTAGTGCTAGCGTTTTAAAAAAAATGGCAAAAAATTTTAATTGGAACGGGCTAATTAAAATGCACTTTAACGATGGACGCATCTAAATTCACAGATAACAAAACAGGAGAATTAGTTCGAGTCAATATTCCGGAAGAAGATTGGGCCTTCGTTCCGGCACATCTTCCGCCTGACTGGGAATTTCCTATCGAGCTTTGGCCTCTTCTTAGCAAAGCCAAAGAAAACATTGCACGTCTGGACGGCATTGGACGCACGCTACCTAACCCCGAGTTATTACTGCGCCCTCTGCAAAGCCGGGAAGCCCTTCGCTCCTCAAGTCTGGAAGGAACATATGCGTCACCTCAGCAGTTGCTGCTTTTCCAACTCCAACCTCGTGAGCCGAAATCCGAAAAAGATCCAGCCAACGCCTGGCTGGAAGTTTCAAACTACAGTAGGGCTCTCCGCCAAGGAATGGATTTTCTGCAAAAACTTCCGCTTTGTCTGAGACTTATTCGAGAGCTACATAAGACTCTTATGGCAGGGGTTCGCGGAAAAGAAAGGGCTCCGGGGGAGTTTCGCAAGTGCCAAGTTCACATTGGCTCGGACCGGCGATTTGTACCTCCGCCCTCCAATCGTTTGTCGGCATGTTTAGATGAATTTGAGAAGGAATTGAACCAAGAAGATGCGAAGTACGACCCATTGGTCCGCTGTTATTTAATACATTATCAATTCGAGGCAATCCACCCGTTTATTGACGGTAACGGTCGGGTAGGACGTGCTTTGTTATCCCTCATGATCCACAAGTGGTGCGGGCTGACCATGCCATGGCTATATATGAGTGCATTCTTCGAACGGTATAAAGACGAATACATCGACACGTTGTTCCGGATCAGTTCGAACGGAGAGTGGGAAAAGTGGATTGCGTTCTGCCTGAGAGGAACCGTTGCCCAGGCCGAGGACTCTATCCGACGTTGCGATGAGTTACGAATTCTGAAAGATCGATATCTGCAGGCGGCCGGAGGTACCAGTGTACGCGCTCACGCTATCATAGACGATCTGTTCACGTCTCCTTTATTGACGATACCGGGACTAGTTAAGAGGTTTTCTATTACATATCCCACAGCGAAAACGGACGTTCAAGGTCTGATCAAGAAGGGCGTCCTTGCAGAACTCAAGGACGTACGACCCAAGACGTTCTTCTCACCTGAAATATTCGATATTGCGTATCGCGAAGGGTAACAAAAAAAACCAGCCTCCAAAAGCATCAGACCGTTAAAATACACGATTTCAGCCGTGACCGGATCTGTCACACTTCTTATGCTAGATAACTCCGTGTTTACTTTCGGCACTGGTTGTGATAGGGAGGCTTTATATTTTTCTGTAAATCTGAAGGGTTGTCTCAAGCCTACGAAAACGGCCGATTTTTCGTGATATCCGCCCGATACGGACGACAACCTACCGGCCCTGGTGAAATCAAGCCATGAGCAAACTCGAACAGCTCACTCCAAATGCTTCCGTTAAGGGTATCCTGCCGGATTGCCTGGTGACGGTGGTCAGTGTCCAGTGGTTTGGATCCGATGCGGTTGAACTCACCTACAAAGACCCGGGCGGCAAGGTAGCGAACCGCCTGTTATACAGAGACGACGAACCCCGTATTCAGGTGGTCGAAAAAGGCCGGCCGTGGAGTTTCGACGGCGACGGCGCCCTTTTCCGGTTGGTCTCAGAAGCACACCGCATCCGCCTTGCCCACCTGTTCGATCCGGTTCTCGCTGTCCACACCTCACTTGTAGACCCACTTCCTCACCAGATCACGGCCGTCTATGAGGCCATGTTACCCCGTCAACCATTACGGTTTTTGCTGGCGGACGACCCAGGTGCCGGCAAGACGATCATGGCCGGGCTCTTGATCAAGGAACTCATCGTACGCGGAGACCTGCAGCGTTGCCTTGTGGTCTGCCCGGGAAGCTTGGCCGAACAATGGCAGGACGAGCTTTACCGACGTTTCCATTTGCCCTTCGAGATCCTCACCAACGACAAACTGGAGGCAGCCCGCACGGGGAACTGGTTCTTAGAAACCAATCTGGTCATCGCACGTCTGGATAAACTGTCTCGGAATGAAGACGTTCAGGAAAAGCTCAAAGCCAAAGACTGCCGATGGGACCTTATTGTTTGCGACGAGGCGCACAAAATGTCAGCCACCTTCTTCGGCGGCGAAACAAAACGCACGAAGAGATATCGACTTGGACAACTCCTTTCCACGTTGACCAGGCATTTCCTTTTAATGACCGCCACGCCTCACAACGGCAAGGAAGAGGATTTTCAGCTTTTCATGGCGCTTTTGGACGGAGACCGTTTTGAGGGGAAATTCCGCGATGGCGTCCATACGGTTGATGTCTCCGACCTGATGCGCCGCATGGTCAAAGAAAACCTCTACAAGTTCGATGCAACGCCTCTTTTTCCCGAGCGCATAGCCTACACGGTCCCGTATAGACTATCCGACGCTGAAGCGCATCTCTACAAAGAGGTAACTGAGTATGTCCGCGAAGAGTTCAACCGCGCCGAATCACTTGCCAATGACAAACGTGCCGGCAACGTGGGATTTGCGCTGACTGTTCTTCAGCGTCGTCTGGCTTCGTCACCAGAGGCGATTTACCAATCACTTCGCCGTCGTCGGGAACGCTTGGAGAGTCGTCTACGTGAATTGGAACTCCTTCAGAGAGGGACAATGGTAGGCGAGGAAATCTTTCCGCCATTGTCCCTGCTTGATGCAGAAGACTTGGAGGATCTGGAAGACGCCCCCGAAAGCGAGGTCGATGCCGCTGAAAAACAGATCCTTGACGAGGCCACCGCGGCGACCACCATCGCGGAGTTGAAAGCTGAGATCGAAACACTTAAGCGCCTGGAAGGACTGGCAGGCGAGGTTCGCCGGAGCGGCGCGGACCGGAAATGGCGTGAACTGGCCTGTCTTCTCAGCGAGATTTTTACCCCGGCAGGCCTTGGCACTCACGTGTCAGAGGATCTTATTCCCTATGGCGCAGGCCCGATTCCGCCTCCCACGCCGTCGCCCAAACAGAAGCTGGTTCTTTTCACTGAGCACCGGGACACTCTGAGCTATCTGGAGCAACGCATCACTACACTGCTGGGTCGCAAAGAGGCCGTTGTCACCATTCACGGAAGCATGGGACGGGAACACAGGATGGCCGTTCAGGAGGCATTTCGCCACGACCCTCTCGTCCAGGTGCTATTGGCTACAGATGCCGCCGGTGAAGGGATCAACCTGCAGCGCGCCCATCTTATGGTCAATTATGACCTTCCCTGGAATCCTAACCGGATTGAACAGCGTTTCGGCCGCATTCACCGTATCGGCCAGACCGAGGTGTGCCACCTTTGGAATCTTGTAGCTGAGGAAACACGAGAGGGCGACGTCTATCGCACACTCCTCGAGAAGCTCGAGCAGGCACGTCAAACACTCGGAGGCCAAGTCTTCGACGTGCTCGGAAAACTCCAATTCGAGGGCAAGCCCCTGCGCGATCTGTTGCTCCAGGCGATTCGGTACGGCGAGCATCCTGAGGTCCGCGACCGTCTTTCTCAGGTGGTGAGCGGCGCTTTTGATAAACCCAGGCTCCAGGACCTAATCGAAGAGCGCGCCTTGGCACACGACGCCATGGATACCAGCCGCGTGCAGCGTATTCGTGAAGAGATGGAGCGGGCCGAGGCTCGGCGACTCCAGCCGCACTACATCGAATCCTTTTTTCTGGAAGCCTTCCAAAGTCTGGGGGGTACCGTGAGGCAACGTGAACCCCGACGCTATGCGGTCACCCATGTCCCGGCACAGGTTCGAAACCGTGACCGCCTGATGGGCACTGGAGAACCGGTGATGCCGCGCTACGAGCGTATTGCCTTTGAAAAATCTCTCGTCGCTGTACACGGGCTGCCGCTGGCGGCATTCGTATGCCCCGGGCATCCGTTGCTCGATTCTGTGATTGATCTCACGCTGGAGAGACACCGTGACCTGTTGCGCCGGGGGGCCGTTTTGGTGGACGAAAGGGATAACAGCACCGAGCCGAGGATGCTGTTCTACTTGGAACATGCCATTCAAGACGCAGGCCTCACCCGTTCAGGGGACAGGCGCGTTGTCTCAAAGCGCATGCTCTATGTGGAAATGGATTCCAAGGGCAACGCGCGACACCTGCATTATGCTCCATACCTTGATTACCGTCCGCTCACAGATGACGAGCCGGATATTGAAACCCTGCTGGCCCGGCCCGAATGTACCTGGATCTCTGGGAGCGCGGGCGTCCCGCCCGCAAGTATTGAAAAGATGGCCCAAAGCCATGCCATCGCCCATGTGGTACCGGACCATCTTGAAGAAATCCGCTCCCGCAAACTGGCATTGATCGCCAAGACCGAAGCGGCCGTCAAAGACCGGCTCACCAAGGAAATCACATATTGGGACCACCGTGCCGAACAGCTTAAACTTCAGGAGCAGGCGGGCAAGGCAGGTGCCCGCCTCAACTCTGCGGAAGCCCGCAAGCGAGCAGATACCCTGCAAGCAAGACTGGAAAAACGGATGTCGGATCTGAAGCTGGAAGGTCAGATCTCACCGTTACCTCCTGTGGTCATCGGAGGTGTTCTGGTGGTTCCTGCAGGTCTAATCGCAGAGATAACAGGTAACGGCTTGCCGGCCCAACGTTCCTCCGTAGATACGCAGGCGGCGGCCGCCCGGGCGCGGGAAATTGTTATGGAAACCGAACGCCGGCTCGGATTCGACCCCATAGACAAGGAAACCGAAAAACTTGGTTACGACATTGAAAGCCGCAAACCCGGCACGGGCCGCTTGCGGTTTATTGAGGTAAAAGGGCGTGATGCAGGCGCGGCTACCGTTACCGTCACAAAGAATGAGATTCTTTATTCTCTGAATAAACCGGAAGACTTCATCCTGGCTATCGTGGAATTCCAAGGCGACAACAACCACGGGGTTCACTATATCCGCTGTCCTTTCCAAAGGGAGCCGGACTTCGGGGTTACAAGCGTGAACTATGATCTTGCCGAACTGATTGCACGGGCGGAGGCGCCTCGATGAGCCGGATCCTACGCATATTCGTAAGTTCGGTGCAAAAGGAACTCGAAGACGAACGCTTGATCGTCCAAAACCTTATGAATACCGATCCTTTTCTATCTGCCCACTGTACTCCCGTCCTCTTCGAATATGAGCCGGCTTCGCCGGACAAGGCTCTGGACGGTTGCCTTAAATCTCTCGGGGGGTGCCAAGTATACCTGCTGATGGTTGCCGAACAATATGGCAAGCTTGTAAGTGACCTTTCGATCACGCATGCCGAGTATCGCTGTGCGAAGCAAAACAAACTGCCGATCCTTGCCTTCATTAAAGGCGGTAAAGACAAAAAACGCGCGCCCGAAACCAACGCTTTTCTCGAAGAAATCGAGACAGACGGCCTCAAGTACAAACGTTTCGGAAACATCATCGAACTTCAAAAAGAAGTGCGTGCCGCCCTTGTCAAATTACTCAAGGACAATTTTGGGCTTACGCCAACCAGCGACGAAAACGAAATTGCCGAACAGACCATCGACGCCACCTCGCCTTTTGAATCCCAACCGTTGAGGCGTATTCTTTGGAAAGACCTTGACCATGATGTGGCCCGTCGATTTGTCGCCTCTGCTGAAAATAAAAGCGTGAACGACCTGTCGGCCGATGATGTGTTGTCTGCTGTCATGATGCGCGGCCTTGCCTGGCACGAACAGGAATCCCGCGATTATTGGGCGACTGCGGCGGGGATCGTGCTTCTGGCCAAAGACCCGTCAGCAGTTTTTCCTCAGTGTCGAATACTGGCGGATGCTTATCGAGGCGACGAGCCGGATGGCGAACCGCGGGACCACGAGGACATCCGAGGGCCGATGCCGTCGGCCATCGAGCGGGCTATCGCCTTTATCGATCGAAATACCCGCCATCCTATGCGTGTCGTCGGCCTCAACCGCTTGCGTCTGGACGAATATCCGGTTAATGGTCTGCGCGAGGCTTTGGTAAACGCAGTGGCTCATCGCCAGTACGAAGATGCCGGGCGTAAGATCATCCTCGAAGTCTTCTCTGACCGGGTTGTCATCTCAAGCCCCGGTCTTCCGCCCAGGCCGATCACACTTGCCAGCCTGCGAAAAGGCAAGTACCGACCCTGTTCTCGAAATCCGGTTCTGGCCCAGTGCCTTTCCTATTTTCACCGCATTGAAGAACGCGGCAGTGGTTTCCGCCGGATGCGGGATCAGATGCTCGACCACGGTCTCGATAAGCCTATACTCAGTACGGAAATGGGGTATTTCCAAGTCACCTTCCCGGGGCCTGGTGACAATATCGAACGCATCAGGGTGCCGGAGACGCAGCTCTTGGTAACACCGGCGGTGGAAGCACAGTTGAATGAACGACAGCGGAAAATGATGAAGTGGCTTGCTGAAGGCGAGGAGATTACAAGCCGTCTTTGTGAATCGGAGTTTGGCGTGACCCGTACTATTACAGCGGGGGATTTCAAAAAATTGATAAAACTGGGGTTGGCTGAAAAAGTAGGGGGCGGGCGATCGACCCGATATCGTTTCAAAGGGCTGAGCTAATCGTCAAGTATTCGTAAAGCAAATTGGGCTAATCGTAAACCCAAGAGCCGGGATTAAAACGGTAGACGTCATGCCGTATTCGTCAACTAATCGTTAACCGATCGGCCCGAATTGTAAACAGTGCCGGCCCAGCCTGTAGAAGCTGTGGAAGAGGGCGACCGTATATGCGTTGAGACGAGGTGGTTTGATTCTGAAATCATCCGATGCAGGAAAGGAATCATCCGAATCGTCAACTAATCGTAAATCGATCCACTCAAATCGTAAACCCCGTTAGCCCGTTCGATATGGACTGGGATCGTGGGAGAGGTGGGGGCTGAATTGCGTGTAAATTCAGAATAACACGCAATTCACAAGTAATTTATACGTAATCAGATAGGATCATTCTCGAATATGAAGTTGAAATTTATCGATAATTTATCGACAGGAAAGATTAATGGTAAGAAAGTTGTAAAAACGGCCCCCATAATTGTCAGACAATCGTCAGGAAATTCACTTTAATCGTCAGACTGGAATAAAGTCACGAATGAATCATAAGAAAAAACTCATAGAAGTTGCCCTGCCGCTGGATGCCATTAACGCAGCTTCGGCGCGGGAAAAATCCATTCGCCACGGGCATCCGAGCACGCTCCATCTGTGGTGGGCCAGACGGCCATTGGCGGCGGCGCGGGCGGTCATCTTTTCTCAAATGGTGGACGACCCGTCGGCACATCCGGATCTCTTTCCGACCGAAAAGAAGCAGGAAAAGGAGCGCCAGCGCTTGTTCCGGATCATCGAGGATTTGGTCAAGTGGGAAAACACCACCAACGAAAAAGTGCTCCAGCAGGCCCGGGACGAAATATGGCAGAGTTGGCGCAGGGCATGCGCGGAAAATGTGGACCATCCGCGCGCAAAAGAGCTGTTCGATCGCTACAAGCTTCCGGCCTTCCACGATCCTTTTGCCGGCGGCGGAGCGTTGCCCCTGGAAGCACAGCGGCTGGGCTTGGAGGCCTACGCCAGCGACCTGAATCCCGTAGCAGTGTTAATCAACAAGGCCATGATCGAAATCCCGCCCAAGTTCGCCGGACAGCCCCCGGTGAATCCCGAATCCAGACCCCTCTCCCCTGGCGGGAGAGGGCAGGGTGAGGGAGAACCATCCAAACAACAAGAC
>CAYSGJ010000011.1:0-28793 GCA_964430705.1 uncultured Desulfobacterales bacterium | reverse complement strand
AAAATGCGAACTGTTTGAGGGCGTTAGCCCGAGTTTTTGCATTTTAGCTGAAGGGCTCGGGAGCGCCCAAAATGCTTACGGAGAGAGCAAAATCGACTTGTTGCGAGACCATCAAGAATGGACAAGATGCTTTTTTGTCTGGTTCTTCTCCCGTTTAGTTGGAAAAAATGGTTCCGCTTTGAATTTTTTCCACAAAAGCAAGATCTGCCGGAACAAAATCATAGCGGTTGAGTTCATTAAACGGAACCCATTGCACCTCCTGATGCTCCCTTGAGACAATGGGCTCGCCGTTCCAGAAGACACGATAGAACAAAATTCTCACCGTCCCGAAGTCGTATGGGTAGATACTCTCTCCCATATAGTCGCCCACAGTAGCATCGATGCCCAGCTCTTCTTCCAGTTCCCGATGCAGACACGCTTCCGGAGTTTCGTCCCGCTCAATCTTTCCTCCCGGGAATTCCCACTTTCCGGCCAATCTCGCAGCGGTCTTTCTCTTGGCAATGAGCACTTCTGCGTCCTTGATGAGTATACCGGCGGTAACGGTGATCATTTTTTCGGGCCTCTGTCATTAAATTTGGGTCGTATGATTTTAGCCGTTTAAAAACCCCGGGGGTTCAAATCGCTAAATTGTTACAAACTCGTCAGTCAAGATGTCATCCAGGCTCTTGGTATTTTGTTCTCCAGGAAAATCCTCTGTTCATGAGCCGCTTTGTGAAACAGGAGCCAGCTCATATCGTTTCCGGTGTATTGAAACGCGAGTTTATGAAAATCGGTTTCGTCGTCAAAGTCATCCCAGTCCACCGAATCGCCGTTTAAGGCAGCGACTCTCCAGGTAAAACGGTTATATTCAAACGGTATATCCGGAAACTCGTTTCCCCAAGCACTGCTCTTGTGAAAGCATCGACTCAGCGACGCCGACAATTCCTCCCAGTTTGCCGCCGGTTTGGGTGAAACCGTACCGAGCTTTCGGTATATCGCCTCCGCCGCGCCGAGAAACTCGCGGGGATTATCCCGAACAAGACGTCCCTTTTTGTTGGCGTATCTTGCAGTCCAGTGGATCTCCGGCGTATCCGGAAAAGCGCCGGCCTCCGCGTGGCCCACGTCGGGCGCGGCGTAGGAGACCGCATGCTCCAGGGGATTGACTGCTTTGAACCGGTTGCCCCGTTTTACCCTGATCTTTGCAATATCGTTTTCTCGTGAGTCGTGTCGGCCGGAAAAACCGGCGTGCGACCATGTGTCGGCATAGGCGTGCAGCGCAATACCAAGCTTGATCAAAGCATACCTGCGGGTGTCTTTTTTCGATTGAAACAAGGTTTCTATGGCGGTGTCCACCACAAGATTGGCCAGGGCGCTGTTTTCTTTGGTTACAAAATCGAATTGATCTTCGTTGTTCTCGGACAATGGCTCTGAAGGCAAAAAATGAAACGGCATGAGAATTCGTCTCTGCACGTCCGTCTTAAGATAGAACTTCGCCCACTTCCAAAGCCTTGCCAACCAACTTTTGGCCGAATGCGCCGTACATATGGGATCAAAAGTATCATGGTTCTTATCCCATCGCGGATAACTGTAATTGCTTGGAATCTGAGTAATGTAGATCTTTCCGTGCTCGGTTGAATCATCGGTGTACTGGCTGGCATAGGCGATGGTTTGGGCCTCTTTCGCTGAAAAGCCGGCTCCGGCCGCCAGGGCGCGAATACAATAGTAGTGAAAGTTCTTGTCCAATCGACCGCCTTTCTTTGCAGTGCGCCCCTGCAACAACACTTACAACTGCAGCCAGGAATCCGAATAAAGGGAATGGCCCAGAAGCACTTTGGCCGTCTTCACATAGTGTCGTGCCTCGTCGCTCAGGCCGGCGATATCGACACCGCCCCCATCCATAACCCGGTGGACCAAAGAGACGATGTCCGATCTTTTCCCACGGGCAATGTCGTGAAGGTCTTTGTCAAAGGCATCCACGATACACGCTTTCATGCCCAGCTTTTCCAGCATCATCATATAGGTCTGATTCAAGATCGGCCGAAGATGCTCGGGCGCTCCGTTGGACACATTGGAAAGTCCGCACGTAGACCTGCAACCAGGGGCCAGGACATCGGCGATTTCCCCGAATTCAGACATGAACCGGTTGCATTCCAAAAGCTGGTCCTGTTGCACATTGACCGGCGTGATAATGGGATCTACCCAGATATCTTCTCCGGTCACCCCCGCCTCAACGGCCCGTTGAAGAATATCGGCGACCAGAGCCCCCCGCTCGGCGGCGTCCCGAGGCATGCCCTCCGGCCCCCAAAGTAGAGCCACCATGCCCGCATCGTATTGGGCCGCCATGGGAATCTGTTGTTCCATGCGCTCGGGCCGACACATGATGGAATTGATGACCGCTTTGCCTTGTTTGTTTTGATAGGCTTTCAGGCCGGCTTCAATGGCCTGCATATTGGTAGTATCCAGATACAGGGGAAGATCCACGGCCTCCTGGACAATATTCACCATCCAGGCCATCAACGCTTCGCCTCCTTTTCTGGCAGGCCCAAGATTGATATCCAAATAATCCACGCCGGCCTCTGCCTCTGCGACAGCCAAATCTTGAATCGGCTTGGGGTCTCTGTCTTTGATAGCTTGGCCAATTTTCTTGACCATAATATTCAGATTTTCACCGATGCGTATCATGCTGCCTCCTGTCTTGACAGAAAGCTTGCGGCATAGGGCAAAACGAATAATAAAAGGCTGGAGTCGTCACCTCCGCCAAGATTGAGGCTCAACCCAAAAATGCACCTTTCTCCTCACCCCTCACTATTCACTTTATGCTCTATGCGCCGTGCCCTTTGCTCTCTGCCCATTTATCTTTCCTTTTTACCTAAAACTTAACACCGCACCGAAGGCGCTCTTAGGCATGCCACTCTTTCAAGTATGCCGGGATGTGTGCCGACTCCCTGGGGCCGACCAACACCTGCCAGTCACCGAGTTCTTCCTCAAGGTCGCCCGATATGGCCGCAGCATATCCCGGGATAATCACTTTCTTGTGTTTCACCTTTTCTGCGATACCAGACTTCTTCATGGAAACACCCACGGCATCGCCGACAAATTTTCCCGCCGCCCAAGCAGTCAATACGGACAGCCCTTCCGTATCCACCACAACGAGCCATGCCGGGACACGACTCGTTTCAACCTCACCCGACACGATGAAATACGTTAAAGAAAAGTTACAGGTAACCAAGACCGGTGAATTCTCATCAGGACCTCCGATCTCGTAAATCCCCGCAGAGGTGGCCATGGGGCGCTGAGGATCGGTATAGATATTCATCCGGGCCAAGGCCAGGGGAAAGAGGCTGTGCCCTTGAAGGTCCGACAAAACAATGATGCCGCCGTACTTGGCCACAAACATGGACGCAATCAATGTCTCTTTCATAAAATCATCGGTCATCTCACAGGGAAAGGTGATCGTCGGAAAGCCCAAGGGGCGGTATTTTTTCAGCAGAGCACTTCGGCGAATGGCGATCTGGTCTTCAAATGCCTTCTTGACATCTCTTGCTCCTGAGTCAATCACCAGATCCTTGAGGCCGGCCTCCGTCAACCGTGCCGTCAGCCCTGAGACCTCGTCAAGCCCGTCTCCCTTTACCGCCAGAGGACAATGATGGCTTTTCGCCAGATCGGCCATGGCATCAGCATTTGCAGCGGTAGCGGCATAAATAAGCGGTTTGCGATCCGCACAGGCCCCCAGGCCGACCTCCATGATCTTCGGGTCTTCAGTCATCAAGATAATGCCTCGGTCCGTCTCCGCCTTGACCCTTGCCGCGAGGCTCCCAAACCGGGCGCCATCGCCGGACACGGACTTAACAGCCACCAGTTCCGACCTCAAGGTCAAGCCCACGCGTTCGTACTCCAACGTCCGAAAGCGTTCAAGGCGCCCGGACACATCATCGTCGGCCATATCGTCTGTAATCAACACGGCCAGACCCGGTGGGTTTACAAAGGTTTTTTCATGGCGAAAAAGGACCGTCTCCCCGCCCACTTTCAATGCACCCTCACCTACGCCGATTGCCACCGGCCTGATAGGCGGTGCTGATGCCTCTGAAAGTTCCGCTTTTGCCTCCTCGGACACATGGGGGCAGGCCGCAAGTTCGGCTTTGCCTGCAGCCAGATTCATGGCAAAGGCCAGGCATGTCGGCACGCCGCAATCTCCACAATTCGTTTTGGGCAACAGTTTGTAGATCTGAATTCCCGTCAAAGCCATATTGTTCCTCCATTATCCAGTCATTGGTTACCGGTCATTAGTCATTGGCTCAAAAAACAATTGATGATGCCGGTTGCCGGTTATCGGGGAAAAGACGTACGAGAGGGCTTTATGCCCTCCCGATTCGTCTCGTTCGCACGGTTCGCGGGCGGGGATAAGCCCCGCACTCTACGGCGCCTTGTTCAATTCGCGAATTGCCGTTAGCACAACCACCGTTCACTGCTCACTGCTTACTGTTCACTAATAATTCTCGCGCCAAGCCGCCAAGTGCGCCAAGGTAAAACAAAAAAACAATAGCGAATAATGAATATCAAATCACGAAGTAAAATCCAGATTCCTTTCCACGTAGATCGAACCAGGCCTTGCCTAAAACATAGGCCTTAAAACTTGACACAGGGCCAAAGGCACCTGCCCCTTGCCTCTGGCCTATAGCCCCTCGCCCCTCCCGCATCCTGTATCCGGCATCACGTTTTTTTGAACCATTCACTGTTTACTGTTCACCGTTCACTGTTCACTGCTTACTGCTCACTGCTTACTGTTTACTGTTCACTATTTACTGTTTATACCGTTGCCGTTAGATCCTCCACAAGCCCTTTCACCAGCGCAATGGCATCGGGATGCCGCATAATCAGTATATCCGCACCGGACAGAAGGAACAAAAAGGCCGTCATGGCCTCCAACAAAATCCCCCGCTTCGCAGGGTTCCCCAATAATGGTGCGTCTTGTTCGCTCAACTTCGCCTCTTTGATCTTCCAAACCTCCTTGGCCAGGTTGCAGACAATGGGAAATTGAAGCCGTTCGTCTTCCTGGGTCAAAGCCGCCATGCGTATACGTTCCATGACAGAATAGCAGTACTCCAATCCGTATCCCAGAGACGATACGGTAGGATCGATAAGGATTCTTTCGTCCGGAACCCCCAAGTTCGACAGGAGAATATTAAGCTGCTTGGCCAGATTGATATCAATAGGCGTTGAAGCCGCCACCGTGTGCTTATAGGCAATAGCCGCTGCACCCAATGCCTTGTGACTATCTTCTTCCACCGGCCCGATGATAAAATTCTCGTCGGGACAGGCTTCTGCTATAGCCTTTAACACGCTGGTATCTTTTTCCAGATTGCCACTGCCCCAAACAATCAGCGGCACATCAACAGCGCCGGCCACAAGTTTGGTCGTTTCCACGGCCTTTTCAGCAGAGGCATCCTGTCCGTTCGGGTCCGTACTCGCCAACTGCAGGGCCACCATCCGCGCCCCGTAGGTCTCCACGCACTTCCTGGCCCATGCCGCGGGATCGCCCGCCACGTCTGCAAAAGGGGCCAGCACGGCTTCCGGCCAGTCCTCAGGGGACATATCGTATACGTCCATGGCGATAGTGGGTCCGTGGGGCATCTCACCCTCAAAAAGACAGAACGGATAGCTCGTTTGCCCGCCAACGACGACCGGGCTCGTTTCCTGTCCCAATAGAATTTCTTTGACTACCCCATTGTACGAAATCTTCGGCAACTCAAATGCCATGACGACTCCTTTCTACAGCCCTGCGGCGTCCAGGATAGAAGGGATTCGGCTTTCCCAGCCCAAGGCCATAATGTGGACGCCATCACAAAGGCCTTTCATCCCTTTAATCAAACGCACGGCAATATCCCTGCCGGCATCTGCCTTGTTCTCAGCCTCTTTCAATTCTTGAATCAACGGCTCCGGAACCAGAACTCCGGCCACGTTTTTGTTCATGTACCGAGCCATGCCCACAGACTTGAGCAAAATGATACCACCCAGAATCTTGACGTTCAATCCTTCGACACGTTTCATGAACGTCTCAAAGGCCTTCAGGTCGTACACTCCTTGTGTCTGAATGAATTGTGCGCCGGCTTCGACCTTTTTCTCCAACTTCATGATCTGAAGATCCATGGCGGCTTCATTGTCCGCCCCGGGATTGACCACCGCGCCGGCCAAAAATTTCGGAGCGCCCTTAAGATGGTTTCCCGCCATATCCTGCCCACCATTCAGTTGTGTGATCATTTCCAAAAGTGTGACAGAATCCAGATCAAATACAGGTTTGGCATGAGGGTGGTCGCCCATGGTGGGATGGTCACCCGTCAACGCCAACACATTTCTGATTCCCAGGACCCATGCGCTTAGCAGGTCCGATTGGAGGCCCAACCGGTTTCTATCTCTACAGGTCATTTGCATAATGGGGTCCACTCCCATTTCCGTCAACAAATGGGATAGGGCCACGGAACCCAGACGCATGACTGAACTCTGCAGATCGGTCACATTGATGGCATGGACCCGATCCTTAATCAACGCCACCTCTTCGAGGAGATGGGCCACATCCGTGCCTTTTTCCGGCCCCATCTCCGTCGTGATCAAGAACTCCCTTGATTCTAAAAGGTCTCGAAAACCCATGACGACACCCCGCTATTATGTGGCCCCCATGTTTCTAAGATCTTCTCGGACGACCCGGCCGGGACGAACCGACCAGGCCTTCACTGCAGGCTTTTGCCTGAGCCGATCCAATCTGTTCAAGCGTTTGAGGGCATGGTAGATCTCTTGCCAGGCGCAAGGACGATCTTTGGAAACCTCACATCTTCCTTCAGAAGCCCCCCCACACGCCCCATTCAGCAGGCTTTTCGCACAGCGGGCCATCGGGCAAATCCCTCCGGTTCGCCAAAGGATACAATCACCACAGGCCATACACATTTCAGCCCACACGCCCGGCTCTTCTTTGATGCCTATAAACTGCGTATTCAAGGCCGGGAAAACCGGCTTTTCCGGAAACCGCTTTGCCATAGCTTGAACACCATTGCCGCAGGCCATGGAAACAATGGCATCACAGGTTGAAGCTTGTTCTTGTAGGCGATCCAAAAATCGCTCAACACATTGCCGAGGCGTGATGGTCTTGGTTATTTTCAGGTCATTGTTCTGAGCAAGAAGCTCGTCGGCCATGCGAGCAACCTCCCCTGGTCCCCCGGCAGAACACAAGGCGACGCAGGATCCGCATCCTACCAACAGAACCTTGTTGTACGAGATAAGCATATCCTGTATCTCATTCAATGGTTTTTGTTGGGCGATAATCACAGCACACCTCCTAAGATCTAATTCCCCACGGGAAGGGACACAATAAAAGTGGTACCCTTGCCGACCGCGCTCTGCACATGGATGGATCCACTGTGGGCGTCTACGATTCCCTTCACAATGGACAACCCGAGGCCGGAACCCGATATGCTTCTGGTCTGTTCGGTCTTGATCCGGTAGAATTTTTCAAATACACGCTCAACATCTTCAGGAGGAATTCCAATCCCGCTGTCGACGACCTTGAATCGAATATCTCTTCCCGCCTGGTTCAGGCTGATTGCAATATCGCCTCCCTTGGGTGTGTATTTAATGGCATTGCTGATGATATTCACAAAAATCGCCTCCATACCCCCCCTGTCGCCGCTGAAGGAGGGCAGATCATCAGCAATATCCGTTGTGATGGTTATGTCTTTGTCTTTGGCTGAAGGTCGCATCAACTCAACCGTACGTTTCAGTATGAGGCCGCAGTCCAGACTTTCGATCTTTTGGACCGACTTTCCTTCCTCAATACGTCGGTAGTCCAAGAGATCATTGACCAACGTAATCATCCCCTTGGTTTTATCTTTTGCTTTGGCCAGCAATTCGGTCTGCTTGCTCGTCAAATCTCCGGCCAAACCGTCATGAATCACCGAAATCTGCATGAGCAGGGAACTCAGGGGGGCTTTGAGCTCATGGGACACCATGGACAGAAAATCGGACCGGAGTTTGTCCATGGCCGTAACTTTGGTCACATCGTGAAACAGGGCCGCGGCCCCAATGACCGTCCCGGCATCGTTGCGTACAGGATCTACGTGAACCCTCAAGGTTTTGTCCCCCGCCTTGATGATCGGTTCCTCGCCGGACATCAACGTCACCAGAGATGCGTCCTCCCTAATGGCACGCATGTAAAAGGACAGCAAATCGTCCGACTGAATACAAGAAGACACGGGGCGGCCTTGGCTCTGTTTTTTGTTCAGGCCAAAAAGGCGGGCTGCCGTTTTGTTGAAAAATACGATATTGGTTTGCCAGTCAGTGACCACAAGGCCGTCGGTCAAGCTATTCAGAATAGCGAGAAAATTTTCCTCATGGGTCATATCCGTCAGGGCGGACTGTTTTTCCCTTCTCAGATTTCTGAGTTGGCGTCTTATCCTGAAAAATTCAATGGCGGCGCCGATCTTGGCTAAAAACCACTCTGCTTTGGAATTTTCATGGATACAGTCGTAGGCGCCGGCATGGAGGGCCTCGATGCCGGCGTCCTCGCAATCCGCCGACATGGCCAAAACCACAATCTCCGGCCGGGCTTTTTGCAACGTCTCGATGAGCCCCAGGCTTCGGTTGTTGGAAAAGCCGAGGGACAACAGCATCACATCCACCTCTGCAGGATGCCTCTGAACAATGTCCAGCGCTTCTTCGACCGATTCGGCCGTCCGAACCCTGTGCCCCTCATCCAGGAGAAGTTCCCGGCATCGAAGCATAACGCTGATATTGTCAACCGCCACAAGGACATTGCTCGTGGGTTTGATCAACATGGACCAACTAGGCCTTTCCCAAGAAATCCGTTACGCGGTCAGCCAGCTCCTCAGCTTCAACAGGCTTGGCCATGTAGTCATCGGCCTCTGTCATCATCCCCATATGCTTGGTATAAGCGGTTTGGAAGAACGCCTTGTCCACGCCTGTCAAGAGGATTACCGGAATCGTGCTCAATTCCGGATCCGCCTTCATCACGACACACACATCGTAGCCGTTCATTTCAGGCATCATCACGTCGAGAATCACCAAATCCGGATTGTCCCGCCGAACTTTTTCAAGCCCTTCTTTACCGTCGTGGGCAAGCACGACCTCATGGCCCAGGCTTTCCAATAGAATTTTGGTGGCCTCACAAAACTCGACATCATCATCGACCAATACGATCTTTTTCATGGCTTCGCCTGTTACTCCTTGCCGATTCGTTTCACAAGTTTCCCGACCCTTTCCAGCAGCACACTGCCTTCCACGGGCTTTTCCACATAATCGTCCACATCAAGCTGCACACCCGTTTCAAGCTCGTAGCGTCGCTGGCTGACCCCTTCCTGGACGGAACTCAGGATAATGATGGGAATCTTGGCGATCTTCGCCAGACGGGGGTCTTTTAAGGCCTTGCACACCTCAAAGCCGTCCATCCTGGGCATGAGCAGATCAAGGATCAGTACATCCGGTTGTGCTTCCTTCATTGTTGACAAACACTGTTCGCCATCCTCAGCGGTAACGACCGAATAGTCGGCAGACTCCAGAATCATTTGCAGGGTTTCGCGCATATCCGGGTCATCATCGACTACCAGAATCTTGACACCCTTTCCCATGGTCCCCTCCTTTTTCAGTCACCGGTCATTGGTCATCAGTCGCCGGTTACCCTATGCACGATGCCGTTTAGACCATGCCCCTTACCTCTGCCCCTGGCCTTGCCGTGAATCCGGCATCAGCCATTTCATATTATACCAATGACTAATGACCGGCGACCAATGACCAATGACTAATGACTAATGACTAAATAATCGGTCTGGGCATCAACCCTGCCTGTTCGACAATATGCGGGACGATGTCTTCCCAAGCCACGGCCATGATATGGATTCCGTGAACCCCGTCGACCTCTTTGAGTTGTTCAATCGTCTCCAGGCAGATCTTCACGCCTTCCTCTTTAGGGTCTTTGGAATCAGCCATCCGATCAACAAGCGCCTTCGGCACACTCAGCCCGGGCACATTGTTTCTCATGTATCGGGCCATACCAACGGATTTCATCGGTATCAGTCCTGCAATGATATGGGTTTTTTCGTCCAGGCCTTTGTCTCTGACCATTGTCATCCATTGCACAAACTTGGCAACGTCAAAGATGCCCTGGGTCTGTATGAAATCCGCACCGGCCTTCACCTTCTTGGCCAAACGGGCGACACGAAACTCAAAAGGATCCGCGAAGGGATTGGCCGCCGCTCCAATAAACAAAGGCACGTCTCCTGAGATCTCTTCGCCATTGAGGAACTTGTGCTCGTCTCGCATCGCCTTCATCATCTGAATGAGCTGCATCGAGTCTATGTCGTACACCCCTTTGGCCGTAGGATGGTTGCCGAACCGCTGATGATCTCCAGAAAGGCAGAGCACATTGCGGATTCCCAAGGCAACCGCCCCAAGAAGGTCAGCTTGTAAGGCAAGACGATTACGGTCCCTGACAACCATCTGCAAGACCGGCTCGACTCCAAGTTCTTTCAGTAGCACGCAACCGCTCATGCTTGACATACGCACAATAGCGGTCTGATTGTCTGTCACATTGATGGCGTCACAGCAAAACTTCAGCAATTCGCCTTTTCTCTGAACGACTTTAGCCGAAGTCCCCTTCGGAGGCCCCGCCTCGGCCGTGACGGCGAACTGGCCGCTCAGTAAAATCCTTTCCAAGCTGCTGCCCGACTTCATCATAGGAGATCCTCCCTGATCATCTTCCTGGGCCCGCCATGTCCGGCCGGGGACCAGTCTTTTACAGGAAAGATCTCTTCCAGTGCATCCAGCCGGCCGAGCCTGGAAAGACGATCAATGATCAATTGCCATACACAGTCAACATCTTTGCTGATCTCACATTTCCCGTTTGCGGAGCCCCCGCATGGGCCATTGAGAAGCTGTTTGGAACATCTTGCAATGGGGCAAAGTCCTCCTGTCTTATCCAGGACACAACTTCCGCAGCCCGCACAACGCTCCGTCCAAACACCCAGCTTTTCAATGATACCCAGAAAGGTGGTGTTCGTTCCCGGCAACACCACGGTGTCGGGATACCGTTCGGCAAACAACTGGACCCCGGCTCCGCAGGCCAAAGACAGGACGGCATCGCATGATGCCACCTTTTCCGCCATCAGGTCCACAAATTCCGGCTCACACTGCCTCGCCACCGCCTCCTCAGTGACTTCCCCTTTTGCTCCGATCTTTTTTCGCCCGGCGCGAAGGGCGCAAGCGACTTCTTCCACCTGCCGTCGACCGCCGGCAAACGACATGGCCGCACACGTTTCGCATCCTATAACCAAAAGACGAGGGAAACGTTCGGTCATCTTTTCTATGTCTTCCAACTTCTTCTGCTCTACGGTAATCATATCGCCTGCTTCCTATGTTCCAACCGACCCTGATTCTTTCAGACCTTCTATCCAGCTCTGCAGCCACTGCAAATCCACAATACCCTGTGCCGGCATGGTGCAAATTTCGAGTCGCTTGCCATCCAAACCGGCGCCTTCAAGAAAAGCGCGTGCCCGTGCCGCCCGGGCCTCGACCTTTTTCCTCACGTCCGGAAACGGATCCCGATCCGGGGGACAAAGGGCAACAAAAACAGCATCGGCGCCGTATTCAAAGGCCTTCAACATGTCGGACACGTCGATCCGTCGTGATCCAAAAACCATGATCGGCAACACATCGGCAAAGCGTTCTTGGAGTTCGTCCACGTGACAACCCAGGAAACTGCCGTGGAGATCGAAAAAACCAACGATTGCGGGTCTGGGGGTATCCGGCCCGTTCAGGACTTTTGCCAACTGCCCGGCCATGGCCTTTCGGGAGTCAAGACTGATATCAATGGCCTGGACCGGGCACTCCACCGCACACATGCCACAAGCCTGACACAGGAAAGGATCGATGCTGATCTCTCCCATGCTGCTGAATCGGGGGATATCCACAGGACAGACCCTCACGCAGGTCAAACAGGAAATACAGCGCTCCTGATCGACTCTGGCTCCGAGGTAACAATGGAGACACCGGAGAGCATCCTTGACGGCCTGTTCTTCGGACAAGACCGGTTCGACCTCGCCGAATCCCTGTAACCGTTTCTCAACCGGAAGATGCACGGGACGGCTTCTGACAAAATGCCGTGTCTTTTCCAAGATGGACTCGGGTAAACGGGGGATCTCGTAATCACGACGCCAAAGGCTCGAACCAACAGGCTCGTTCATGAGATGGCAATGGATGGATGTGGCAGCCCGTTTGCCTGCGGCAATGGCCTCGGTCACCGTTGCCGGTCCGCTCACCACATCGCCCCCGGCAAAAACGCCCGCTATTGAAGTCTGAAGAGTAGTAGAATCGACAGAAAGCCCCCCCCTATTGGTGACAGACAGCCCGTTGTTTTTCGCAAAAGACAGATCCGCCGCCTGGCCGATGGCCACGATGACCGTATCTCCTTGCATCCCTTTGAGATTGTTCTCATCATAAGAAGGACAAAAAGCGCCCTTTTCATCAAACACGCAGGAACAGTATTTGAAATCAACACCGGCCACACGGCCCGCTTTTTCCAAAAACCTGCTTGGGCCATAGCAGTTCAGAAGGACCACCCCCTCCTGACGTGCCGCGTCCATCTCTGATTCCCATGCAGGCATCTCGTCTTCCTTTTCGAGACAGACCATGGATACCTCTCGAGCTCCCGTGCGCAAGGCGGTCCTGGCTACATCCACGGCCACATTGCCTCCGCCCACAACGATCACCCGCTCACCCAGAATTGAGGGTCTTCCCAGGGCCGTATCCCGCAAAAAGTCCACGCCATTGATGACTCCCGGAAGGTCTTCGCCTTCCACGCCGAGAGGACGGCTTCGGTGAAGACCGGTGGCTACAAAAAATGCCTGATAGCCATCCCTTCCCAGGCTATCCAGAGTCAGGTCCTCGCCAAAGACCACCCCGGGGCGCATTTCCACACCGAGACGCCGTATGGATGCGACCTCATCGTCCAACACGTCCCTGGGGAGCCGATAGGAGGGAATTCCTACGGCCATCATGCCCCCCAGAACCGGCAGCTTCTCAAATATAGTGACATGATGTCCCAGAAGGGCTAGAAAATGGGCGGCTGAAAGTCCCGCCGGTCCCGAACCGATAACGGCCACCTTGCCTGCGCCGCGCCCGCCTTTTAAACCCGTGCGGGCTTTGCGCGTCCAAGGGCCGTCGGCTGCAAACCGTTTCAGGCCGGCAATGGCAATGGGCTCATCTATCTGCCCTCTTTTACAGACTGTTTCACAAGGATGGGTGCAGATACGCCCGCAAATTCGAGGCAAGGGATTTTGTCTTTTAATAGCAGAAAGCGCAGCGTCGTATCTCCGCTCGGCAATCAGTTGGATGTATTCGCGTGCTTCCGTTTGAATGGGACACGCCAGTTTGCAAGGTGGATAGGCCATTGCCTTTTGGGCGTGGTCGTGACGGGTTGGTTTTGCCATATCGTTGTTTTGCGGCATTGAAGCGCCTACACTAAATCAGCGGGTCCATGGTCAATGCGGGATGGCCCTTTTCCTCCAGAAAAGCGAGGATTTCCTCTTCCGTGACCCCCACCGTTTCATCAGCGATCTTGTCTAAGAGATCGGGGATCCCCATCTCTTCGGCCCGTTTTTTAAGCCGGGGGGCGACCTCGTCTTTTAATCGTTTGGGCATCCAGACCAAACGCTTGATGCCCCCGTCGCCGCTGAGCCACTTGCGCTGCGTGATGTTGTATTTACCGTGTCCCACAAAACCCGGCACACAGGCGCCTCCCCCCATGGTCCCCGCCAGGGTGGTGAATTTCATCCCACAGGGCGTCATGTCCGAATAGTCGCGATCCACTGTCATCACCCCATTACACAGCGGCAGGATGGCGGCAATGCACTCACAGCACCCGCAGGTCGTCATGGGATCGTGGACAATGCTGTAAAAATTGTAGTGATCCAGGGCGCCTCGGGAGGCCTTGTACAAAAAGGCGTTGCATCCTTTCCACTGCCCGAGGTTCGGATCGATACATTCTCCTTTTTCAACCGGTTGATTCGGACCGGTGGGATTGATCTCATTGGATGCCTTGCAGTCCATCCAGTTGTACGCGCCGCAGAGGCCGGTCCTTTCCGGGCTGATAATGCATACATGGTTGGGAGCAAAAGACTGGCACAGGGTACAGGAGTAAAAAGTTTCGGTGGTCTCGTCGGTCATCCCTTCGATACGAGCATCCCTGACCGAATAGACCTGCCTGGCCTTTTCAACAATGTCGTTGACCGTGTCTTCTTCGGTGTAAAGTTTTATCTGCACCTTGTCGAACACGGCGCCGAAATCTTCATGGAACTTGGCATGCAGAATAGAGCCGATATGCTCCAGGGTTAACCCTTTTGCCACGGCATCCTTGGAAATTCTGATCCACGCGATATCCCGTTGGCCGATATGCATCATGCCCTGGGCGTAGTTGATAAAATGATGAATCTGCCGTTCCAGGATCGGCTCAAAATCCTCTTGCATCTTCCTGCCGGCAAACTCCGCCACAATGGCCAAAGGCAAACGCGATCCCGCCTCCACATCCGTGATGTCAGGGCCGAAAAGCGCGATCTTGCCGTCTTCCACTTCATCCATCTCCTTGGTGGTGGCCCATTCCACGGCCTGGGTCTTTCCGCCGCCGCATTCCAGATATAGATCGTCTTTGCGGACCCGTTCCCCTTCAAAAGCCGGGCCATAAGAAACAGGAACCGGGACTTCTGAGACTGCGACTTTCAGGCCCCTGACTTCCACGGCCTTAGCCACCAGTTGATCGTAGGGAACGTTGGAAACCACATGCTCATACGTGCAAACTCCCGTGGCAAGTATTTCAGGGATCGGGGTATCTGCAATGACGGGAAAACCAAAATTGATGGCCCCCGCGGCCTGGGCATACCATTCGTCGGTTACTTTCCCCAAAGCCAGGGCAAAGGCAAAAATCCGGTCCTTGTTGTAGATCAAGATCTTTCTGAACTCGCCGGGCTGCACCCCGCCGAAGGACATGGCCGCGCGGACGGCAAAACCGGCGGCAAAACACACGGAAGTCGGCTCCGGGCCAAAAGAAACCAGCCGTGTGGGCCATCCGATTTGAACCCCGGCCTCAACCAATTGCTCGGAAAAACGGTTTCCGTTGTCCGCAGCATGCATGAAAACATAGAGGTTTTTGCGCTGAAGCTCCTCGGCTATCGACTTGGCGGTTTGCGCGTCCGGCGCAGCGCCCAAAATTGCAGCAAAGCCCGGGGCCGTGCCGTCTACAAATTCCACGCCGCGTTTCCTCAGGATAATGTCATCTGCAGCCCCCAGCCATATGCGATCTTCCGCAACATCTTCCCCGGGGACATAGAAGTCGGGCTCTTTCAAATAACGGATGGACTCAATGATTTCGTCGGCAAACAACGTGGCCATACCGGCATCCAGTGCCGGGCCCAGATAGGGCAGGTGCACCCGCTCCCTTACCGGAGGCGGCAAGATCAGACGACACCGGTCCAGCACTTGTTTCATGTCTGCAATTTTTTCCACTCCTATTCCCAGAATCCCATAGATCACGGGAAGAAAGTAGGCTGTATTGGGAAATCCCACTTTTTGTTCAGGGCCCCATTTATCAAGGGCCTCTTCATATTCTTTCTGCGCCCTTTCAACAATTTTGTGGGCGCCTCTGATTGCTGCGGATGCGATGAGTTTTGACATGTTACCCTCCTACCCGGTTTCGATCCTTGGTTGTATAACGAATGACAACCACCAGCGTTGTTAAGCGGCATCCATCTTTTGCCGCATCTCCATGTCGTACAGGACCCTTTCCCGGGCTTTGTCTATGCCTAGGACCTTGCGTTTTTTGTCTATGTGCTCAATCATCAACTTAGCCATCATCTCAGGATCCTTCTCAAATGCCCACTTGCCCCCAAGGGTCTCCTCAAATTCGTTGAACAGCAAGTTCTTCATGCCTTCACTTCCCATGACGGGAAAAGTCACACCAAAAACCGTGAATACCCCGGAAGCCACAAAGTACTGCCCGATAGAGATGGCCTTCTCACTCATCCACTCAGGGGCACAGCCCGCTGCGGGAAGATCGCTGATGTCATCACCGAGCCCGCCATCCTTGACCACCGCTGTGGCCGCCATCAGTATACGGCTGTTGTCAACGCACGAACCCATGTGCAGCACCGGTGGAATCCCCACGGTCTCACAGACCGAGGCCAGCCCCTCGCCGCAATACTTTCCGGCCGCCTCCGGACTCAAGAGTCCCGCCTTGCCACAGGCCATGGCATTGCATCCTGTAGTAAGCACAATAACGTCATTCTTGAGCAATTCCTTGACCACTGTCAGGTGGGCGCTGTCATGACAGGTTCTGGCGTTGTTACAACCCACAACACCGCCAATGCCTCGAATTCTTCCGTTGATGATGTTGTCGTTAAGCGGACGGTAAGAAGCGCGGAACAGGCCTCCCAGAAGATAATTGATTGTTTCGTGGCTGAAACCGGCCACCACGTCCGACTGGGCATCAGGAATGAGTACCTCGGCTTTTCGATTCGGGAAATTTTCAATAGCCGTCTTCACTATCCTTTTGGCCGTGTTGACGGCATCATGTTCGTCAAACTCCATATGGACGGCGCCGTGCATCTTGGCCTTGGGAGAGGTAGTGATCAGCTTTGTATGATAGCATTTCGTTACATTGGCAAGATTCTCCATAATGCATTGCACATCTACAATCATGGCATCCACGGCACCGGTGGTAATAGCCAGTTCCTGCTGGAGAAAATTGCCTGCAACGGGGAACCCATGGCGCATGAGAATTTCATTAGCCGTACAGCACATGCCAGCGAGGGTGATTCCTTTTGCTCCCAAGGATTGGGCCATCCGGATCATCTCGGGCATTTGACTCACCTGGGCAATCATCTCGGAAAGCAAGGGTTCGTGGCCGTGCACGATGATGTTCACATCTTCTTTTTTCAGCACGCCCAGATTCATCCTGGATGCCACAGGCACAGGCGTACCGAACATGATATCTTGAAGTTCCGTAGCAATCATGGACCCGCCCCAGCCATCGGCCAGAGCAGCCCTGGAACCCTGAAGCATAATGTTGTGGTGATCCTGGTCCACCCCCATGTGGGTGCGATGCATCAGCTCTACGACTTCTCGATCGACGCCCCTCGGCACGATCTTAAGTTTGCGCCATACCTCCTGCCTTTTAAGCGGAGCCCTCTTAACGAAAGCAAGCTCTCCCTCCTGTTGGCCGAATTGCCCCAGAACTTTTTGCCCGAGCTCCACGGCAATGTCTTTGAGATCCCGATCACCGATCTCCACATCAAAATCCATGGCCACCTGGTAAAGTTTTTGTTCATCCTCAACACCGTAACCCGGAACTTCCCCTTTAGCCGCCGCTAAAAACGTTTCCGCCACTCCGCGACCATGGTCCGAATGGGCTGCAGCACCTGCAGCGATCATTCTGGCAAAGTTTCTTGCAGAAATGGTCTCGGCGGTTGCACCACACAAGCCCATGCGTTTTTTCACCTTTGCCGGATCTTCTTCTTTCTTTTTGGGCGCAGGGACGCGACAAGGGCCCATCGAACAATTCTTACAACAACTGCCTTCCGCCCCTATGGGACATGCCTTCATCTGTTGGGCTCGATCAAATACCGTATCGATTCCTTCGGCAGCAGCCTTTTCGAGCATTATTTTTGCTGCGGCATCCACTGTCTTGGTTGAGACATCTGCCATGATTTTAACCCTCCCGGTTGAAATGTCTTTCAACCTATCGTCCTAGGCCGGATTCTTGCGTTTTTCGCTTCCAACCCAGTCTTTTGAATACCAATATCTTTCTCCGTGCTCAATATACTTGAGCTTGTCTTTTCGATCCGTCAATTTATTACGCCACTCTCCCTTTTCCACCGGTTTGCCCGGAGCAAAGGTTTCTCCAAGTATCTCAACGTCTTTGCCGTCAAAAGATTTCTTTTTGATCGATGGGTCATTCATTTTTTAGTCTCCGTTGAACCGGTTTTCTTACAGCCCAGCCGCCATTTTGGCGGATTCCACCGTGTTTTTCATCAGCATGGTAATCGTCATGGGACCCACCCCGCCCGGCACCGGCGTAATGGCCGACGCCTTTTCCACCACGCTGTCAAAGTCCACATCACCGGCCAGTATGGCCTTTCCTTCATGAGTTTTGCCGATTCGATTGACACCCACATCAATGACGACCACACCGTCTTTGACCATGTCTCCGGTAATCGCCTTGGGCTGTCCGACGGCCACGATCAGAATATCCGCCATTGTCGTAAAACCTGCCAAGTCCTTGGTTCCGGTATGACACAGCGTCACGGTGGCGTTTCCTCCCGGTGGCCGCTGAAGCATGAGATTCAAGATGGGCTTACCCACGATATTACTTCTTCCTACCACAACCACGTGTTTTCCCTCGGTTGATATGCCAGAGCGTTTCAGCAGTTCCATGATGCCGTGGGGGGTGCAGGGCAGAAAACGGCCTGTGCCTATGGTGAGCCTGCCCACATTGACCGGGTGAAAACAGTCCACGTCCTTGTCCGGATCGATGGCATCAATAACCCGGGCAGCGTCAATGTGCTTTGGCAGGGGCAGTTGCACCAATATGCCGTGAAGCTTGACATTCTCATTGCACTGCGCCACCACAGCGAGCAGATCTTGTTCAGAGGTGTCGGCGGCAAGATCCGTTCTTTCCGAATAGATGCCCATTTTTTCGCAAGCCTTCTCTTTCTGTCCCACATAGACCTTGGAGCCCGGGTCATCGCCTACAAGGATCGTGGCCAACCCTGGAGTCAGGTTATGGTGTTCTTTCAACATTGCGATTTCTTGGGCCAATTCTTCACGAATCTGTTTGGATATCTCACTTCCCTTGATAAGTCGAGCCGCCATGTGAACCTCCTTGCTGATTACATTAATGCAAAACCACCGCCAAAAAAGGCATAAAACAATTTTTTTGCGGTTCAAAACAAGCCGGTCACTTTGCCGGTATTGACATCCACATCCACACGCCGAAAGGCCGGATTGGAACTCGTACCCGGCATAAGGCTGATCGTACCCGCGCAGGGGCACAAAAACTTGGCGCCCGAGTAGATGAGCACGTCGCGAATCGGCAATGCCCATCCCTTGGGAACCCCCTTTAACGCGGGATCGTGACTGAGGCTCAGATGCGTCTTGACCATCATAGTGGCATAGTCATCATACTCGGAGTCCGCCTCAAGCATCTTGGCCTTTGTTTCCGCCTCCGGGGTCCAGGCCACGCCGTCGGCCCCATAGACTTGCCTGGCAATCATTTCAACCCGATCACGGAGTTTCATCTCCAAAGGGTATAAGAATTGGAAGTCGTTTTCTTCCTCGCATGCATCCATAACCGCATCGGCAAACTCCAAGTCCACCCACTGGGCCCATGGCGGCGGCTTCAGCAGCCCTTCTCACGGCTTCAATCTCGTCGTCGGCGTCCGTGTGGAAACAGTTGATGCAAACCACGGGGTTGATGCCCGCCTTGCGCACGGTGTTGATATGATGGACCATGTTCTCACAGCCTTTTTCCACGAGCCCCACATCCTCTTTCGTGTATGCCTCGGGAAGGACAAGTCCGGCAATGACCTTGGGACCGCCGCCATGCATCTTGAGAGCCCGGATGGTGGTCGTCAGCACGGACACATGGGGCTTCAGCCCGCTGTATCGCGATTTGACATTCCAAAATTTCTCGAAACCGATGTCGGCTCCGAAACCGCTTTCAGTAACGTGGTAGTCAAACATTTTCAGCCCGATGCGGTCGGCAATAATAGACGATTGGCCCACGGCAATATTGGCGAAAGGACCCGCATGCACCATACAGGGTTGGTACTCCGCCGTGCACATGAGTGTTGGATTGATGGTGTTTCGCATCCAGGCCGTCATGGCCCCGCCGACCTCCAGATCCCCGGTAGTAACCGGTTTGCCGTTTTTGTCGAAGGCCACCGTAATCCGGTCAAGGCGTTGCCTTAAATCCGCCAGATCCCGGACGATAGACAGAATGGCCATGCACTCGGAGCCCACGGCAATGCCGAACTTGGACTGCATGGTGAATCCGTCAAAACGGCCGCCGATACCAATGATGATGTTTCTCAGGGCCTGGGCACAATAATCGATGATCCAGCCCATTTCCACGCGCGTGGGATCCACATCAAGCCGTCTCATGCCGGTAAGCCTTTGAAGTTGCTCATCATTGTAGTTGCGCTCGTGTTGCATGCGCGCCGTCAAGGCCACCATGGCCAGGTTGTGGGCGTTCATGATATCGTTGATGTCGCCGGTAAGGCCCAGGGAAAATTCAGTCATAGGAATAAGAAGAGATCTGCCGCCGCCGGCCGCCGTGCCCTTGATATTCATCGTAGGGCCTCCGGAAGGCTGCCTCAAAGCACCTCCGACATGCACACCGCGCTTGCCCAGCCCTTCCATGAGACCACATGACGTGGTACTCTTTCCTTCTCCCAAGGGCGTCGGCGTGATGGCCGTCACCTCAATATACTTGCCGTCGGGTTTGTCTTTCAGCCTTTCAATGATCTTGAGAAAATCAAGTTTGGCCAACCGCCCCATGGGCAGGATGTCGTCCTTTTCAAGACCCAGTCGCTCCCTCCACGCCTCCGGCGTGGGCATATCCTTTTCAGCGTCTTCGGATATCTGCCAGTCTTGGTATTGCATCGGATCAAGGGCCATTGTTTTGCCTCCTGTTATATAGTTGAATCTTTTTCACTGCAAAGCAGGAGCCATGTCATCACACGGACAAAAGGCTAAAGGGTGAACCATCAGAAAGCGGAGGCAGGAACGGAAGAACGCCTGCTGCAGAACCGATCAAAGCTGTTTTTTTACGCCTTGCGGGCGTCTCCTGACAACGGGGATATGGAATACTACACCAGCCTCTGTTTTCCACATGTTAAATTACCTACACCCATCCTGCCGTCCTTTCAACCTTTTTTGGCAAAAAACACCCATCGTTGTTCTTTTCGCCGGGGCCGCCGGAACCAGTACGAACAAGCCCGCCCCGAAGGCCGCGGCTTTGGTTCCCCCAAAAGGAGCCTGCAGCCCGGGAAACGCAAGCGTAACTGAAGTGCAAGTGCGCCCTCGGTGGTGGATCTGGGATTTGTCTGTCCCTTGACAAAAGTTCTCATCATCCGATATCATGCAGCATTGCACGTTGGGAAAGGATAAGCGACATGCCAAGATTGACCCAGAAGTTGGCTGAAGAAATATTGGCGAAAGAAGTCCAGAACCTGGACAAGCGCGTCCGAATGATGGCCGTTAACCAGACCAAGAAAAAGGATGCCTTTCGCATCACCCTGCTTAAAGACGGAAAGTCCACCACATCGAAAATCAACAAAGACATCCTCAAGGATTATCTGGCCCAGGACGGAAAAGGCGGCGGATTGAAAAAGGCATTGGGTAAGGCTGTCGCGCATTTGAGCATTCGTTACGGCAAGTAAGCCGCGGGCTGCCGGTGCCCTTGGGTTTTTTATACCGCCTTCGTCGCGCTTTTTCCTTTTTGCTTGTCTTTCAGACGAGTCGCTGGACTATTGCAGCGGAGCCAAGGATCTTGCCCTTGTACCCATCTTTTTGGAGAACCACACATGCGGTGGAAATGGATCATCGGTATCGCCCTTGTGTTGGCCGTGGTGCTCACGGTGACCGTCTATGCCATCTTGTCCGGGTACGACCTCAACACGTTCAAGCCAAAAATCGCCCTGGCCGTAAAGAATGCCACGGGCCGGGAGTTGAGTTTGGAGGGCGACATCACGTTGGCCATAGGCCTGCGCCCGGCCCTGGTCGTTGAAAACGTGGCATTTCAAAACGCCTCGTGGGGATCCCGCCCCCGGATGGCCGCCATCAAACGCTTACAGATACAGGTGGCTCTCATGCCGCTGCTGACCGGCGTTATCCAAGTGGAGAGCCTCATCCTTATCGAACCGGACATCCTTATCGAGACCAACAAGGCGGGAGACTCGAACCTGGAATTCACCCATGCCCAGCCGACGGTCACCGTTAAGCCCGGCAATCGGGAATCTCGCGAACCGGGTGCGGTTTTGTCGGCCCTGCTCCTCGATGAAGTTCAGATCCGCAATGGCCGTCTTGCGTACAAAGACGGTGGATCAGGCAAACGCTATGACATGGTACTCAACCAACTCAGCCTTTTTACAGAAACGCAGCAACGCATCGGAGTGGCTTTAGAGGGCCATTACAATGGCGAGTTCTGCCGGGTAAAAGGATCCATCGGCCGACTGCCCTCGCTGATCAGCGCGAGCAAGGCGTGGCCGGTCACCCTGACAGCCCAGGGAGCCTCCGCCACAATGACCGTGGATGGACACATCCGGGATCTTTTCAAGTTCAGGGGGCTGGCTTTGACCGTTTCGGGAAATGGGCCGTCGGTTCCCGCACTACTCGGTTTTTTCGATATCACCGACGTGCCCGAGGTTGGGTCTTTTGAAGCGGAAGGCCGTTTGGCAGACCCGGAAGGCAGACTCGCAGCCAGAGATCTCCATATCGTCATCGGCGATGAAACGCCGGCAAAAATCACCGTTACCGGGGTTATAGAAGACCTTACGGCCTTAAAAGGATTCAACCTTATGGTGCAAGGCCGGGGGCGATCCGTTCCTGACGTCGTAGGGCTTTTTGCCGAAGCAGATATCCCGGATTTGGGCGCTTTTACCGTTAAGGGAAATCTCACCGATCGGACCGGCGCCCCGGCGGTCACGGGACTCAGCGTGGAACTCAACAAGAAGGATTTGGCCCGCATCCGGTTGTCCGGAGCGGTCAAGAACATCATAATGCTTGAAGGTATGGAAATCGACTTTTCCGCCCAGGGACCGGAGCTGGCGAACCTCGAACAGGTGACGCGCCGGCCGCTGCCCGTTTCAGGGCCCTTTCACATGTCAGGCCACATCCTGTCACCTTCAAAAAAGGCCTACACATGCCCAGACCTCAAGGTTGTGTTGGAACACAGCGACCTTGCCGGATCCATCGCACTGGATCTGGAAGGGCCGACACCCCGTGTCGCGGCTTCCCTGTCTTCCGACAAACTGGACATGCGACCATACTTCACCCGCCCGGCAAAGCCGTCCGACAAAGAAGAAAAACAGCAGCCCCCGGAAATAAAAAACAGGGTCTTTTCCGATACCCCGCTGCCCCTTGACGTGTTGCACCATGCGGACGCCGATGTGAAAATTCGGGCGAAAACCGCCCTGCTGCCCATCCTTGCCCTGGAAGATGTGACCGCCCGTGTCATCCTCAAAGATGGCCATTTAAGCATCATCCCTCTGAACGGACGGGTAGGCAAGGGAACCTTTGACGGCCGCATGGATCTGCACTCCGGAGCGCAGGGAACCAAAGCCAGCCTGGTCCTCGAGACCTCCCAACTGGATCTTGGGCGCATGCTCAAAGATCTCGACATTGAGGGCGTTTTGGAGGGCAAGCTGGATTTGAAAACAGATCTGGTTTCCCACGGCAACTCTGTGGCCGAGCTGATGGCGGGTCTCAACGGCAGCACCGTGGTTATCATGGAACAAGGCAAGATCAATGAAAAGCTCGTCGGCCTTTTGAGCGGCGATCCCAGGGGCCTGTTCCGGCTGTTGAGTGTATCCCAAAAAGAGGCCGCGTACCGCGACATTAACTGTCTTGTGGTCGGGCTGGACATCGACAACGGCCTGGCGAAAACCACGGCATTGGTATTAGACACCGGCGCAGCCAATATCCTCGGCCGCGGGCAAGTCGATCTTGCCTCTGAGAAGCTGGACATCTCCCTTAAACCGACCCCCAAGACCGGCGTCGGCATCAAAGGGTTAGGCAAATTCAGCATGAGCCTTGGCGAACTGACAAAGCCTCTCAAAATTGGGGGTACCCTTTCGTCCCCGAATCTGGCCATCGATCCGTCGGGAACCATGATGACCCTGGGCAAGGCCCTTGGCGGGGCCGTCTTGCTCGGACCCATAGGTTTGGCCGCAGCCTTGGCCGGCGCCACACTGGGCGATACAGACCCCTGCCCACTGGCCATTGAGGCTGCCAGAACCGCCATGGCAGAAAAAACCGGCGGCAGCCGGCAAAACGGCAGTAAACCATAAGACCAAAAAGGGATAAGAAATAGATTTCATTTGACAAAGTGAGATAAACCACGTATTTCTCATTCTTGAAAGCATGATAAAAACGCCCCTCTCGAACTCGGCGGTGGATTTTCAGGCCGTCTGAACCGGTTTGGCAACTCAAGACACCTATGGACAACTTCGCCGCTATACTCAAACGGGTCACACAAAAAAAAGAAGACTATGCCATGTACGGTTTTGAAAAGCTGGACATGGCTGCCTTTAACACTTTTTTTGATTTGGCCCAGGAATTAGATGGTCTCAAGAATCTGTATCTGGTCAGCGTGGCGGTACCCCGCATATTTTTTGGAATTCAGAGCACGCTGTACATGATCGATTCGAAAACGGGCGCTATTACGTTTGAGGCCAGCAGCGAGTCGGGCTTCGGGCAGGAAAAGCCAATGATCGAGCCCCACATCAAAAATACGGACACACCCTATCAACATGGCTCGTCCTATGTGGTACCCATTCACGGCAAAAAGACACCGGCAAGCGGCCTGCTCTTTCGCGGCACAGGAAAAACCATAGGGCTTTTGGAGGTCTCCCGAGATAAAGATTTTGCCGAGATGGAGCGCTTTTTCATCCAGAAATATGTGAACCGGATAGGTTACAATCTGTACAATAAAGCCCTGGTAGAGCAAAATATTCAGCATCTCAAGTTCATCAATAACCTTGTGGCGGATATTGAACACAACGTGATCATTCCCAATATGCGCTACAAGTACTTTTTTAAAAAAATCAGGCGTTACCTGAATAGCAACAAGGAAATCGAAAGCGAGCTGGAAAACCTTCTTGAGGATATGGAAGCGCAACAGCCCGGTCTGTATCCAAGGCTCAGCGGAATCGTGGAAACCTTGGTGGTGATCAACAGGAGCTTGTTTAATGATCAGGAAAAGATCGAACACCACTATAACAACACCAGCCTTTTTCTGGAAAGCTTGTTCCGGCGAGATCACTTCCTGTTCGGTCAATATATCTTGGATAAACAATCCTGCTATCTGTGGAAAGACATCGTATTGCCCCAACTGCAACGATATGCGGACCGCTTTTTGAACCGGGGCATCACCGTAAACTCCGATCTCCATGAATCGGAAGATTTTCAGGTCAAGGTTGACAAGGGCCTGATGGCTCAGGTGGTGGCAAACCTTTTTTCCAATGTCATCAAATACGCCCAGCCGGTCGTGGACCAATCAGGAACCCGGGTCAAAAAACTTGCTTGCTCGGCATTTCTGTTGGATAATTTCTTTGGTCAGGGTCACCCCGGCGCGCGTTTCCATGTTTTTTCTTCCGGACCGCCTATCGGCGAAGAAGATGGACAGCGGGTTTTCGACGAGGGATTTCGCCTGACCACCAAGGACTCCGTGGAAGGCACCGGCCACGGACTGTATTTTGTCAAAAACGTTGTTGAAGTACATGGAGGCATTGTTGGACATAAATCAGATCCTTATGGGAACCAATTCTACTTCGTCATCCCGGCCTAAACATTTGTGTGTCTTACGGGCGGCACTGGGACTTGGCATCGCGGCCTGGATCTTTATCCGGCTTTGCGGAGCAGCCCCGGCATGGAGCGACCCGCCGAAAAAGTTCCAGCCGTTTGAACCGCTTCAAGAACGCCTGGTAAAGGAAGGGTTTGATAGATCATTCCTTCAGGCCCTGTACGCGAGGCCGGAAGCCGTTTTTGACCACAAGGGCATAACGGCATATTTTTCGCACCGAGAATCCACATTAAACTACGATCAGTTCCTTGCCAAGAAGTCTTTGGGCCAAGCAACAAGCTACCTAAAGACCCATTCTAAAAGCTTGGACCGGATCCGGCAGCGCTATGGGGTCAATCGAGAAGTCATTACAGCCATCCTGCTGGTCGAATCACGGCTGGGCACGTTTATCGGCAGACATCCTGTAATGACCACGCTGTCGAACATGGCGGCCCTTGAAGACCCGGTCACCAGGGATATGGTTTGGGATAGGTATGTCAAGGAAAAGAGTTCTCAGTCCAAGGACCACTTTGACAAATGGGCCGCCAGGAAGTCGGCATGGGCCTTTGGTGAACTCAAGGCGTTTCTTACATACGTCAATGAACAGAGCCTGGATGCGTTTTCGATGAAAGGCTCTTATGCGGGGGCCCTGGGTTTCGCCCAGTTCATACCTTCGAGTATACTGAAGTTCGGCAAGGACGGCGACCAAGACGGACAGGTCAACCTGTACCAACACGACGACGCAATGGAAAGCGTAGCCAATTATTTGAAACAACACGGCTGGAAATCCGGACTAAGCCGCGATGAGGCTTTTCGCATTTTGTTGCGTTACAATAACAGCAAGTACTACGCCAACACTATCCTGGACGTGGCGGATCGCCTTAAAAAGGTCAGGTAACGCAAACCGGCATTATTGTCTTACAAAGGAAAACCAAATCGGTCTTTGACAGCAAACAACGGGGAAAACCTCAGTACCCATTACACACCAGAGGAATAAAATGGGTCTTCCGACTTTACTTTCGATCTTTTTGCTTCTTTTCATCCCAACGGCATGGGCTATCGTCAACGTAGCCCATCGGGATTTTGGCTCCGTCAAGAAAAAAGCCCTATGGGGGGTTTTCGTGGTATTTGTTCCTCCCCTGGGCGGGATTGTGTATCTGTTGACTCACCAGATTGGCAGGATCCGAAAAAAGCGATGACAGCCGGCAGGATTGAATAGGTTAACGGAAAGGAACGGTCATGTTCAACATTGCAGGCGAAGAGGCATATCATCACGGAGAAACTATTTTTAAAGAGGGAAGTTCGGGAGATTGGGTCTATGTGGTCCAGTCCGGAACCGTGGAAATTTTCAAAACCGTTCAGGGCCACAAATATGTCATTGAAGTCCTGCAAAAAGGAGACATCTTTGGCGAGGTCGGCTTCATAGGCGGTATGGGACGGATCGCTACAGCCCAGGCGGTGGGTGAAACCAAGGTGGGCATCATCGACCGGGATTTTCTGACTTCCGAATTCAATAAACTCTCCGAAGACTTCAGGCTTATTCTGGTTGCGGTAGCCCAAAGGGTAAAAAGAATGACCGACAGGGCCTCTGAGTATACCGTCCGAAAAGAGGCCCGGATACCCAAAGTCCTTCCCGTTATGTTCAAATTCGAGGAAAAGTTTATCAAGGGCTATTTGGGCAATATGAGCACCTGGGGCCTTTTTATCAGGACGGACAACCCCCTGGATCCGGGCCACAAGTTCTCGCTCAAGCTGGACCTTCCCGGAATCAAAGAGACCTTGAAACTGAAATGCGAAGTAGTCTGGACAAGGACCCAGGCGGAAGGCCCCCATCGACCACCGGGGATGGGAATCAAGTTTCGTGATATCGACATTAAAGACTACCGAATCTTAAAAGAATACATCAAAGAACAGGGGACCGATGATCATGAAAGCCAATGAAAAAAGACTTCCCGTGATTCAGGATGCCGACCTGGCAGGCAAAGTCGTGCTCCTCAGGGTGGATCACAACGTGGTCAAGGCAGGCAAGGTCAAAGAACCCGATCGCATTGATCGGACCATCGGCACCATCTTTAACATCGTGGAACGAGGAGGGCGGCCGATTCTCATGTCTCATGTCGGACGGCCCAGGAACAAAAAAACGGGGGCCATCGTCTGCGATTCCGGAACCTCTACGGCGCCGATTGCCAAGTACCTTGAATGGAAACTTAACACGCACCTTTTTATCCCGTCTTTTCACATGGAGGAAACAAGGGGAATCCTGGCCATTGACACCTCCGTAAACCGCGTGGTCAGCGATCTGAAGAAAAGAAAGATCGGAGGGATCTACCTTCCCAACACCCGCTGGTTTGAGGGGGAAGAGTCCGAAGGAGAGGCCAGAGACCTCCTCGCACAGCAATTGGCGGGAATAGCGGATGTCTATGTAAACGACGCCCCGGGCTCTTGGCAGCCTCATGCCTCGACCTTTGATGTAACGCAATACCTTCCCGCCTATGCGGGTTTTTTGATGCAGGAAGAGATCGGCCACCTGGACCAGGTCCTTTCCTCCATCCATCCCTTTACAGCCGTGGTAGCGGGGGCCAAGTACGATACCAAGATCGGACCGCTGACCGCACTGTATAAAAAGGTGGACCACCTCATCCTGGGGGGCATCATCTACAATGCATATCTGGCTGCCAAATACAACGTTCGGATCGCAGGAGTATCCGAAGAAGAAACCGAGGCGGCCAAAGGCCTGGTGGCTCTGGACAAAGACCAGGGAAAAATCCTGGAATTGCCCCATGTAGTGGAGGCCGATGAGATCGGGCCCAAGGTGGAAGGCAAGTATCGGCGCCTGAGTACCTCCGACCTCGTTCCGGGACAGTCCTACGGGTACATCTTGGATATCTCCCACGAATCTTACGAGGACGATCAGGTAGCCCGGGCTTTGAACTCGGCCAAGACCATATTTGTCAACGCAGTGATGGGCCTGACCCCCCACTATACCGAAGGCACCGAATCTTTGGACAGGACCATCAGCAAGAATCCGACGGCCCGGAAGCTCTTTGCGGGCGGAGATACCCTGCAGGAATTCAAGGTTCTGTGTCCCGATCTCTATCTGCGGCTCCACGTAGAGGAAGACCCCTCTTATTATTTCTTTACCGGAGGCGGGGCGGTATTGAAGGCTATTGAACAAAACGACGCTCATGGCACAGACCCGGTGAAG
>CAYSGJ010000010.1:0-11414 GCA_964430705.1 uncultured Desulfobacterales bacterium | reverse complement strand
TTCTATCCCCCTGATCATGACATGCTGCAAAAGACCGGGGGTATCTATGCGGGCTACTCTGGGCATGCTCGACTATATACGCCTGATATACCTTCTTGTGAAGTTATTTTATTATTTACGGTCGTCCCCCGGTCTTTTCACAAACTCTGAGGCTCGAGTGCTTGGCAATATGGTCGAAGTCGCGGTCATTGTGAAGCAAGTGGATATCGTACTCAATGGCAACAGAAGCAATCATACAGTCAACTGGTTTCCGAATTGTAATACCCTTCTTTCGAAGGGACCTGTAGACCTCCGCCGCTCGTAAAAAACTTGCCTGCCGCATGGGCAGGAAAACAAGATCGCCAAGATATTCCTTTGTCTTGAAAAACTCTGTGTCAGACCGGATTCCTTGGAGCACTTCCGCCAGGATAACCCCACAGAGAGATATATCCTCTTCGGTCTCAATCAACTCCTGAAGCGTCGCCACGTGTGGCTCGTCACGGTCGGCGAAAAAATCTATCCAGACGGTTGTATCGACAAGGACAATCAATCACGCGCCTCCCGCCACTCGGTAAGGTCCCCTTCCCATTTGATAGTACCCTTCAATTCAAGCAAGCGCTTCTGACGACCACGGCGGCGTACCTGGCGCAGTGCGTAGTCAATGAGAGCACGACGTGTCCTAATTCCAGTCAGTTTGTGACATTCCTTGACCAGATCATCGTCAATCACCACGTTTGTTCTTCCCATGAGATCACCTCCAATCGGCATACACATAATAAGGGTAATTTTTGTGTATTTCAATGGGTAATTTGCAGGATGCCAACGGATTAATCAGCGGCGCTGCCCTTTGCGTCCGCTGGATTTACGCGTTACGACATCTATTTTCTCATCTCAATATGGGTAGTTGCTCCGGTGATATCAACAACCGGATCGATCGCGCCTGTCCAGGAACCCTGGTTATCAACCCGTTTTTTTCAAGTTTCAGGATCATCTGGTGAATGGTGGGAGGTGTCGTCTTAAAATATCGCCCAAAGTCAGCTTCTCACAGGCCATGACCGCAACGGCACGAAACTCCAATCCCTTGGCCGGATGCATGGTGCTGATCGACATTTTGCCGAGGCTCGTCTCCATACGTTCATCCAGGACATTGAACGGCAGGCCGGACTCGAACGCAGCGGCCCGTGCTCGTTCGAGCTGTCCAATGCCGCCAGAAACCGCAGTTGCGCAACATGGATGTCCTGTGCCTCATCGACGACCGCAAAATCGAAGGGTGGATGACGACGCCCGCCGGAACTCCGGCAGGCGGGTCTTGCGGCCCAGCCGCTGGACATCACGGTATTCTTCCCAGTTCTGCAACTGCCAGGCATTTACCACGTCTTCCCACTCGCCCGTCAGAAAGCGCGTACTGAATCTGGAATCCGCCACACGGCCGCCCGCCTCCTCAAGCAACTGTCGAACATGGTCCATGGAGGCGATTTTCGCAGGACCGAACTGGGCCTCGTAGAGTCGTTTTCCGACCGCATCGATCGCATGCACTTCCAGCCGTTCGGCAAGACGCGGTTCATTGCCGGTTAACCGCCTCAGCTTGGTCCACAAGGCATTGGCAAGCATCTCCGAAAAAGTGGTCAGCAGCACCCGGGCGTCCGGATGGAGAAAGACCGTCCATTTGTCCCACGGATAATCGAGCGCTCGGGCCGGCTCGTCACAGGTGTCATTGTGCCGCCCTCCTGCTTATATGGGATCATGACCAAGAGATTCATATGGCGGCCAATCGCTACCAGACGCCCTGTCACCGTGTCCGCATACCGCTCGGAGGAGTATCGCAAAATATGCTCGACTGTCGCAAGATCATAGCCTCGCAACCTCAGCCGGTATTTCATATACTCGGTCCAAATAATGGTTGCCTCCTCCATCTTTTCTCCTCATCCGAACGATTGAACTCACTTGCCACGCCACCTTTGGTCGCGAGCTTCGATTGCAGCGGGGTCGTATGGTATCTCGACCGTTCCGCTGACCGGCTTCATGTGCTTCTCAGGGACGCTCCGGTCATCCAGGTAGACAGAGGGCAGTTCAATTCCGTACACTTCGCCCGTGAGATTGTCCTTCAAGAAATAGTCGGGGGTTTCTTGCTTTGAGTGGACCACAAAGCTGCGTCCCTCAGGAAGGCGAGAGTAGGCCTAAATGAATTTTGATATTTCGAACTCCTCCCTCTCGGATTTCTTTGGCCAGTGTTCTTTCATGATGAATCTCGGCAGAAAGGGAATAATTCAAACATGACATTGCTCATGCAGGGAATAATTACCTGGGTTTTGGAATACGCAATCCTTGGGAATTACCAATTTTTATTACACGCGCCCTCATTAGCATTCTCCTTCTTCATCAATGTGAGCACATTGTAATTACAAAGACATCGAGAGTCAAGAATTGAGTCTTTAGGCGCCCAACGTCACTCCTCAGGCGTGGCCTCTGGGACGTCCCCCTTTTCCCCCCTGCAGGCGGATGGACGGCCTGGTTAAAATATGATTTTGGGTTCACGGCGCCTTAAGGGGGTTATGGCACCTCCTTTGCGTCCAGGCCCAGCTTGCGGCGCTGGTTTTCAATGTGCCGACGGATGAGCACGGCGGATTTTTCGGGGTCCGGTTCCACGGCGAAAGCGGCGCCGACCACGTTGTTGAGCCCTTCTGTGAGCAGTTTCACCACGTTCATGGAGCCCGTAACCGGCGGCATGGGGCCGAGGACAGTGTAGATGCCGGATGCCACGGCGTAGACGCCGATGGTAACGGCCTTTTCCGAGTACCACTCCGGGGCGGCGCCTGCCAAGGGAAGATCGCTGATATCCGTGCCCAGGGCGTCCGCCAGGGCGGCGGCCAGTACAAGGATGCGCACGTTGTCCACGCAGCTCCCGAAATGCAGTACCGGCGGGATGCCCAAGGCGCCGCATACGGCCTTTAGTCCGTCGCCGGCTTCATCTATGGCCCGGGCAATCTTGAACCCGGCCTTTGCCGTGGCCACGGCCGCGCATCCCGTATCCACCACCAGGATGTCGTTTTCAATGAGCCGCCGGGTCAGGGTGACATGGCCGTAATCGTGCTTGATCTTGGGGTTGTTGCACCCCACGATGCCGACGGCCCCGCGGATCTGCCCTTGTCTTATGGCTTCAAGCAGCGGCTCAGGCGTGCCGCCCAGGGCGCCGATTACCGCTTCCACGGAAAAACCGCCCATTGCGTCCACGGGCTCGACCGGGATGTAGACATTGCCCCGGTTGGCAAAGTTGTCAACGGCCTGCCCGATCACCTCGTAGGCCATTTTCCGGGCATTTTCCGGGTGAAATTCCATGTGGGGGACGTTGGGGAAACGCGCCTTATCGGACGTGCTGATCACTTTCGTGTGGTAGCAGGACGCCACCTTGCCCAGCGACGGCATGATGCACTGGTAGTCAACGATCATCAGGTCGACTGCGCCTGTGGCAATGATCAGCTCGGTCATCAGGTGGTTGCCGGCCATGGGAACGCCGTGTCGCATGAGCAGCTCGTTGCCCGTGCAGCAAACGCCGCACAGGTTGATCCCGGCGGCCCCTTTTGATTGGGCGCGTTTTATGACGTCCGGGTCCTGGCAGGCCGCCAGCACCATTTCGGAAACCACGGGGTTGTGCCCGTGGACCACCACGTTGACATGGTCGGCCTTGAGCACGCCGGCATTGACCTTGGTGGATCTGGGGGTCGGGGTGCCAAACAGGATGTCGGACACCTCCGTTGCGATCATGGACCCGCCCCAACCGTCGGAAAGCGCGTTTCTGAGACCGTGGAGCAAAAGGCTCTGCCAGTCGTTGTCCACGCCCATGTGGGTGCGGTGCATGGCCTCGGAGGTTTCCCGGTCGATCCCCCGGGGCATGATCTTGAGGTTGCGCCAGAGGTCTTTCCGCTTCTGCGGGGCGCGGGCGGTAAGGGTCAGCTCATGTTTGCGGGTGCCGTAATCCTCCTGCATGGCATAGGCCAGTTCGCCCGCCAGGGCTTCCGGGGTTTTGTCTCCGGGTTCGATGCCGTATTCGGCAGCCACCCGGTGCAGCTTGTCCGTGTCCCTGATCGTATAGCCTGGCGCCTTGTTTTCCGCCACGGCGGCAAGCACCTCCACCAGGTCGCGGCCGTGGTCCGAATGGGAGGCCGCCCCCGCGGCGATCATGCGGACCAGGTTGCGCGCCACGATGATGTCGGCGTCTGCGCCGCAGACTCCCTGCTGCGGGCCTTCCCCAAAGGGGTTGATCCGGCACGGGCCCATTACGCAGATCCGGCAGCTCAGGCCCATTTCGCAGAACCCGCAATGGGGCTGCTGGTCTTCGTGGCGGTCCCAGATGGTTTCCACCTGGTCGGCCTGGGCCTTTTTGATCAGAAGCTGGCCGTCTTTTGTAACGCTTCGGTTATGATGATGCGTCATGATCATGACCTCCATTGATTGCGGGCGGTTGCAGCGTATTCATATCCATGGCGGCTTTTTTGATCGCCATAAGCAGGGCGTAGCCGGGATGCCTTTCAAGTTCGGCGTCTTCGGGGCCCGGCGTCATGGCCCGGGCCACGCGGCCGGTTTCGCGCTTCATTGCCGTGTCCATTTCCTCGAATGTCAGCGCTCCTGCCTTGCAGACTTCCACGCATGCGGGGATCTGTCCCTTGTGCTGCCGGGCCATGCAGTTGTCGCATTTGACTGCAATGGTTTTGCCGGATTTTATCAGGGGGTCTGCGTGGTAGCGGATGACCCCGTAGGGGCAGGCCATGGCGCAGGATGCGCAGTTGATGCAGATGTCCGGGTTGATCAGGACGCCGGCAGTGGATGTTTCACGGTATATGGCCCCGGGAAGGCAGGCCACCATGCACGGGGCGGGATCGCAGTGCCGGCACCGGTTGGGGAACCCCTCGTTGTAGCGCCCGGCGCCAACGTGGATGCGCGGCCGGGGCACGGGCGTTTCGCCAAGGGCTGCATACAGAAAGCCGCTTTTCGAGTGGGCCACGGCACATGCCACCATGCACTGCATGCACCCCACGCAGCGCTTTGGGAAAACGATAACCTGCTTCATAATGCCTCCTCTTGCATCGGTCCGGTTGGTCCGATTGGTCCGATACCCCGGGATACTTCGGTTCATAACCCGGGCGGCTGCGTCCTCATCAGCCGGGCCACGGTAAAACGGGGCGATGCCAGCTCTTCCTCCGGCAGGTCAATATTGCGGTCAAGGGGCCTGCGGCTGCGGATCAGGGCTGCTAAAACGCCCCCCTGTTCGATCCGGTTAACCAGGACAAAGCCCACCAGGCGGTTTTCTTTAAACACCAGTTTTTTATAGGCGTTGTTTTTCCGGTCGTGTGACACCACGGCCTGGTACGTATCGTCCACTTCGGCAGGGCTGACGATGCCGGCGGTCATTACATCGGTGTCAAAAATGCGGATGACGTTCCGGGAAAGGCTGCCTTCATAGTGGATATCCAGGCCGGCCATGTTCATGCCGGCCACACGGCCCTGGCTGGCGGCCTCGGGCCAGATGGCATTGACCTGGTAGTGTTGCCGGGCGATGTCCATGCATTCGGCGATGTCGCCTGCGGCATATATGCCGGGGCTGCTGGTTTCCATACGTTCGTCTACGAGGATGCCTGTTTTCATGTCGATCTTGTCGGTATCGATAAACGAGGATGACGGGGTGACGCCTTTTCCGACGATGACCATGCCGCAGGAAATACGGCTTCCATCGGAAAGCCGGGCGCCGGTGACCGCGGGGCCGCCTTCAAAGGCCTCGACGGATACGCCGGTGCGCACGTCCAGGCCGCGGCTGGTGAGTTCGTCCCGGATCATCTGGCCGGCGGTCTCGTCCACCTGCATGGCAAGCGGGTAGTCGGATGTGATCAGCATGGTCACGCCGATGTTTTGCCGCAAAAGCCCATATGCCGCCTTGAACCCCACGAGGCCGCCGCCGAGCACCAGGGCGTGGCCGGCCCGGGGGAGCGCCTGGATCATCTGCTGCACCTGGGCGGCGGTTCGCATGTAAAAGATGTTTTCAAGATCTGCCCCTTCGGCATCAATAGGGCGGGGGTCTGCGCCGGCGGCGATCAAAAGGCGGTCGTAGGAATGGGCCGATCCGTCTGCCGTGGAAACGGTTCGCCCGTTCACGTCCATGTGCGCAACCCGTTGGCCAAGCACGGGGGTTACATTGTTTTTTTCATAGAAATCGTTTCCGCGGACAGGCAGTTTGTCGACGCGGATACTTCCTTCGAGAAGCATGCTGATCATGGGGCGGCAGTACGGGGGAAGGGCTTCATCGGCAATCAGTGTGATTGCGCCTTGGGGATCATAGCGCCGGAGGGCTTCAACGGCGGTGACGCCGGCAATTCCATTTCCCACGATAACGTATTTCATCGGAGCCTCGGGTAGCCATTAAAAAACGTTGTATATGGGTGATAATTGGAAATGGACGCTACTGCGACTTTAGCGCGAAGAATTGATGTTGTCAAAAATATTTTCCGCCTTTTAAAGGTGTTCCCTCGCCTCAACTGCACTCACCCCCAGCGCGTTCTTCAATTCGGCTACGGTCTGCCGCTTGTGTTCCTCGTATTCTTCCCCGATGTGGCTGGTCAGTCGTTTGGCGAACGACTTCAGGTCGGCGTCAGTCGCTCCAAGCGCCGCCTGAAGGTTGGTTGCCTGTGTGATGGTCTTCCCGCTGGCCTTCTTTACTCGTTTCCGCTGGACGAGCGCAGCCTGCAACTCCTGAAGAGTGGGGTGCGACACGCCCGGAGTAGAGTCCTTGAAGTATCCGTAGAGATGGAACGCCTCTTCTTTCGTGCCGATGCAACAAGGGTAAGGAAGCCTTTCAGCATGGGCAGTGTCGCGTCCCGGAGTTCGACCGGTGCCAGGCGCTGGCTGGCAGGCCTCTATCTGACAAATCGATTCAGCAAGATGTCTTCGACATTCCGCCTTGAATCAATGACGGATAAAACAAAAACAGTAGAATCTGATACTCTATAAATAATTCGCCAGGGTGGAACAATTATTTCTCGATAGATATTAATACCCTGATCTTTCAACTCCGGCACAATCCTGCCACGATCAGGAAAGGTGTAGAGCTCTAACGCTTTTTGCTTAATATTGCCAAGTAGTTGGAATGCATTGTCAGGGCTTTCAAGTGCTATATAATCAATGATCTGCTTCAAATCTCTTTGTGCAACCAACGCCCACTTTACATGGTATTGCTTGTTCATCAACGGCTTTCTTTCAGCGTTTTTTCGATTTCATCAAAAGCAACTTCCTGTGGTGTTACCCGCCCTTCCCTGATGTCGGACTCCCCTTCTGAAATGAGCTTTAGGATACCGATGGCATTACGCATGTTTTCATAACTTTCAGGGTCTTGCAGCACAGCACGTGGTTCCCCGTTTTGAGTTATTATCACGGGTCGGTGCGTTTCATTAATTTGATTGAGCAAATCGGCCGCTCGCGATTTCAAATACGTGATAGGCTTGATATCATTGGTAATATTCATAAGTTTCTCCCTCCAGTACGAATAAGGTACTACATTCAGACCGCAAGTCAAGTTTTAATCCCGACACTGTTTTAATCCCGACACACGGGCATGTGCGGCGGCACTTGCCTGTTCGTTCCACAGTATTATCAGGCGGTTCTGGACTCCGGCGTTCGCCGGAGTGACGTTGGGAGGGACTTTTGACGAATGCATCATACTTCATTAACTGGTTTCCATCCAGAAATGGCCATTTTCCGCAATCTCTTCGTCGATCTGCGGGATTCCTTGTGCGGCGTACTCCAGTACGCCTCCGCGTAATCCCTTGATCTGACTCGGGCCATCCATGGCCCTCGCCCTTCGGGTCCCGCCTCCGGCGGGATCCAATTCCGCTATCCTGCGGAATTGTCCTTGATCTTGCGAAAAATATCTCATTTCTGAATTGGAAACTCGCCAGTGCCCGAAAAGCGTTTCCGGATGGGCACTAACTAGCTATAATATCTAAATCAATAGGCAGTATCAATAAAAAGCCGCATATCCATTGCAATTGAAATGCAATTAGATAACGGATAATGGTGACGGCCTTCAATCTTTAATGATATATTCAATAAACGCAGCATGATATTTTCCATTTTTCTCATCATAGAAAAACCGTATTGTATCTCTGCGTTCGATTTCGCTTAATATACCTAAAGGAAGCGTAGGGGTTTGTCTTTGATAATAGATATCGATATTCTTATAGTAGTCCGTTACTTCCCAGTCCATGTAATTGGGCCTGGTCATTGGTAATGGTCTTTTAGTGCTACCTACACGAACCTTCACTGTAATCTTCATCTGTCCCGGTTCATGAGAAATAACCTCGCCCCAGTTTTTTTGCAAACCCAGCCTTTCATATTTTTCATATATTTTTTCATATTCTTTGAGTTCACCCGGCTTCTTTGCAGCTATTTTAGCGTTCTTTTCAGCACGCCTCGCCTTGTATTCTTCGGGGGATTCAAGTGACGGGTGCTTTTTGTAATCGTTAAAATCTTTTACAGACATAAACAAATGTAAATTCGATCCGGTCAGTTCCGAGGGGGTAGCTTTGCCGGTAAACTCAAAAAGCGCTCTGTCGTTTTCATAGTTCGAAAATCGGGCTTTTCCTAAAAATAAGCTTCCTTTGACCACATAGAAAGTATCATTACCGACAATTCCGTCTGCAGGCGTATAACTGCTGACAAGCCTTCTTGGATTCTCCGTAACCGAAAGCACTTTTCCAGGGGGGATATCGCTTTGGGGCAGCATGGAAGGTTCCAGAGGCATAATTTCGGATCTGAGAGTGAAGGTGAATGGTCTGTTATTGCTAAGAACTGTAAGTTTTATCGTTTTTTCTGCGAAGCTGGGGTTGTGCTTTCCGGGGCTAAGCGTTGAGGCGACAGCTAACATATCCCTGAAATCCGTCTCGTCGTTGATGCTGATTATCCTGTCTCCGAGACGTACTCCAGCTCTGCTTGCAGGAGAGTTGTTGTAGAGAATCCTCACTGAAACAATGCCTGATTTATAGCCCGGAAAAATGCCTGTTCCTGTGTAAGTCTCAGAAGTCTGTAGAGCTTCCACAGAGCTGTCTACCATGGTCTGTTCCGTTGAGAACTCGTGGGTGACTTTGTCAGCCTCCATTCTCCGGCGGCTCTTCGCATGATCGTGTGCCAGGTCGTCCTTAATTTCGGCATACTCCCGGGCCAGGGCGGGGCCGAATGTCTTCTCAAAATCCATGTCCTCAAGCTTTATCTCCACGGCGTGGTCTCTTTTATCGCACTGGACATAGTCCGCGGTCGAGACAAGCCAGACAATTCGGCGGCATTCGACCACGGATCCGTCTCTGAGAATAACGTCGGCGTTGTCTCGCAGGATGACACCGTCCTTCAAGGATTCAGTTAATCCGGAAGAAGGCAGCAGCAATATGCCGAAGATGAGCACAATACCGAGAATTCGCTTCCAGTCAGTGAACGGCTTGCACATGGCTTTATCGCTCCTGTCGAAAGGGAGGTCTTTCCTCCGCCGGAATACCGGGACGGCACATCATTTATTGCACCCATGTGGCAGTAGAATTTGATCAGACAGCTCCACTCCCAGAAACCTGATCAGCTCCTTTTTTTCTTCATGATATTCCATTCTCACCTTGACCCTTTGAATGCCCCACGTACAGCGGGGCCCAGGCAGCATGTCGGCAGGAATTGTGGCACTTAATAAATAGGCTTTTGAAATATTAGCGTTGACGAGAGTTATGGTTTCTTCTCTTCTGAAAAAAGGTTTCTGAGTCCAATTGTGTTCGAATTCAAGGTATTCGGATGCCAGTACAATTGCTCGCCCGATACTTTCAGAATCCGAATACCATTCCCCGAAAACGGTTTTCACCGTGTTCGCAGCTACCGGCTCCTTTTGGGTGCCGGACCTCCGTTCGATTGCTTTTTCATCTTCAGTCGAGGTTTTGACGGGAGTGACTTCAGATTGCCTTTTTTGAAGGCTCTTTTCATGAGATGCCGCAAGGTCTTCCTTTATGGCGACATACTCCCAGGCAAGTTCAGGACCGAATGTCTTTTCAAAATCTATCTCCTCAATTTTGACATCTACGGCATGGTTACCCCTGTCACATTGAACAAAGTCTGCGCCTGAAACGATCCACCAGAAACGGTTGCATTCAAGGGATGAGCCGTCTTTCATAAAGATGCTCGCCCCGTCTCTCATAATGATGCCATCCTTCAGGGACTCTGAAAGGCCCATGGAAGGTATCAGAAAAACGCCAAACAGCAGAATCAGTGTCTTGGAAATCCATTGCCGAGCAGGACAGAACCTATGCATTTTATCATTGATCCTTTCTTCTGTTCGCTTACGCGCCCGGGCCTTGGGGACGACCGTAAATTATCAAATATTCTCACTCTTCTATTTGATACCCTTTTTCTTTGGCGATCTTTTCGCCTCTCTGAACCGCAACACTTACCGCTGCAGGTGTCAGGTCCAACTTCCTCGCGATATCCACTATCGACATCCTCAATTCGGTCGCAGACCAATAGCAGAGTATATCTCTAGCCTTCACCCGATCTCGCTGTCTTCCTTTTCCGGTTATGTATTCCTTGTTCAACTGAAATATATCCGAAACCCTATCGGAAACTCTTTCAAAATCATATCCCAGGCTTTTCAACCTGTACTTCCGAGAAAACTGCTTCTCCGTTTCTGATAGCACCTCATTTACGAAGTCGCCCTCGCCCAGTATTCTCTGGTCACTCTTGATCCTATCCTGCCCCCTAAGACCTATCTTCTTCACGGCATCCCACCCGCCAAGGCTCCTTATCAGTCCTCCTCCGACCAACTCCGGCCGCCTTCCCTGCTCGATTCCTTTCTCAACATACGACCGGTACTTCTTCCGAGCATCGCCCATCCTCTCTCCGAAATACCTCAGCACAAATTCAACTTCTTGCCATTCTCTCTCTTTCTTCCCCATCAAGGCACTATGGCCGCAATAGGCATATTTATCCAGCTCCCGTAAATCGATTACGATCTTAGCACGCAAAGGATTCAAGTGGATGTAACGCACCAGTTCATGTAAGTAAGCATCTTCCTGACAGATAATGGATTTATACCTATTCTGAAAAAGCTGACCATGACGCCTATGTCTTTTGTTAAAGGATACGGCATAGCCGGTGAGGAGCCTCCTCATCAGAGCGGCGATTCCTTTAGGCCCGCCTCTAAATAAGAAATGAGCGTGGTTGGGCAAAAAAGCCCAGGCGTAGCAGCCGGTTTTTGTTTCGGGAAGAAGGGCAGACAGTCTATCGATCAAGTCCTCGCGATCTTTGTCGTCACAGAATATTTTCCTGCGTTCTATCCCCCTGATCATGACATGCTGCAAAAGACCGGGGGTATCTATGCGGGCTACTCTGGGCATGCTCGACTATATACGCCTGATATACCTTCTTGT
>CAYSGJ010000009.1:0-3961 GCA_964430705.1 uncultured Desulfobacterales bacterium | reverse complement strand
ATGGGCGGCTGCGAGCCTGGCAATGGGTACACGGAACGGTGAACAACTTACATAATCCAGGCCGATTCTATGGCAAAAGGCTACGGAGCCGGGCTCTCCCCCATGTTCTCCGCAAATGCCTATCTTGAGGGTTTTTTTCGTTGAACGGCCTTTCGCTACACCAATCTCCATCAATTGTCCGACGCCCGTCTGATCGATTGCCTGGAACGGATCGTCCGGCAAAATCTTAAGGGCCACGTAATCGGGCAAGAATGTGCCGGCATCGTCCCGGGAATATCCAAAAGTCATTTGGGTAAGATCATTGGTTCCGAAAGAGAAGAACTCAGCGGTTTCAGCAATCCGGTCGGCCACCAAGGCAGCCCGAGGGATTTCCACCATGGTGCCCACCATATAGTTAAATTTCATGCCTGCATTTTTCATGACATCTTTAGCCACACCGTCGATGATGGTCTTCTGGTTGATAAATTCTTCGGCTGTTCCGATCAGCGGGACCATGATCTCCGGCGAGACCTTGATACGCTCCTTTTTGCATTTTACGGCGGCTTCGAAGATCGCCCGGGCTTGCATGGCTGTAATTTCGGGATAGGTGACTCCCAGCCTGCAACCCCGGTGTCCCAACATGGGGTTGAATTCAGACAGGAAGTCGGCCTTGGCAGACACGGCATTCACGGAAACTCCCAATCGCTTGGCCATCTCTTTTTGGGTGGCCTTTTCGTGAGGAATAAATTCGTGCAAAGGCGGATCGAGGAGCCTGATGGTTACGGGACGTCCTTTCATGGCCTTGAAGATGCCGTAGAAATCCTTGCGCTGCATGGGCAAGAGCTTGGCCAGGGCCTTTTCCCGGCCTTTGGTATCCTCGGCCATGATCATTTCGCGCATGGCCCAGATGCGTTCTCCAAAAAACATGTGCTCGGTTCTTGTCAGGCCGATGCCTTCGGCGCCCAATGCGATGGCCACCTTGGAATCTTCAGGCGTATCCGCGTTGGTCCGGACCTTGAGGCGCCGAATTTTGTCCGCCCAGGTCATGAGCTTCTTGTAACTGGGATTTTTCTCGGGACCTGTGGCAACCGTCGGAAGTTTTCCTTCATAGATGACGCCCTTGGTACCGTTCATGCTGATCCAGGCGCCTTCCTTGAGCGTCTTTTTCCCGAAAGTCACCGTCTTTTTTTTAAGGTCGATGTGGGTGATGTCGCTGCAGCCTACAATACAGCACTTACCCCAGCCTCTTGCCACCAATGCGGCATGACTGGTCATGCCGCCTTTGGATGTCAAAATGGCCTGGGCCGGTTTCATTCCATGGACATCTTCCGGCGAGGTTTCTTCCCGAACCAGGATGACTTTTTCCCCCTTGGTCCCCAATTCCTCGGCCTTGTCCGCAGTCAATACGATTTGTCCCACACCGCCGCCGGGGCCCGCCGGAAGGCCTCCGCCAAGCTTGGGTGCAGTCTTTTCCGCTTTGATATCTATCATGGGATGGAGAAGCTCATCGAGTTGATCCGGTCTGACGCGGCTGACCGCCATTTCCTGTGAGATGAGTTTTTCTTTAACCATGTCCACGGCAATCTTGATGGCGGCAGGCCCGTTGCGTTTTCCGACCCGGGTCTGCAGCATGTAAAGGATGTCATGTTGAATGGTGAACTCAATATCTTGCATATCTTTATAGTGTTTATCCAGTCTCCGTCTGATGGCATCGAGCTGTTTATAGATCTTCGGCATAGAACCCTGAAGGGTCGGCAGGTGTTTGTTGGTGGCCACCTTGGAGGCATCATTGATGGCAAAGGGCGTGCGGATGCCGGCCACCACATCTTCTCCTTGGGCATTGATGAGCCATTCGCCGTAGAAGTCGTTTTCTCCCGTGGCCGGGTTGCGTGTAAAGGCCACGCCTGTAGCGCAATCATCTCCCATATTTCCAAAGACCATGGTCTGTACATTGACCGCTGTTCCCCAATCATCAGGCAGGCCCTCGATCCGACGATATGACACGGCGCGTTTGCCGAACCATGAAATAAAGACAGCATCGATCGCGCCCCACATCTGTTCCATCGGATCATCGGGAAAGGGCTTGCCGAGCACTTTCTTGACGGTGTCTTTGAATTGAGTGCACAACGACTTCCAGTCGTCGGCTGTGAGGTCCAGGTCGGTGCTGTATCCCTTCCTTGCCTTTACCCTGCCGATGAGACCTTCCAGTCGGCCCCTGATTCCGCTGCCCTCCGGCGGTTCGATGCCGGCAGCCTTTTCCATGACTACGTCGGAATACATAGCGATAAGCCGCCGATAAGCGTCATAGACAAAACGGGGGTTGTTGGTCTTTTCGATCAAAGCAGGTATTGTTTTGGAGGTCAGTCCGATGTTGAGCACGGTTTCCATCATGCCGGGCATGGATGCCCGCGCACCGGAGCGGACGCTGAAAAGGAGCGGATCTTTCGGGTCACCGAATTTTTGTTTCATCAGTTTTTCGACTCTGGCCAGGTTGTCGTTGACTTGTTTTTTCAACCCCGGCGGGTGTTTGCGCTTTGCCGCATAGAACGCGTTGCAGGCCTCTGTGGTAATCGTGAATCCCGGGGGAACGGGCATGCCCAGGTTCACCATTTCAGCAATATTGGCGCCTTTGCCCCCAAGTAGATTTTTCATGGCCGCCTTGCCGTCTGCCTTGCCACCGCCAAAAAAATAGACGTACTTATGACTCCTTTTCATCAGCAATACTCCTTTCTATGAGATGTTTAATCCAGTCAATGCGCAACATGCCGATTCGCTCGGCTGAAATGAAATGAGACCCAGGGGTTTCATGGCTCTATATATGATAGTAGCGAGCGAATCAAGGATATTAACACGGCCCGGTTTTTCCCCATGCGGTGGGTATGGATGGTGAATGATCCGAATGTAAACAGGACCGGCTCAAAACACGTTGCCAACGTTCAGCCGTTGTGATACGAATTTGATAAGCTTACACTGCACGAAAAATGCATGTCACTGTCTTCTTGGTTGCGCTATCGATAGCATGTCCTTGACGGGGGCGTTATGGGACCCGTTTTTGGGGATGCGAGGTTTTCTTTTCAATGAGCCCACCCAAGCAAAAGGTATACGTGTTTATCGTTTCGGATGCCACGGGCATCACGGCCGAGAGGGTGATCAGCGCGGTTCTCTTTCAGTTCAAGCAGATCAAGCCCGTTTTTAAGAGATTTCCCTATATCACGACAAAAGGCCAGGTGCAGGACGTCCTGTCGAGAGCCCAAGAACGTCAAGGCATCGTGATTTATTCACTGGTTTCACCTGAACTCCGGAAATGGATTGGTGGAGCGGAGAAAAACAGCGGCATCTGCTGTATTGATCTTCTTGGTCCTTTGTTGAAACAGATGGGCAAGCTCTGGAATATGATTCCTGCGTGCAGACCCGGTTTGCTGCAGGGATTGGACGAGGAGTCTATCCGCTTGGCGGAAGCCATTGACTTTACGTTGAAGCATGACGATGGTCATGGCGTCAAAGACCTGGGCAGAGCCGATGTGATCGTCCTGGGCGTATCCAGGACTTCCAAGACACCTACGAGCCTTTATCTGTCATGTAATTTTGGTCTCAAGGTGGCCAATGTTCCGATTATTCCCAATGTAGAGCCCCCCGGGAAGGTTTTTTCCCTTAAACGACGGAAAGTGGGGTTGACCATTTCGCCGGAAAGGCTTGCCTTTATTCGAGAGAAAAGGCTGAAATACGCCGGGTCTATAGACTACACGGATCTTGCCAGCATTCGTGAAGAGTTGGCTTTTTGTGGCGAGATATTTGAACGCGTCCATGGTATTCAAGTGATTGACGTCACCCACAGCTCGATAGAAGAAATAGCCAATAATATCGTCCAGTAGATACTTACACCTTTGGGTGCGGTCCTGAGGATCGACTGTGCCGGTTCGGGACGGCCATGGCCGAAGGCCGGGCGATATCAACCCGCAAGGCATGGTAAAAGCCCCCTTTG
>CAYSGJ010000008.1:0-9727 GCA_964430705.1 uncultured Desulfobacterales bacterium | reverse complement strand
AGGCGTACGGGTTGAGTTGCCGGTGGGGGACAACCCCCCGACGTTCGAGGCCCAGGCGACCTACTTGGAGCGCCTTCAGTTGCTTGCCCATGGCGAGCTTGAACGAATACCGGCGGAAGGCTTCGAGCCGGAAACACGCATGGTGAGGCATGGGTTGAGCCCTGAGCGTTGAACCTGAGCGAAATTAGAAGGCCGTTTCTTAGCCCCGGCGCTTGCTGGGGCTTTTTTTGTGCCCCCCATTGAACAAAAAACCTTCCACTATCCTTCCACTGGAGGCCCTGCCAAGAAAAAAGGGCTTGCGACGAAATGCCGTAAGCCCTTGTTTTTATTGGTGCCGAGGCGCAGAGTTGAACTGCGGACACGCGGATTTTCAGTCCGCTGCTCTACCGACTGAGCTACCTCGGCATTAAGTTGTAAACCAGTCAGATATTAGAACCGTCAATTCATGTCAAGAAATTTTTGATTTTGGCACGGATTGTCCGAGGTCTCCCATAGTAAACTGCAAAACGGTTGCAGCGGCCACTGCCGCAGTGTCGGCCTTCATCACCCTTGGGCCTAACGCCATAGAGAAAAACCCGTGATGCCGGGCCAGTTCCAGTTCTTTGTTGGAAAAACCACCTTCCGGTCCGATCAGGGCGATGACATCGCCTGAGATACGGTCATTTTTCCATGGCGGACTCATGGCGTCGGATGGACAATCATTATGAAAGACAAACTTGTGAGAGTATGACCGGCAGGTTTCCAATAACTGATCAAAAGAGACAACGGGTCCGACCTTCAATGGACGAAATCGGCCACACTGCTTTAATGCTTCTCCGGCGATAGCCTCCCAACGTTGGCATTTTTCATTCATCCGTCCGGATTTTGGCGTGGATACACTCCGTTCAGCCAAAAAAGGCAGAAAAGCCGTGGCTCCCAGCTCGGTAAGTTGTCTTACAATAGCATCTGTTTTGCGGCCTTTGAGCAACGCCTGTGCTATGGCGATGTTGGTTGGGGATTCGGCTGTCGAAGCCTGTTTGTCTAAAATCAACAGTCTAACCGCTCGTGGCGTGCCGGCCTCAATTCGAGCGCGATATTCCACCCCTTCACCGTCGAACACGACAATTTCGTGACCGGGCTTCAACCGTAAGACGGTTCGGATATGTTTGACGTCAGGCCCTGTGATTGAAGGTGCGTGGGAGTAGATGATCTTCCTTTGAAGAAAAAAGCGTCTCATGGTGAAGCTACCGTGTGGCGCCAATGATCAGGCACGTTCCAATGGCGCCAAAGAGGATATTCGATCCCCATGCCGCTACCACAGGCGGCACGATTGCCGTGTATCCGAGTGTCTTGAAGAGTTCAAAGGTTACCAGATACAGGGCGACAATTATAAATCCGATGCCGATGCCTGAGGCTGCCCCGCGGCCTTTTTCCTTTCTCAGTGCAAGGGAGGTCCCCACCAGGCTCATAATCAGAGAAATGCAGGGAAAGGCCAGCTTGACATGCATATCCACCCAATAAGCGCGGGCACTGTAGCCCTCGTTTTCGATTTTCCGGGCATAACGGGCCAATTCTCGAAAACCCATTTCGTCGGAAGGCTTTACCCCCTTTTTAAAGTCCTCGGGAGTCTCCTTTAACGGAAAGGTTCTTTTGGAAAAGGTCGACACCGCATAAGTCCCGTCCGCCGTTTTTTCCTTAATAGTCCCATCGAAGAAAAGCCACCGACCGTCCGTCCACTCGGCCCGTTTGGCCTGAATGCGTTTTGTCGTGGCGAAATTGCTGTCGAGCTGATTCATCGTGATGCCGAACAGCGTTTCGGTAGTCACGTCAAATGTCCGGATAGTATAAATAGAACCATCCCCTCTGTACCAGAGAGATTCATACTTGGAGACGAATTCCGGAGCCTTTTTTTGAACATGGGTTTTCCAAATGCTATTGTACCGGCGATTCGCATAAGGCATGACCGATTCGTTGTTGGCAAAGGATATTATGCTGACAAACGCGGCAAAAAAAAGCATCGGGAAGACGATTCGAAGGGGGCTGACGCCGCTTGCCTTTAAGGCAACAATTTCATTGCTTCTTGCCAAAAGGCCCAATGAGATTATGGTCGACATCAACACCGCTACCGGCGTCATTTGATCCACGACAAGAGGAAGCTTGAACAAAATGTAGAAAAACATCAAGTGAAGCTTTGCGCCGGCCTCTATAAAATTGTCAATCCGTTCAAAAAAATCGACAAGGATGTAGATCATCACAAAGGCCCCAAGAGCGATTACGAAAACCTTGATCAACTCGCGTAGAATATATTTTGTCAGGATGGTCACAACACCTGCTTCCTTCGTTTAAACGGCAAAAAGGATGTCATTTTTTTCACCCACAGCGTCAAAATCTCCATGGATTTGATAGGCCTTTCTTGGCAAGCACGGACAAACATGACGGCGGCCAGCGTGCCTAACAAAAGATTCGGCAACCACAAACCCAGAGCCGGCGGCAGACTGCCCGATTCACCAAGGTTCTTTGCTGCGGACAACAAGATATAATAGACAAGAAAAATAACCAAGGCCATGGCTGCTCCTGCTGAAAATCCATGTGCCTTGCTTTGAACGGCGATGGCAAGCCCGACGAACCCTAAAATAAGGCAGGCGAACGGGACCGAAAACTTTTCGTGGAATTCGACGACAAGGGCATTATACTTTACGTCCCCGCGTTCGGTGTTTCTGATTTTCTGCCATAGCTCTTTGAGGCGCATCTCGCTCTCGCCGATTTCTCTCTGCCCGGCTGTGCCGGCGGCCCGGGGAAGATCCAAAGACAGTTCATAGGTGCTAAATTGCACCGTATCGGTGCTTTTCAGATCTTTGCTGTCATAATGGATTTCGCCGGAACTCAATCTGAGCACCAGACCCTGTCTGTCGGGATTGTCTAAGACTACCCCTGTCTTGGCGATGATGGCATGGGAAAGTCCCGGATCCCTTTCATCGGAAATAAAGATATTTTCGAGACGTCGTCCCGAGGTATCCACACTGTTCACATAGAGGATCAAATCCTCAAAGTCATCAATGAAAACTTGGGGTACAATACCCACGTAGGCTTTTTGATGTGTCAGGTCGTGGACCATGCCTCTAAATGCCCGATTGCCTTCCGGCATCAAAAAGACGGCCGTGAACGTTGTGGCAAGATAGGCGCAAAAGGACAATGCCAAGACCGGGGGGAGAATCTGGACAAGACTAATGCCGGAGGCCTTCAGAGCGGTTATCTCCAGATCTTGAGACAGCCGAAGAAATGTTATCAGCGTGGCCATAAGGGTCGACATGGGAAAAGTAAATACAAAAAAGTAAGGAAGCTTGTATCCAATCAGATGAATCAGGATAAGGGGCGAGACCCCTTTGTTAATGACCAGATCCGTAAACGTAAAAATCTTGGCCACCAACAGCACGAACGTAAAGGTAACGAGGCTGATCCCGAAAACGAGACACAGATCCTTAAAGATATATCGATAGAGTATGCGTGGCATTTCTTTACACCAAGTAATAAAATGTGGAATTTATGAATGTGATAATATCTTAAAAAAAAGTGATTTTTTTGTAAAGGCTTTTATAAAATCAATAATTTACAAGCGTTGACACATTGCCGTTCAGCCCTTTTTGTGAAGTTCCGGAGCTATTTTTATTCCAAGAAAGTGTTTGGCAAACCAATGTTATGATGTATTAGGAATTTATGAGCATCAGAGAACGCATGGAGGCCGAAGAAAAACGGATCCTATCTCCTTTTGCCGCCTTTAGCGCTGAAACCAAAGGGCGGGTCAATCCTGAACCGCCCTGTATTATCCGTACGGCCTTCCAGCAGGATCGCGACCGAATCATCCATTCCAAGTCTTTTCGGCGGCTTAAGCACAAAACGCAGGTTTTTTTCTCTCCTACGGGAGACCATTACCGGACGCGGCTTACCCATACGCTGGAAGTGGCGCAAATTGCAAGGACGGTTTCCGGTGCTCTGCGACTGAATGAAGGCCTTACCGAGGCCATTGCCTTGGGCCACGATCTGGGACACACCCCTTTCGGGCATGCCGGTGAATCGGTGCTCAACGCCATTTTCCCCGGGGGGTTTTCTCATCATCAACACAGTCTGCGCGTGGTGGATGTGTTGGAAAAACGTGGTCGGGGACTCAATCTTACCGCGGAGGTGCGGGATGGAATCTTACATCACTCCAAAGGAAAAGAGGAAATCCTGCCTTCGGTTTCCAAGGACGATTCCGGCACGCTCGAGGCAAAGGTGGTCAGAGTTTGTGATGTCATTGCCTATGTCAATCATGATCTTGATGATGCCATACGCGGCAATATTATCATTGAGAAAGATATTCCCGAGGTGTGCCTGGAGGTTTTGGGCAGGTCCCATTCCAAACGCATTGATACCATGGTAAAGGATCTTATCTTTACTTCCGGGCAAGTTTCCGCCCCTGAGCTGAAGATGACTCCGGACGTATACAATGCCCTGGTTGCCATGCGTGATTTTCTTTATGAAAGGGTTTACCAGGTGCATGCCGTACACGCTGATTTTGTCAAGGCTCAGAAAATCGTCAGAGAACTCTACACGAGGTTTCTTGAAGATCAGGGGGCTTTTGCGCAAGAGATAGGAGAGGTTTCTCCTGGAAGTTTTAAGGAGCAAGCCGTATGTGATTTTATTGCGGGCATGACGGATAGATACGCACTGCACCTTTATGACAAGTTGTTTTTGCCTAGACCATGGATGGTTTATTGATAGAGGGCATATCAAATAAAAAATCGATGATGAGAAGATTCATCATGCTTCCATCGATGTTGAAAAGGCATGTAATTTGCTTGTTCAAGACAATCCAAGGCGCAGATATGTCGTTGTGGCTTTATCGTGAACCGTGGCTTTGGCGGACTATGGTTTTTTTTAGGGGTTGATGGTTCGACAAAAATCTTGACACAGAATAAAAGTGTGATAGTTTTTTAAAAAAATCAAGAACTACAGTAATTTGTCGCCCCTTTTCGCTGACGGAAAGAGTCTTTTTCCATGTGAACTAAAGGACACACGATTATGAACACACAGGGCAAGGATGTAGCGGATCAAATGGTACGGGACAGCATTACGTTAGAAAATGATCAGAAGGGCGAGGGGCTGGTCGATCCCGGAGGGTTTGTGTTGGCGGAAGACGATGACTTGGTGTCGGCTGATGATCTTGGGGATTCAGCCGACGTGAATGATGATGAAGACGATATTATTGAACTGACCGATATGGTCGAGCTGTCGCCCGGAAAGGATGTCCGCTTGGACGATGGCGCAGGCGATTCCAGCTCTTTGAACACTCAGGCCATGGAAGAAGAAATTATTGAGCTGGTGGATGCCGTAAAGGATGCCCCTGAAGCGGAAGAAGAGGTGTTGGAGCTTACAGACGTGGTGATGGATGACACCTTTGGGTCTGAAGCCATGCCGATGGTTGCGGCTCCAGGCGATGGCGAATCCTATGAAGGCTTGGTTGATGAACAGGACTCTGCCCCGGATTTGAGCGACGATATGGGGATATCAATAGAAGAAGATGTTGCCGAAATGCAGTTTGTGGAAGAGACAGAGGCGATTTCTGAACAGCCTGTTGAAACCGCAGATATAGCCATAGAGAAAGAGCAGTCCGAAACTTATGATGCCTTTGAGGAGGCGGAGATGGTTCCAAAGTCGGTAGAGTCCTTTGACGATCCGGTGGAAACAGCGGATTCTGACCTGGAAGAGGCAATTCGAAAAAAGTTTTCTGATGAAAAGATAGAGGCTGTTATTACCAGAGTTGTTCAAGACACTATTGAAGAAAAGGCTGGTCGTATTCTGCTTGAGGTAGCCGAGGCCGCTATTGCCAAAGAAATAGAGAAGATCAAGAAGGCACTTTGACGAGCAACAGGTACTTGGTTTTTCAGCACAGGGGGTTACATCTTTTGAATCCCCTTATTGCTTTTCACCACTTCGATAGAAACCCATCCCTGATGTTGTGCGTCAACTTTCCGTTTTGCCTGTTAGTGTAACACCACCTTGTTGTCTGTGACGGATTGAATGGCAGCAAAGGGTGACCAGGTGGTTTTTTTTGAATCCTTGTATAATTTGCCGGCCGTGGCCGCTGATTCCGGTTGATTGGTTGCTTGGGAAGCCGGACTTTTTCGGACTCGGATCTTTATTCGAAGAAATTAATCATGGGAGCTTACCGTCAGATGAGTCAAGACACATTAAAAAAGGGGTACGAGCCGCAGGAGGTTGAACAACGCTGGTATGCGTACTGGGAGACGAAGGGCCTCTTTGCAGCTCAGGATGTGAGCGACAGGCCCCCATATTCTATTGTGATTCCTCCACCCAATGTCACGGGCGTTCTTCACATGGGACATGCCCACAACAACACCGTACAGGATATTCTGTGTCGTTATCGCCGTATGCAGGGCTACAATGTCCTTTGGATGCCGGGCACGGATCACGCGGGAATTGCCACACAGAATGTCGTGGAAAAAGTCCTGACCCAAGAAGGTAAAAACCGGCACGATTTGGGCCGCGAGGCCTTTGTAAAAAAAGTTTGGGAATGGAGAAACGACTATGGGGGACGGATAATTGCACAGCTGAAACGTCTTGGAGCGTCATGTGACTGGGATCGGGAGCGCTTTACGATGGACGAAGGGCTCTCCCTGGCTGTTAAGACCGTTTTTGTCGGTCTTTTTAAGGAAGGACTCATCTACAAGGGCAGCTATATTATCAACTGGTGCCCGCGTTGCCAAACAGCGCTTTCGGATCTGGAAGTGGAACATGAGGATCACAACGGGCATCTTTATTATATACGATATCCTTTTGAGAAAGGAGACGGTGGTCTTGTTGTGGCAACGACGCGTCCTGAGACCATGCTGGGCGACACCGCCGTGGCAATAAATCCCCGCGACGAGCGGTATAGACTTCAACCCGGCGCGAAGGTCATCCTGCCCCTTGCGAACCGACCCATTCCGGTGATTTTTGACGAATACGTGGACATGGCCTTTGGAACAGGTGTCTTGAAGATTACGCCCGCCCATGATCCCAACGACTTTGAAATTGGGCGGATTCACGGCCTGGATTCGATTAAAGCCATCGGTGATGACGGCCGTATGACCGAAAATGCCGGTGTATTTCAGGGGCAGGATCGGTTCGAATGTCGGGAAGCGGTGTTGGATGCCCTGAAAAAGGAGGGGCTTCTGGAAAAGGTAGATCCCTATCAACACAGCGTGGGGCATTGCTACCGGTGCCGGACGACCGTGGAGCCGAACCTTTCCAAACAATGGTTTGTTAAAATAAGGCCCTTGGCCGAGAAGGCGATTGCCGCCGTTGAAAAGGGCGACACGAAGATCATCCCGGAGATTTGGACAAAGACCTATTTTGAATGGATGCACAATATTAAAGACTGGTGCATTTCTCGACAAATATGGTGGGGGCATCGCATTCCCGCATGGACATGTGATCCCTGTGGGGAGCTGATTGTTGCTGTGGACCCCCCCACATCGTGTCCTGTTTGTGGTGGGCATATCCTGGTTCAAGAGACCGACGTTCTTGATACATGGTTCAGTTCGGCTCTGTGGCCTTTCTCGACAATGGGATGGCCTGAAAAAACCGACACGTTGAAAACGTTTTATCCTACCGCCGTGTTGGTTACCGGCTTTGATATCCTGTTTTTCTGGGTAGCCCGGATGATGATGATGGGACTGCATTTTATGAAAGAGGTTCCCTTTAAGGATGTCTACATCCACGCTCTCGTCCGGGACGCCGACGGCAAAAAAATGAGCAAGTCCAAGGGTAATGTTATTGACCCGCTTTATGTCATTGACAAGTTCGGCACGGATGCATTTCGGTTTACCTTGGCCGCCCTTGCAGCCCAGGGTCGAGATATCAAGCTTTCAGAGGATAGAATCGAGGGCTATCGCCATTTCGTAAACAAACTCTGGAACGCGTCCCGTTTTTCCCTAATACATCTTAAGGACGCGGATCTCCAGCACTCTGAAATGAACCTTGAACAACTCCATGTGGCTGACCAGTGGATTCTTTCGCGGCTCGACACGGTGGTGGAGACTGTGACGACGGCCCTTGATACCTACAAGTTTAATGAGGGGGCGGGGGCCTTGTATCAGTTCGTATGGCATGAGTTTTGTGACTGGTACTTGGAAATCGTCAAGCCTGTGCTGTACGCCCGGCCATCGGAAGGCGCCGGCGGCGAACAGGCGGCTGGAGCCGGCCTGTCTTCCCGTCGCGAAGAAACTCTTTTTGTCCTTTCGACCGTCCTTAACCAGACCCTGCGTTTGCTCCATCCTTTTATGCCTTTTGTTACCGAGGAAATATGGAACAAACTACCTGAAACCCACGGCTCCATTATGAAGGCGGAGTTTCCCGTAAGCCGAAAAGTCCAGCGCAATGAACAAGCAGAAAAAACGATGGAACTGATCATGGGAGTGATCAGCGGCATACGCAATGTGCGTGGTGAAATGCGCGTGCCTCCGGGATTGCTCGTGACGGTCACGATACAATCTCCAGACGAAGAGGTTCGGCAAACCGTGCAAGCCCACGCTGAAACCATTGCGAATTTGGCCAACCTCAAGAGCTTGGTTGTGGATTCGCCCGGGAAACGTCCGGCTTCGTGTGCTACGTCCGTTTTCGGCGAGAGCACCATCTTTGTCTCCCTGGAGGGGATCATTGATTTTAACGCGGAACAAGACAGACTGGTTAGGGAGATTGAAAAGATTGGCAAGGAGCTGGTGGGCATTGAGAAAAAACTGGGCAATCAATCTTTCTTGACCAAAGCTCCCCGGGACGTGGTCGACGGGGTGCGCGACAAACAGGAAATGTTTGTTGAAAAAAAACACAAACTGGAAAAGCACTTGGAAGTCGTGAAAGGACTGCTTGCAGGCGGGTAATGTTTCATTCAAAAGTAAAGGCGGCGCAGCACCCGGTGGCCGTCAAGAAGCATCGGCTGGCCGATGAATGGGAAAAACCATGACATCTGTGAATCACGGTACTTGTCGGGTGCGAATCTGATCGCGTTGCGGCCGGCCAAACGCGGCTTAGACGCCTCAAACACTTGCCCGGCTTACGACTCGATACCCATTCGGCCTCCTTTTCATATAAACTTGAACTTTCCGGATAACCGCATTTCGTTTTTCGGATTTCGAATTTTTGTCCCAGATGTGTTGGGTTTGCCCCTCTCTGGGGGGCTCCCTGATGCCGCCTGCTCTGCGGTTGGAGATGCGCGCATGGATTTGCAAACATGACCATTTATGATGACAGGTTGATCCGTCTTGCCCTTGAAGAAGACGTGGGGCCGGGGGATGTGACTACAGAAGGTCTTATTGAGACCGACCGGTCGGCAAGAGCCAGGATCGTGGCCAAAGAACCTTTGGTGTTGGCGGGTCTGGGCTGGGCGCGTCGGGTTTTCAATGTCCTGGATCCGGAGGCATGCTTTGAGTCCGGTTTTAAGGAAGGCGACAAGGTCCAAGCCGGCGATCCTGTCGCCACCATGGAAGGGCAGCTTCGCGCTCTTCTGACCGGCGAACGGACCGCACTCAATTTCCTCCAACGCCTATCCGGTATTGCTACGTTTACCCGCCGTTTCGTTGACAAAATCCAAGGAACCAAGGTTCGCCTGACGGACACGAGAAAGACTGTTCCGGGGTGGCGCAGACTCGAGAAGTACGCCGTGAGAATGGGTGGGGGCAGTAATCATCGTTTCGGGCTTTACGACGGCGTT
>CAYSGJ010000007.1:0-20226 GCA_964430705.1 uncultured Desulfobacterales bacterium | reverse complement strand
GGTTTTTCAGAGGAGGATGTGGACGGTGTTATCAACGGTTTTTTGGGGAACAAAGCGAGGAAAGACATTGGTATTTTAGAACTACTTCACACGATTGGTGAGTTAAAAAACAAATCCAAAGCGCAGGCGCCCGATGTTGTACTTGAACCTTCGGCCTTGCCCCATTTGGATGTCCTTTTGCGTTCTCTCGGCTTGGAGGTCCGGCAGATTGAACGACTCATCAGCCAAGCCAGGATGGACGGTGGAAAACTAAGTCTGAGGGCGTTCGCCCGGAACCTCAATACGGTTATCACTGAAAACAAAAAAAATGCAGAAATACAAACAGTACAGGTTTCCGCCGAAGTCGCTAAGGCGGCGCTTGACCGAATGGGCATGACCAAAGAGGCGGGCATGCTCAACGGTCCTGTTTCTTTGGAACGGTTTGTCCGGCTTATTGAAGACAAAATCGCCGGCCTTATGCCTTATCATCTTTCCGGTACGGAAGAAAAAGCACGCATAGGCGAATTGCTGAAAAACATATCGGTCGCCACCCAGGCGCAGGAGGACAAGAATCTGGGATCCAAACGGCGCGCTGCGGCCCTGAGAGAAGCGCTGTTGCAAGACGAAAAGGCAAAGAGCAAAAGCAAACAGGCAAGCACAGGGATTAATGAAAAATGGGGACAATCCCAGGGAAAAGCTTTCGGCGCCGGCTTAAACAGCAAGGACGTTATGGATGCAAAAGAGATGGACATCGAAAAGTGGATACAGCAGGGAATGGGTGAAAACGAGATGGCTTCCAAGGTGAAGAAATTCGTTGAGCCGGCTGTCCACAGACCCTCTCAAAGCGCTTCCGATGCGAACAGGGCGACGGCGCCTGCCGGATCTCATGATCATGCGGTGAGCCGGATGTCTACGACACAGTATGTCTCCAAATCCGATGTCGGATCGATACCCGCACATGTGGTTCACCAGGTTGGCCGGCGGTTGGGGTTGGCTGTCAGGCGGGGCGAGAATCATGTGCGGCTCCAACTGAAACCGCCTCATCTGGGTGCCATCCAACTTGATCTGGCCATGAAAAACAGCGGGCTGAAAATCATGATGGTGGCCGAGAACCAATTCGTAAAGGATCTTATGGTCTCTCACGTCAATGAACTCCGGGAGGCCTTGGCAAACCAGGGGGTTGAACTACAAAAAATCGACGTAGAGATCAGCCGGAATTTCGGCCAATCCATGGCCGATGCCGGCGGACAATCCGATAAGGGCGGGCCTCGGGTCCGGACAACGGCATCAGCCACCGATAAACCGGAAGACGACATGATTGGGATCCATTTAATGTCACATACTTTGCACGGTGACGGACGGTTGGATATGTTTGCATGAAAGGAGTTGCGCCATGGCCATAGCGGCACTTGAACCTACCCACCATCAAATTCCCGGTTGGGAAACCTCGGAAACATCGGAACGTGACGACAGAACAGGGATGAATCAATTTCTGACTATGTTGGTGGCCCAACTGAAAAACCAGGACCCGTTAAATCCTATGGACGGCACGGACTTTACGGCACAACTGGCCCAGTTCAGCAGCCTTGAGCAGCAATTCCAGATGAATGACAATCTGGCCCATATACAGTCGGCCCTTGCCGCCGGGGAAAAAGGAACCGTCATTGACTATATTGGAAAGACGGTCAAGACGGCGGACAACACCATTACGGCCAATGGCGGACAGTGCGATTCCGCGTTGTATGCACTGTCGGATCGGGCCGATGTGACCATTCACATCTATAATGACCAGGGCCTTGAAGTTCGAAAGATATACAAGGGTTGGCAAGACGCCGATGAATATGCGCTTGCCTGGGACGGCCGGGATAACAGTGGCAAGCCCGTGTCTGATGGGACCTACCGCTTTGAAATAAGGGCAAGGGACGAGCAAGGCCTTTTCGTTTCTCATCAAGCCTACGGATCCGGAGAGGTTACCGGGGTAACCTATAAATCAGGCATCCCCTATTTGATGGTCGGAGAAAGAATTGTTTCTCCGACGAACATCGTCGAAGTCACCAAAACACCCGTCGCAGAACCGCAGTAGAATCCATGCGGATGGGATATCGTTTCACAAACGATGGACGACCAATACACAGAAAACAGATAGAAGGAGGGCATGCACCATGTCACTTTCCAGTTCGCTTTTCTCAGGAATCAGCGGCCTGAGTACTCTGGGAAATTCCATGACCGTCATCGGCGACAATATCGCCAATGTCAACACGATTGGTTTTAAGAGCAGCCGGGTGACCTTTCAGGATGTGTTGAGCCAGACTGTGGCCACTACGGCCGGATCGGCCCAGGTGGGGCGCGGCACGTCTTTGGGAGATATCACCAGCAGTTTTTCTCAGGGGTCTTTCGAGTCCACGGATTCCACCACGGATCTGGCTATCGGGGGGGACGGTTTTTTTATCGTCAGCGATCCCAACAATGCCGATAATGAATTTTACACGCGGGCCGGGGAATTCCGGTTCGACAAAGACGGCAATTTCACCACGCCGGCGGGCTACGTGGTGCAGGGTTGGGAGCTGGATGCGGCGGGATCGGCCACAGGGTCGATTGGAAACATCGCCCTGTCGTCGTTTACCTCGTCTCCCAGCGCCACGACCAGCGCCACCGTGATTACGAATCTGGATTCCGATGAGAATTCCAACACCGAGGATATGTCTCTAGTCTGGGATGGGGCCGATCCAAACGGCGTGTACCTGGACAGCGGCTCGTACGAGCACCAGACCACGTTCAAGGTCTATGATTCCCTGGGGACCACCCATGACATTACGGTCTATTTCGACCCCAGCGCTACGACCCCCAATACCTGGGATTATATTGTAACCTGCGATCCGACGGAAGACTTGAGGGCGGGGGCGGCGGACGAGGGTCTGGGTCTGTTGGCCCGTGGGACCGTTGAGTTCAGCACCAACGGCACGCCCAGAGACATGACCATGGACACGTATGACGGCAATGGCACCATTGGCACCTGGACCGACCCGGACCCTGCCGCCGGCTACTTCCAGTTTACTCCCAGTTTTATCTCGGGAACACCCATGACGGTATCCTTAAACTTCGGGCTTCGCCACAACGGCGCCCATTGGGAGCCGGAATCCCTGTTCTCCAGCCAGTATTCCAGTGCGTCCACCACGGTCTTTCAATCCGCCGACGGCTACGGCGCGGGCGCTTTGCAATCCATGAACGTGGGAACGGACGGCGTGCTGACAGGACAATATTCCAACGGCGAGGTGATCCCGCTCTATCAGGTGGCGCTGGCCAAGTTCCAGAATGAACAGGGCCTGTACAAGGAAGGGGGCAATCTGTACCGGGAAACGCGCCTGAGCGGCGATCCGGTTACCGGTGCTCCTGGAAGTAACGGGTTGGGAAGCATCTCTCCCAACTCTCTGGAGCAATCCAACGTGGATATTGCCACAGAATTCGTCAAGATGATCACCACCCAACGAGGGTTTCAGGCCAACTCCAAGATCATCACCGTAACCGATCAGATGCTTGCGGATCTGATTGCATTGAAACGATAAGAAAAAGGCAAGGACAACGCCCTCCCTTTCCCAATGGGGGAGGGCGTTGGTTAAGAATCCGAGCGTCGATTCCGCTGATTGGTCATTGTTTGAAATGCGCTGCCGGATGCCGGCTTTTGGCGGTCCCTGATTGGAGCACGTCAACAGATTGACAGCTTGGAGCCTTTGACAAGACATCCGCGTCAGGAACCGTTCGAACACCTAAACGATCAAAAAAATTCTCCTGCCTGCCGGGGAAGCATAACAACACCCTCCACAGTCCTCGGAACCATCTGAAATCTAAGTCATATTGTTTCATTATGCCCCATAACGGCCACAGCCGGTTCTATATACCTCCATGGAATACATCAGCGCATTTCAGGGGCATTCGACATGGCACAAAGGTTGCTGTAATGCGCTGTAACAAAACTTGTTATTTGCTTGAGGGAAAAGTATGGACATTGCAACTGTTTTGGGCATTGTTTCGGCTTTTGGTCTGGTTCTCTCCGCCATTCTTATGGGCGGAGGGCTCAACCTGTTTATCAACATTCCCTCCCTATTGATTGTCGTAGGAGGAACGTTGGGCACCACCATGATCAACTACCCCTTAAAGGACGTCTTGGGCGTGATCAAGGTGGTAAAAAACGTATTTTTTTCAAAGGTAGCCTCCACCACGACCATTATTCGGCAATTCGGGGAGTTTTCCAATAAGGCAAGACGGGAAGGCATTCTTGCCCTTGAGGGTGAACTTGCCAAAGTGGAAGAAAAGTTTTTGCAGAAAGGCATTCAACTCTCAATCGATGGGCTCGAGCCCAATTCCATTCGGGAAATTTTAGAAACTGAGACCTCCTACATCCAGGACCGGCACAAACTGGGGGCCGAGATCTTCACCACGATGGGAACCTATGCCCCGGCTCTGGGCATGGTGGGAACACTGATCGGTCTGGTCCAGATGCTCCAAACCATGAGCGACCCCAGCTCCATTGGTCCGGCTATGGCCGTGGCGCTTCTGACGACGTTTTACGGCGCCGTATTGGCCAATATCGTTTGCTTGCCGATTGCCGGCAAACTTCGAACCCGCAGCACGGAAGAAGTCCTGGTGAAAGAGATGATGATCGAAGGCGTGATTTGCCTGTCGAACGGTGAAAATCCACGGATTGTTGAACAGAAACTGACGGCGTTTTTGGCGCCGAATCAGAGAACCCAAGAGGCCGCAGGTTAGCAACGCCGTCGGGGCATGGGTGCAATGGGAAACAATAAGAAAAGTGAATCCGAAAACAACCCGGGCCAGGCGGGAATCAGGGTCCTGACCGTGGCCCTTTTCATCATCTTATTGGCCTTTTTCATTGTCCTGAATTCGATTGCCGTTATGGATGACAGGCGGCAACTGGAGGCGCTGGGATCTTTAACGGGCAGTTTCGGCATTCTTCCGGGCGGGCTCTCGGCCATGAAAAGCGAAGGGCAGAGTATTACGTCGCCGCAGGCGCCTATGATTGAGCGGGACACGGATCCTTCAGAACTGGCCGGGGCGGATGTGCCGGGCGCCGGCCGGGTTTTTAGCCGAAGTACACCAACAGGAGAAGTCATCAGTATAGCGGATCGGCTGCTTTTTGACGAGGGCGGCTACCAGGTGAGACCGTCGAGTTTCGGGTTTTTGAAAAGCCTGTGCGACATCATCAATCAGGAAGACTATCCGGTGGAAATCACCGGTCATACGGACAGCAGGCCTTCAGATGAATCTTTCGGGCTTTCCAATTGGGCACTATCTTCGTTGAGGGCATTGGAGGTGTTGAAGTTTTTCGTGGTGCTGGGAGAAGTCTCGCCCGCCCGTCTTACCGCCTATGGCAGGGCTGAATTCAGTCCCATTGCCAGCAACGAAACCAGGCAGACCAGATCGAGAAACAATCGGGTCGAGATCGTCCTTTCCAATAATTCCTTAGAGAAGCTGGGTTCCGTTTTGAAGAAAGAGGAAAAACCCTCGGCACTCGTGGTCTTTAAACGCTTTGTTTTTCAAATCCTTGATTAGGTGGTGCGGACGTGGGCAAAAAGAACCAAAAAGACGGTGGCGGAAATCGGATTGACCCTACTATGTGGATGGTCACCTTCGGGGATCTGCTGATGCTCCTGTTGACCTTTTTTGTCATGCTTCTGGCCATGTCATCGATGGACACCAAGAGTCTTAAAACGATGTTCAGTATTTTTCAAGGGGCAACCGGGCCGCTGGAACTCGGTGAACTCAAAGCGATCAGGTCGAACCGCGAACTGCTCGGGGGAAGCGGCGCTCCGGAGACGACTTCTTTAAAGATGATGCAGTTTATGAAAGACATTCGCACTGAGGTAGGCATTCCGGCCGGCAAGACCGGCGCGCGGGTGGACAGCGTCAAGATGTTGGAAGATATTTTTGTTACTGAAGATGACGAACGCAGGGAACAAATACTGCTGGGACTTGAATCCGTTTTGCAGTTTTCAGAAGACGAACGAGGCGTCGTCATCTCATTTCAGGCAAACATCCTGTTCGATCCGGGTCAGGCTGAAATGAAGCCCATATCCTATCCGATATTGGACATGGTGGCCAACGCTCTTGCGGCAGTCAAAAACGACATTCTCGTTCTGGGCCACACGGATAACATACCCATACGCACCAATCGCTACCGTTCGAACTGGGAGCTTTCCTTGTACAGGGCCCTGAATGTCCAGAAGTATTTCATCGAAAGGGGCGTTTCTCCGGAAAGATTCGGCGTGGGGGGGTATGGCGACACGCGGCCTCAACTGCCCAACGATACCAGGGAAGGCCGAGATAAGAACAGAAGAGTGGAAATCGTCCTGAGAAAAATATCATAACGCTCCGGCTTTTGTGTTGACGGGAAGGAAGTCAAGATGGCTAAAGATAAAGAAGAAACGGTGGCCTTCGAGGAAACCGCCGAAGAGATAGAGGAAGTAAAAAAAGGCTCTTTGAAAAAACTGATCGTTATGTGTTTGGTTCTGGCGATTCTCGGAGGCGGCGGTTTTGCGGGCTGGAAGTTTTTTTTGGCGAATAAAACGTCTTCTTCGAAAGATGGGTCCGATAATGTCAAGGTCGAGGAAACGACGGCGCCCGGCATCCTGTTTAAAATGGAGCCGTTCATCGTCAATCTCCTTGACCAAGACGGCAAGCGATACCTGAAAGCACAGTTTCAAGTTGAAGTGGACGGTGAGGAGGTTAAAAAGGAGCTGCAGGCACGGACGCCTCACGTGCGGGACGCGATCTTGTTGCTCCTTACCAGTAAGTCGTTTTCCCAGATCAGTGATCCTCGAGGAAAGCTGGAACTGAGATCGGAGTTGATTGAACGAATCAACACGGTTTTAAAAAGCGGCACGATACGAACGGTCTATTTTACGGAGTTTGTGGTTCAGTAGAAGGTAAAACGCTGATGTCTAATGTACTGTCTCAGGAAGAAGTCGATAGCCTGCTGAAAGGCGTTTCAAGTGGTCAGATCGAAACCGAACCGGAGGATGAGATCCCCTCGGACGCGGTGATACCTTATGATTTTACCCGGCAAGAACAGATGCTGCGTGGACGAATGCCGGCACTCGGCGTTGTCAACGAACGGTTTGCATCCAATTTCCGGTCAAATCTTTCCGCTATGGTGAGAAAGACCGTTGATATTGAGACGGAACCTGTTGACATGGTTAAGTTCGAAGACTTCCGTCTATCACTACCCGTTCCGACGAGTCTTCACATTTTTCGGATTGACCCGCTGGTCGGACAAGCACTTGTGGTATTTGACGGCCGCCTGGTTTTCAGCCTAATCGAGTGTTACTTCGGGGGAAAAGGCACGGAACACGCGAAAATCGAAGGAAGGGATTTCACGGCTATAGAAAATGTCATGATCCGCAAAGCGGTACGGGTATGTTTGGAAGATCTCGCCGCTGCATGGGAGCGCGTCTATACGGTGAAAATGACCTATCTTCGGTCAGAGGTAAATCCGGAGTTTGCGGCCATCGTTTTGCCGGGGGATCTGGTCATCGTCGTCAGATGCAATGTGGATATCGAGGGGCTCGGGGGGCACATGAGTCTGTGTATTCCGTACTCCACCATAGAACCGATACGTGATCGGTTCTATGGCGGACTCCAAGACCGGCCCAAAGAGAATAAGAAATGGACGAAGCGCATTGAGAATCGGGTCAGGGCCACAAAGATTGATGTCGCGGTCGAACTCGGAAGCACAAATGTGACGGCTGAAAATCTCCTTGGTCTCCGAATAGGAGATGTCATTCAGTTGGAACAATTCGTTGCAGCGCCGCTGGTTGCTTCAGTGGAAGGCGTTCCCAAGTTTCTGGGTTGCCCTGGTACGAAAAAGCTCAATAGGGCGTTAAAGATTCAGAAGATGTGTTTCGAGCATGACATGTAGGACATGGCCGGCATTACAGACAGACGATGCGATTGCCTGGATTTAAGTGAAAAACCTTGTGTTTGGAAAGGATAAGACCGTGGCGGAAAAAAAGGACGATGACAACCTGGAAACTTCTGATGAGATGAATCCATCGCCTGAAGAGTCAAATGGGGTGTCTAATGAGGACGGCGGTGAAGGAGATTCGACACCGATGGATGCTTCCGAAAGCCCCGGTCGGCTTGAGGACAATGACGGTGCGAGAGATCTGGATTTTATTCTGGACATACCCCTGAAAATTTCAGTGGAACTCGGTAAGACCCAGATGCTTGTGAACGATTTGCTGCGTTTGGGTCAAGGCTCCATTGTTGAACTTTCCAAGCTGGCCGATGAACCTATGGACATCTATGTGAATCGGAAGCTGTTTGCCAGGGGCGAAGTTGTGGTGGTGAATGAGAAATTCGGCATACGCTTGACGGATATTATCAGCCCCGCAGAGAGAGTCAAGTCTTTAGGGTAATAGTCCAGGCATCTGTTTGCCCGCGTTGAGGCAAAGCAGTGCTGAAATTTGAGAACCTGCCTTCGGTAGGCAGGCAAGGAAAAATTTTTGAACGAGTTGACGGAAACATCTCAATGGTTAACGCAGTCGGATCTTTGGTTGGCGGGACTTAAGACCCTGGCCATGCTTTTCATTGTCCTTGGCTGCCTGGTTCTCGTTCTTTATCTTATGAAGCGTTATTTTTATCAAAACAACGGCTCCGGCCGGGAAAGCCTTATTAAAGTGCTTTCCAGCCATCATGTGACTCCTAAGGGCAGGGTTGCGTTGATCGATGTCGCCGGGGAGAAACTGTTGCTTGGAATCACGCCGGAAAAGATCACTTGTCTGGGAAAGATAGAACCGTCCAAGGCCTTGGCGAAACTGGAAGAAGCAGAACAAAAGAGTACAGGGAACGGAATTTTTGAGAGATTATTGTCAGGATCCCTGAGTAGAAACCTGAAAGCAAACAAATCATAGGGGGCTTTGCGTGCGCGACAACAGGTGTAGCACCTTTTGGTTCAAAGTTGTGGTGCTTGCGATCATGCTGCTTGTAGTGAGGGGAAGTGAAGTCTTTTGCGCGTCGGTTCCTCTTCCCATGCTCCAGGTCGGCGTCGGGCAGTCGGACAATCCGGAGCAAGTCTCCGTGCTGCTTCAAATCGTCGCATTGTTGACCATTCTGTCTCTGGCTCCGGCGATTTTGATCTTAATGACGTCTTTTACCAGGTTGGCGGTGGCCTTCTCATTTCTCAGGCATGCCATGGGAACCAACCAGATGCCGCCCAACCAGGTGATGATAGGGCTCGCTCTTTTCCTAACGTTTTTTATTATGATGCCGGTATGGCGCCAAGTGAATGACAACGCCATTAGGCCATATTTAGACGAAGAGATAACGCAATCCGAGGCATTGGATGCGGCCATGAAACCGGTGCGTGATTTTATGTTGAAGCAAACCAGAAAGAAAGATCTGGGTCTGTTTGTGAGCATGGCGGAAATGGAAAAACCCAACTCGCCGAATGATATTCCAACTTCTGTTCTAATTCCCGCCTTTGTGGTGAGTGAATTGAAGACAGCGTTCATCATCGGTTTTTTTTTGTATGTCCCTTTTCTGATTATCGACATGGTTATTGCAAGCGTGTTGCTTTCCATGGGGATGATGATGTTACCACCCATTATGATATCCATGCCGTTTAAACTTATTCTTTTCGTATTAATGGACGGTTGGAATCTCATTGTGGGCTCATTGGTAAAAAGCTTTGCGGGTGGATGACATGACGCCGGAATTCATAGTCGGGTTTGCGCAGGAAGCAATAAAAGTAACGATTTTGGTGGCAATGCCCATGTTGGGTCTGGGCCTGATTGTCGGACTCTCTATCAGTATTTTCCAGGCTGTCACGCAAATTCAGGAAATGACCCTCACGTTTGTGCCGAAGATTCTGGTTGTGCTCTTGGGGCTGCTTTTTTTTTCCGGTTGGATGCTGCGACAACTTATTGATTTTGGACAAAAGTGTATCACCCAGCTTCCATACCTAATACGATAACAGGATATCCGAATGGATCTTTTTGCGCTGGATTCGGGACAATTTGAATCTCTCATCCTCATTTTTATTCGTATCAGCATCGTACTGTTCATGTTCCCTTTTTTGGGAGGGGCCATGGTCCCGAATACCGTGAAGGCGGGCCTGGCTTTGATGATAACGATTATGTTGTTTCCGGTTGTCGACGTCGATCCCAAGCTGTTCCCAACGGGATTGGCGGCATCCGCCAATGTCATCGTCTCGGAGTTGATGTTCGGCTTAATTGTTGGTTTAATGGCGCGCTTTTTTTTTGCGGCGATACAGTTGGGCGGACAACTGGTAGGTTATCAGATGGGTTTTGCAATTGCGAATGTGTTTGATCCGGAATCGGGAAATCAGGGCTCTATACTGGCCCAAATGGGCTATTGGGTAGCCATTGTATTATTCATGTTGCTCAATGGCCACCATATCTTTTTGGAGGCGCTTCGTGACAGTTTTACTGTTATCGAAGTTGGATCATTCGGTTTCCGCGAAGGTATGGTGATGAAAATGACCGAAGCCTCGGGTGACATGTTTTCCATGGCAGTCAGAATGGGCGCCCCCGCCATTGGGGCGCTTCTTTTGACTAGTGCTGCATTTGGAGTTGTTGCCAAGATAGTGCCGCAGATGAATATACTTATTGTTGCTTTTCCATTAAAAATTGTGGTGGGGCTTTTTTTCTTTGGTTTTTGTTTGGAAATATTGCTTCATTTTACCAGGGCATATGTGACGGTTTTCCCGGAAATGTTAAATTTTATGATGCGGTTGGCAAAGGTTTAGAACATGGCGGAGAGCGATTTTCAGGAAAAAACCGAAAAAGCCACACCTAAAAAGCGGGCTGATGCGAGGAAAAAGGGGAGGGTTGCAAAAAGTCGGGAGATCAACTCTTTAGGGGTGCTCTTGGGTGGACTGGCAACATTGTGCCTTTTCGGGTCGTACATGTATCACCATATCACGCTTGTGATGCGCAAGAGTTTTGCCATGGTGCAGAACCCTGTTCTTGACCTGTCCAAAATGGATATACTCTGTGAAAGGGCGGTCATTGATTATCTTTGGATTGTTCTCCCGGTCATGAGCGCTGTATTTGTTATCGCCGTGCTTTCCAATATTGTTCAGGTGGGTTTTGTGTTGTCATGGGAATCGCTGAAGCCCAAAATGGACAAGTTCAACATTGTAAAGGGGATGGGGCGTCTGGTTTCCAAACAGTCGCTGATGGAACTTTTTAAGTCCACGGCAAAACTCGTGATTGTAGGCGGCATCGCTTATTGGACCGTTAAGGGCGAATACGACGCGCTCAAGGCCTTAGGAGGAATCGAGGTCGGAGGCATTGGTTTATATATTCTTAAGGTAATCCTAAAATTGTTTTTGCGAGTCTGTCTTGCGATGATTTTTTTGGCGGCGATAGATTTTGGTTTTCAGAAATGGCAGTTCGAACAGCAGTTGAAGATGACTAAGCAGGAAATCAAAGAAGAATTTAAGCAAACCGAAGGCGATCCAATGGTAAAATCCAGAATCAAAAAAATCCAAATGGAGGTTGCCAGGAGACGCATGATGCAGAAGGTGCCTGAGGCGGACGTGGTAGTGACAAACCCCGTGCACCTGGCGGTGGCAATCCAATACGATCGAGCCGCCATGAATGCGCCTCATGTCGTAGCCAAGGGTGCGGAACAGGTGGCTGAAAAAATTAAGGCCGTAGCAAGAGAACACAATGTTCCTGTGGTTGAGAACAAAAATCTTGCGCAAAATTTGTATAGAATTGTTGATGTTGGTGGGGAGATACCCATGGATTTGTATCAGATGGTTGCCGAGGTATTGGCCTATGTCTATAAGATGAAAGGAAAACTTTCAAAAGAACAAGGAAACAATCGATGACAAAGGCGTCGGTGGCCACAGAAGTACAACATAGAATCGGTGTATGATGGGATCAACACAAAAGAGCATATCTACTAATACTGTTTTTGCCAATAGCAGCGATTCGCTGATGGTAGTGGGCGTGGTTGCTATACTCATGGTGATGATCATCCCTCTGCCGCCGTTTTTGCTCGATCTTCTTCTGGCGCTCAACATCACATTTTCCATCATTGTCATACTTATGGCGATGTACACCATAAAACCGTTGGATTTCGCTGTGTTTCCGTCTGTTTTACTGGTAGCCACGCTGTTCCGCCTTTCGTTGAATGTGGCATCCACGAGGCTTATTCTTCTTCATGGAAACGAAGGTGGATTGGCCGCCGGCAACGTTATCAAATCGTTCGGCAGTTTTGTGGTCGGGGGCAACTATGTGGTGGGGCTTGTGGTTTTCATGATCCTCGTTCTCATTAACTTTGTGGTCATAACGAAAGGTTCAGGCAGAATTGCCGAGGTCGCCGCACGCTTTACCCTGGATGCGATGCCCGGAAAACAGATGAGTATTGATGCGGATTTGAATGCCGGTCTGGTAGATGAAAACGAGGCCCGTCAACGGCGTGAGCGCATCGCCCGGGAGGCCGAATTCCATGGCGCCATGGACGGGGCCAGCAAGTTTGTCCGCGGAGACGCCATCGCCGGCATTGTCATTACTTTGATAAATATCGTCGGCGGGTTTGTGATCGGGGTGCTGCAACAAAAAATGCCGGTGGTCGTGGCTGCGCAGAACTATACGCTTCTTACGGTAGGTGATGGTTTGGTAACACAGATTCCGGCACTGATTATTTCCACGTCCGCAGGTATTGTGGTCAGTCGTGCGGCGGCGGAATCAAGCATGGGCGTCGATTTCGGAAATCAACTATTCTCCAACCCAAAGGCAGTGTATCTGGGTGCGGTCATCATTTTCTTTTTCGGATTGATACCCGGGTTGCCGCATTTTCCCTTTATTGTACTGGGCCTGATCCTCGGTGTCAGCGTCTATCTGATTGATCGAAAGCGACAAAAGGTTTCAAGTTTGGAGGAGGTTGAGGAAGCCAAAGCAAAAAAAGCCGAAAAAGCGCCCGAATCGGTGGAACACCTTCTGTTACTGGATCCCATGGAGCTGGAGGTAGGATATGCCATCATTCCCTTGGTTGACAGGGAGCAAAACGGAGAACTTTTAGATCGGATCAGATCCATGAGAAGGCAGTTTGCCACGGAAATGGGAATGGTCATACCCCCCATTCATATCAGAGACAACCTGAATCTCAAGGCAGCGGAATACAGGATCTTGATAAAAGGGGTGGAAACAGGGCGATTCGAGCTTATGGTAAACCATTTGATGGCCATGGATCCGGGAAACGCGGTTCAGAAAATCGAGGGGGTGCCGTGCAGGGAACCTGCTTTTGACCTTCCTGCAGTATGGATTCCCGAAAAACGGCAGGATGAGGCGAAGTACGCCGGCTATACGGTCGTGGATAATACGGCAGTCATTGCGACCCACCTTAGTGAAGTCATTCGGCGTCATGCTGATGAATTACTGGGCCGCCAGGAAGTCCAAAATTTATTGGACAACCTGGCAAGAACCCACCCCAAGGCGGTAGATGAGTTGACGCCTACGTTACTTTCTGTCGGTGTTATACAGAAGGTTTTACAGAACCTTTTGAAGGAAGGGGTTTCGATTAGAGATTTGTTGTCTGTGGTTGAGGCCTTGGCGGATTATGCAACCGTGACCAAGGATCCGGATGTGTTGACGGAATATGTCAGGCAAAGGCTGGCCCGCGCCATAGTCACCAACCATGTGCCGGCCGATGGCGTTTTGAATGTTTTGACATTGGAACAGGATGTCGAGGAAGTTCTTATGAACAGTGTCCAGCATACCGAGCACGGTTCCTATTTGTCGGTGGATCCGCGGGTGGCGGATTCAATCATGAAATCGGTCAACAAAGAGACTGAAATGGTTGTTGCCAAGGGATATGAGCCCATCATTGTCTGTTCCCCTCAATTGAGGAGACACTTTCGAAGAATGGTGGAGCAGTTCGCACCGTCTCTGATGGTCTTGTCTCATAATGAACTGTTGAACAACGTCAAATTCAAATCGTTAGGGAAGGTAAGGCTGCAATATGGAGGTTAGGAAATTTCGGGCATCTTCCATAAGGGAAGCTACAAGCATGGTAAGGAAGCGACTCGGCCCTGACGCGCTTATATTGTCTTCCCGGAAGCTGGATAGCGGGAAATACGGAATGGCTGGATTGTTTGAGATTCAGGCAGTGGACGGGGGGAAAAAGAACGGCGATGTTGGCACCGAGAGCCGAATAGGTGCCGTGCCTTCAGAAGTGCTCAGAGCCGATCTGGCGAGAATAGAAAACATGGTGTTTCTATTAAACAGCTCTCGGTTTGCAATAGACCGGCTAATGCAAAAACCCGGGGCAATGGACCTTTATGTGAAGATGATTCGAGGCGGTATTTCCGAAGCCAATGCCCAGGGATTTATGAAACAGGGGGGCGCTCTTGAGAGCGACGGACCGGGTAATCCTGAACTCATATACGAGAGTGTCTTAAAAAGGATACTGGAGCATATTGAAGTAAAGGATCTTTTTGAAACCGGTGATGAACAGGTGGTTGCAGCGTTTGTGGGACCCACCGGAGTGGGAAAGACAACCACGGTCGCAAAATTGGTTGCGGACTTGGTCCTCAAACAGAAAAAGAAGGTGGGGCTTATTTCAATAGACCACTATAGGATTGGGGCCATGCATCAACTCAAGACCTACGCGACTATTTTGGGCGTGCCTTGTTTGCCCGCCTTCAGCCGCGAGGAACTTAACTCCGCCATGACAGCGGTTAGGGAAAAGGATGTCATCCTTATCGACACGGCGGGGCAGAGCCACTACGACGCCCTCCGGATGGAAGAACTGGCGGGACTGGTACACAGTCATCGTTCAATTACATGTCATTTGTTGCTCAGCGCTTCGACGAATGCTTCAGAAATGGATATGATTACGCATCGTTTCGGCAAGCTGAACTGTGACAGCATGATTTTTACCAAGACGGATGAGACCCAGGCACGGGGCGCCATTATCGATCAGGTTCTAAAAACAAAGATGCCGATTTCGTATGTGACCACAGGTCAAAGGGTTCCGGAGGATATCGTCAAAGCGACAAAAACGGGCATATTAAACTTGGTATTTGAATAGGGAGTCATAAGGTGGATCAGGCTGACGGTTTGCGAGAAATGGTCAAGGCGCGAGTCCGGGTGATAGGAAGTGGTGATAAGATCCACGGTCCTTCCTGTGAAAAAGCTTCTACCCGGGTCATCTCTGTGACGAGTGGCAAAGGGGGGGTTGGGAAAACAAATATTGTCGGCAATCTGGCCGTTGCGTTCAGCAGACTGGGGAAGAAAGTATTGGTATTGGACGGGGATTTGGGGCTGGCAAATATCGATATCATCTTCGGATTGAGCCCGGCTCACAATATCAAGCATGTGGTCAATGGTGAAAAGAATCTTTCGGATGTGATTGTGACAGGTCCCGAGGGTATCCGGATTATCCCGGCAGGCTCCGGGGTTCAAGACCTCGTTCATCTTACGCAAGGGCAGAAGCTTAATTTATTGAACGAATTTGACGCACTCGAAGAGCAGTTCGATATTCTTTTGATAGACACCGGCGCCGGCATCTCTTCCAACGTGATGTATTTCAGCTTGGCGGCCGAGGAACGTATTGTGGTGGCTACTTCCGAGCCGACTTCCATAACCGACGCCTATGCGTTGATCAAGGTGATGTATACGAGGCACGGTACCAATTCGTTCAAGTTGCTTGTCAATATGGTGGAACACCAAGACGAAGCCGGGGCCGTTTTTGAAAACCTAAGCAACGCCATCGTGCGTTTCCTAAATGGAATATCACTGGAGTATGTCGGGTTTATACCCAAAGACGCCAATTTGGCGAAATCGGTGAGGCAACAGTGTACGGTAACGACAAAGTATCCCGAAAGCCCGTCGAGTCAAGGGTTTGCTGAACTGGCCGGCCGTCTCATGGCTGCTCCGTCAGAGACAACCCAAGATGGAAACATCAAATTCTTTTGGAAGAAACTTATTACCGGCTGACAGGTGTATCGAGGGGGATCATACTTTCCATGGACGAAAGACATATTCGGCATTGAGGACCATGCAAAAGAATACACAAACACAACGGTATGCCAACAAGGAAATCAGATGGCCGGAGGTCATGAATGATGTGGAGCGAAGCGCTCTAATCGTCGAATACGCTCCTTTGGTGAAACTGCTGGCCAACCGCCTGGCCATGAGGGTGCCTCCAAGTGTATCTTTAGACGATTTGATAAGTGCGGGAATAATGGGTTTGCTGGATGCTGTGGACAGGTTTGATCCGTCCAGGGCGGTTCAGTTTAAGACCTACGCCGAATTCAGGATCAGAGGCGCCATGTTGGATGAACTCAGAAATCTGGACTGGGTGCCGCGGTCAACTCGAAAGAAGATTCATGATATGGAAAGGGCCGTCGTTGCTGTTGAATCAAAGACCGGCAGGCCGGCAAATGATCACGAAATCGCACACCAGATGGGCGTGGATTTAGATGCCTATTACGGTATTCTGAATATGGCCAGGGGTATCGAACTCTTGAGTCTTGACGGGTATATCAAAGACGACAGGAATGATACCGAATCAAAAAAATCTTTTAAAAATCTTATTCAAGGGGACGACGATCCTTCCAGCCATGTGATGTTTTCAGAACTGAGATCAGTCGTTGCAAAGGCCATAAGGGCGCTTTCAAAAAAAGAACAAATGGTGATTTCATTATACTATTACGACGAATTAACCCTGAAAGAGATCGGCAACGTCATGGGTCTGACCGAGTCCAGGATTTCCCAGATTCATACCATGGCGGTCATCAAGCTCAGAGCAAAGCTTAAACAATACCAGGCGGCATGAAAGAGAAGCCGTGTCGCACACCGCTGAAACGCACAACCGTTTCAGATGGATGGACGGGTCGGATCCCGGCCGGGTATTTTTGCCGGATGTTGCGATTCGGCTGAGACCATTTCCAAACCAAAAGTTCGTTTTTTAAGCATTGGACGATCCTATTTTGAACAGTACGGCAGGGAATGAATCGTTGACTGAAGATGGTGTGAATGCAGAAAATGGTGGCGCCTCTGTCGACGATGAAGCAGAAAAGCGCCAAGTTGCTGAGGCTACGATCATACCGGAAGACGCCGAACAATCATCTTCTGCCGGCGTGAGCCAAGAAGGCGACAACGATGGCCAAGAAGAGCATGCGGGCCTTTCGCAGGCCGATGGCGATGATCCGGAAACTCTCGAAACCACCGGCGCGGACAAAAAAAACGGCTTGCCGAAGAAAGGTTTTGCAAAAAAAATCCAATACGCAGGGGGCGGTATCGGTGTCGGGATTCTGATCCTGGCGGTTCTATACATGGCGGGATTGATCAAAGGCCGTTCTGATATCGATGATCAGGGGATTGTCCCGGTTCACACATACTTGGGATCCACGGATGGTGGGGCGCATGATGTGCTCTATTTTGATAGGTTTCTGGTTTTGCTGGAAGGCGACGATGCCTTGGCCTATTTGTTGCTGAGTCTGTCCGTGGTCCCGTCAAGCAAAGCCGTATATAAGGAAATCGCCGTCAAAAGAACAATTTGCAGGGACGTCATATACGAGGTTCTGAAAAAGTCGGTTTCGACGCGAGAAAAACTTGTGGACGCCGAGAGCCGACTTCCGCAAGAGATCATGGATGCGCTGGATCAGGTTTTGGAAAGTGGGACTGTTGAAAAGGTCCATGTATCAGAATTCCTCGTCGTCTGAATGGGCGGTCTCTACGGTCACGAACCTTTGACATGGAAAAAGAATAGGACGGACGGCGCCTGCGGATAATCCGTCGGCACTGCCGGCCGGCGTGGTTTGTTGGGAGCTTTGATACCGATTCATGGCATTTCTAGAATCTATTGAAATCTGGGTTGCAGTGCTGATTGGGATAGATGTGTGTCTCATAGTCCTTTTTTTGGTCGCTATAAGACAGATGCGGGAATTTAGGGACGAATTCAGAGAATCTTCACTGGAAGACGTTCAAAAGACCATTCGACCGGTGTTGGAGGATGCAAAAGAATTGGCAAAACGGTTTGAATCCCAACTCAAGGAGAAACAAGATATTATTCGCAGATTAAATCTTTCCTTGGATGATCGCATGGCAGGTTTGAACCTGTTGTTGCAAAGAACTGAATCTTACATGAATCCGGAAAAGGCTGCACAAGGAGACAAGACGCGTTCCTATGAAGATGTAGACCGGTTGCAGCAAAATGTCATCGGGCTTTCGGAAAAGGGGATGACTCCCAAAAAAATTGCGGCAAATCTCGGAATCGCCAAGGGTGAGGTAGACCTCGTCTTGGAATTGAAACAGAAATTTGAAAAACTGAAACAGACTTAGCTTCAACTGAAAGTCCCGGCATTTGCCCTGAAGCCGATCAATCTATAAAAATGGTTCATCCGGTTAAAGGATACTTGAGGGACAGCCGTGTATGTCAACAGCCGGCTATTTTGGTATCAACAGGCAAAAACGCGCTCATAAGTGCGCGTAGGGGCGAAGCTGATCCAAGCCGGTAAAATCAAAGGACTGACAAGAACGACCCGTTTACCCTGTTGCCGTACGCATGGATTGAGCCCGCCCCAACGCGCTCTAATTCGCTCAGACAGTTTGCCGGTTGACACCAAACCACCAGATTTCGTGGAGGATTGAAGGAGTACGCTCTAACCGGATGAAACATAAAAATCCACTCCTGAAGACGCGGTTTTCTTAAGGCGAAATTATGGCGCCGATAGATCTTATCAGCATTTCTCCAGCCCATCCGGAAACAACAAAAAGGGGGAAACATGCCACACTGCCCCCGCTGCACAGGGGCGAGGTGGTGGAGGCAAAGGTGGTCAGGGCTTTTTCTCCGGCTCGCGCCATTCTTTTGGTTAAGGGCAGACAACTACTCGCAAGAACTCCGGTTCCGCTCAAAGATGATTGTACGGTATTGTTCCATGTGGAACGGGTTGTTCCTGAATGCGTGCTGAAATTGCTCCAGGGCAAGCCGGGACAACCCGACGGCCTCTCCTCTTTAATTAGGGTGTCTCATCTGCAGAGGAATCCCTATCAAGATCTGATTGATTTGATTGCACCGTCGACCACAGCTTCACGCGTTCATACCAAACACCCATTGCCTGAGATTCTTCGGTACATGGCGACTATTTTGCGTCGCGTGTCCCTAAGTTCAGAGCTCTTGCCGGATCGTTATTTTCTCAGGTCGGTGCTGGACGGCTCGGGGTTACTTTGGGAGAATAAGCTGAAATCGCTACTTCTCGGCGGCGTTATCGACAAGAACCAGGTTCAAGGGTTGGTCGGACAGGATTTGAAAGGATTGGCTCTAAGCGCCATGCAAGACGGCAGTGCAGGACGTCTTGTTTCTGCAGAGAGGCTTTCCGGCTTTGTCGATGCTCTCGAGCAGTTTCAGCTGGCGAATGTCATGGGGTTGGAAGAAAAAGGCAAATTCTTGATGATGATTCCCATGCAGCGGGATGACGTTTTCCGATTTGCCCAAATCTTAATCGGTTTGCCGGTGAAAAACGAGCAAAAGAGACAAAAAGGGGAAAAGCCTCTTACCGTATCGCTTTTCTTGGAAATGTCGCAGCTTGGGCCGATTCGAATAGATTCTTCGGTCTATAAGTCATCTGTCAGGATTTGTTTTCTTGTTTGCAGCGAACGTGTCCAGGTGCTTTTAAAAACCTTTACGGACACGTTGAAAAACCAATTGGAAAGACATGGGTTTTCAGTGTGGCAAATAACGTGTCGTGTGGAAGAGCGGGGCGTTTTGGGAAAGACATCTTTTTTAGATGCCCTGGTTGACTTTGAAGAATACGGCGTCAGTGTTATGGTTTAGATAAGGCGGAGTGCAGCCATGTCGAAAAAGTTAAAAAAAGCGGTGGCGCTCAAGTATGAGCCGGGACGAGACAAGGCGCCTCATGTGACTGCAAAAGGCGCCGGACAGGTTGCCGATAAGATCATCGAACTGGCAAGAAAACACGGTATTCCGGTAAAAGACGACCCTGATCTGGTTGCAATTCTTTCCAAGCTTGATATCCAAGAAGAAATACCCGCCGAACTGTATGTCATCGTCGCCGAATTGCTGGCCTTTGTGTATAAGTTGAACGGAGATTACCGGGACGTCCGGTTAAAGCATACTTGAGGGATAGCCGTGTGTGTCAACAGCCGGCTATTTTGGTATCAACAGGCAAAAACTCGCTCATAAGTGCGCGTAGGGGCGAACCTGATCCAAGCCGGTACAATCAAAGGACTG
>CAYSGJ010000006.1:0-6072 GCA_964430705.1 uncultured Desulfobacterales bacterium | reverse complement strand
CGTTACGTATGGTGGTTAATAAAAAACCAAATTCCTCAATCCCACAATTCCTGAATTCCAGAATTCAAAGTCTTTATCCAGTATACAGTATCAAGAAATGCGAGAAGCATCCGTAAAACTCTCACGGGACTTTTTTAGCAATTCAACTTTGTCAACAACGTCCCCTCGGTTCCCTTATAAAGACGGGCCAAAAATACTGAAAAGCCATTTGGGTAGGCTGCACGGGGTAACGAAATGAACGGGTGTGTCTCCCACGGAGGTGTTTTCCTCCAAGGCCATGTTCACGACCACAAACTGGGTGGGGTGGTAGGCATCGATAAAGCTCCTTGCGGACCTGGCCAGTTTCGGTTGTTTGAGTGCGGCATATTTGACTTCCAGCGCGAAAAGCTTCCCTGCGTGGTCAATGATGAAATCCACCTCGGCCCCTGCCTTGCTTCTCCAATGTTTGACTGCGCTCTGAAGGGGGAGAACCTTTTGTATTTCGGTATAAACCCAGTTTTCGAGAAGTTGCCCCTTGTCCGTCCGTAATTCCAAATCTTCTGAGAAAGCGTTCAGCAGTTGATTTCGGATGCCGTTGTCCAAAAAAAACACCTTGGGAGATCCGGTAATCTCGCGGCGCTTGCCGCCGGCAAAAGGACGCGTGCGACTGATAATGTGGGTTTCTTCAAGAATCTCAAGGTAGGCGTTGACAGTGCCCACATCCAGATTACAGATTGAGGCCAACTCCGAACCGTTAAACAGGTTTCCGATTTGTCCTGCCAATAGTGGCAACAGCTTTCGGAAGCCGTCTATTCTTTTTATTTTGAACAGATCCGAGGCGTCCCTCAGTATCAATGCCTCCACAAGATCGTTTAGGAGCGAGACTTTTTGTTGTTGACGGGGCGTGAGAAAAACGGCGGGATAGCTCCCGAATACAAGCTGATGTGCCAGTATATCGCTGCACAAACGGCGTTGTGCCGCGGGGTTGGCCGGCGCGGCATCGCTGAGAGTCTCCGTTAAACTGAACGGCAAGAGGCGTCGCCTGGTAGCTCTTCCTGCCAGCGACTCTCGTGTGCGGCTTGCAAGGTGATACGACGATGACCCGGTGACCAGAATGGGTATTCCCAGCTTGGCATCGACCACCCCTTTGACAAACAGGCCTGCTTCATCCATGTGCTGAACTTCGTCGAGGAAAATAGCCTTTAAAGATGGATAATCATGCCTCACGTGTTCTACGAATTCAATGGGAGACGAAAAGCCGATTCTCAACAGAGGTTCTTCCATATTCAAAAATAGGATATCCGGAAAAAACGGGCGAAGCAGATGCCAGGCAAGGGTTGATTTGCCTGATTGCCGTGGGCCGACTATTAGAAAAGCCCGGTCCGGCGTTAAGGCGGTAATTTCGACGGTCCGCGATACGTATTTTCTGGGAAGGAATTTGTCAATGAATCCGGATGCCCTGTTTGGGTCTGTTATCCAGGGATTCAATTGCTGGATTCGGTTTTTGACTTCAATGCCTAACATGGTTTTTCTCCTCGATCCTGCATTTTCTGAAATGTAATAACAATTAGCATGGCTAAAATAGACTGTCAATCGAAAATAGCCTGGCTAATATCGAAAAGGTGACCATGTTGAGTGTAGCTTTAGCAACCCTGGTCCTTAAGGCCAGGTCAGAGACAATTGGCTATGCCGGTGGAAGTGAGAATTCTGTAAATTCGAAGCGCGAAATCCGAAAACCGAAACGATATCAAAACAACAATGACCAAAATCTGGAACGAACCGCAATTAACCCGGGGCCTCTTTTGTTTTGGTCATTCGTATTTCGAACATTTGGGTTTGTCTCGTATTTCGATATTCGGATTTCGGATTTTCGCTGAGTTGACCTTGGAAATCATGCCCTCTGGGCTTAGACCAAAGCCGGGCCCTTTGGACCCGGGTCTTTACTTACTGCTCACAATTCACAGTGTCCTTTAATACTATAAATTGTCAGCCTTTCGCTTTTACCTAAAACCTAAAACATAAAACCTCTCTTTCCATGTCTGTCACCTACTCCGAAATAGCCACCATCTCGGACTCGCGAGGGTTCGTGTTTGAGCCGGTGGGCCTGGACGAATTACTGCGCCAGAAAAACGTCCATGTGGTGATGACCCACCCGGGCGTGGTCCGGGCGAACCATTTCCACAAAGAAGGCCGGGAAACAATCGTCGTTGTCGGGCCGGCGTTGGTCCGTTTCCGTGAAAACGCTGTGGTTACGGATGTGGGCGTCCCCGAAAATCGGGTGTACCGTTTTGTCTTTCCGCCCACCGTGCCGCATGCGATCAAAAACACAGGCGATCGACCGAGCATCCTGGTAGCGTTCAATACCGTGGAACACGACCGGGATAACCCGGATACGGTGCAGGAGATCTTGATTGACGAATGACAGGAACCGTTTCCAGTTGTCGGTTTTCGGTAAAACGCACACGCGCACGAATCACGGACGGAATCGCACACGAACCACGCACACGCACACGAAATCGTAGGTTGGGACAAGCTTTGCGCGCCCCAACGAATTGGTCGGCCGGCGAAAGAAATCGGTTGGGTTGTTTACTTACGGACGTGCCCCATTTCCCACATGCCGTGTAATCCGTCTGTTGCTCCGCAACCCGCGTGTGATTTTGTTTGTTCGTAAAAAAATGAAGGCTTGGAAAGTTTAGATGGGAGGACTGTTAAACGCCCCCAACGGCCAAACATCTTCTCCCTCTCCCTTGAGGGAGAGGGCCGGGGTGAGGGTGAATAAGGGCTGAGGGTGAATGAAAAGCATTTCAACGCATTTTTTCTTCCCTTCTGCTCCATTCTCCAAGTTATTGCAGGTCAGGATGCGAGCGAAGCGAGTTCCCTGACATAGGTCTCGAATAGTTAAAAATTAAGATACGACCTCGATATTTTCTTTGCTGGGAAAGCGGTACGCCGATTTATCAAGAATAAAGATTTGAACTCAAAGCGCGTAGTTGGGTGAATTTGGAAAATTGAAGGGCGTCATAAATAGGCCTGGCCGCAAGGCGCAAGGTCCAAATTTCCGGACGTCCCGGATGTCCTATAAACGGTCCACGGCCTCCGGCCAAAGGCCACATGTGCTCAACCCAATTCCAAAATTCCGGAATTCCAGAATTCAACTGTAGGGGCGGGGTTTATCCCCACCAAGATCCGAATGCGAAAACAAAGAAAAAGTCCAAATGTCACGGACATCCCCAAAAAGACACCAAAAAAACAAAAACCGATTGACATATTGCCGGCAAATGTATATACGCAATGTATAAACATTTTGTTGTGGAGGGCATATGAACACCGCGAAAGTATTTAAGAGTGGCAATTCCCAGGCTGTGCGTCTGCCCAAGGAATTTCAGTTCGATGTATCTGAGGTGGAGATTTTGCGCAGGGGGGATGAAATTGTCCTCAGGAAAAAGCCTCGAAACTTGGCTAGGGTTTTCGAGTTGCTGGCCGGTTTGTCGGATGATTTCATGGAAAACGGCCGAAGTCAGCCTTCGGTACAGGAGAGGGAGTCGTTTTGATTTTCATGTTGGACACCGATATTTGCATCTATATTATTAAGCGCAAACCATCCGGAGTATTGAAACGGTTTGAGTTGTTGCAGCCCGGACAGCTTGCTATGTCCGCGATCACCTTTGCGGAGTTGATGAACGGTGCTAAGAAGAGTCGGCATGTAGAAGCGAACTTGGAAAGGCTAAATGCGTTGGCGGAACTGCTTGAGATCCGGCCATTCGATAGACAAGCGGCTGCATGCTATGGGGATGTTCGTTCCAACCTTGAAAAGAGGGGAGAGATGATTGGCGGTAATGATTTACTCATAGCTGCCCATGCTTTGAGCCTCGACTGGACGTTGGTCACCAATAACGAAAGGGAGTTTAGAAGGGTTGCAGGGTTAAAGGTTGAGAACTGGGCCGAGGGCTGATGTGACTCGGAATCAGCTTGGATTACCTGAGAAATGATGCAGGAATGGTCGTCTGTTGAGGGATGTTGCGATCTCTTCGGTTTAGTTTGTAGGTTTGTATGAAAATATGCCCTCTTTTATTTTCATCCTTTGTTGTGGGCCGGCGGTCCATGGTGGTTGGGTTGAAGAATAAAACCCAACAAATATCGGCCAAACGACAGGTTTGCTACTTCCGCCTTAAAAAGAATATGTGCTCAACAAAATCCCTAAATCCCAGCATCCAGTAACCAGTATCCAGCATCCAGTGAAAACCCAATTCCTCAATCCCAAAATTCCTGAATTCCAGAATTCAAAGTCTTTATCCAGTATACAGTATCAAGAAATGCGAGAAACATCCGTAAAACTCTCACGGGACTTTTTTAGCAATTCAACGTTGTCAACAACGTCCCCTCGTTTCCCTGTTTTTTGACAGACTTTGATTTTGATGGTAAATTTTATTAAAAAAATATGTTGAAGGAGGCGGATATTATGGGATACCCGACAACAAACGATACCGCGGACATCCTTTATAAAATTAAGAATATTGAGAAGGAAATCGCTGCACTGAAGCTTATTGTCATCAAAAAGTGGAATCCTCCCGGGAAAAAAAACGTAACTCTCAAGGGTGTACTAAAGAATGTAGCTGTCACTGAGCAAGATATTGCCGACGCGAAGAAGTCACTTTACAGTAATATAGAGGTCTGATGCATCCATGAACTATGTCGCCGACACGCATGCTCTTCTGTGGTGGTTTACGAATGGTCCTCAAATCGGTTCGAGGGCCGCAGAGGTTTTTGAGAGATGCGAAAATGGGGAGTGTTGTATATTCATACCTTCGATTGTTATTGCCGAGGCTCTTAGCATTTTCGATAAAAAGCGAATATCTTTTGATTTTAAGGCGTTGTTCGGAGCTATACATGAAAGCGACAACTTTTTTATCGTTTCACTTGATTACGAGATTCTCCGCGAAATGGTTGCACTAAAAGAAATCGCGGAGTTGCACGATAAAATAATCGTTTCAACAGCAAAACCGAAGGCTGAGAGGAAGATCAAGGTCAATGCAGGCACAAATAGACAGGCGAAAATTTTTGAGTCTGCCGGTCTGAATGGTATGGATGCCCTCCATCTGGCTGCCGCCATTCAAGGGAAAACGGACTTTCTTATAACTTGCGACGATTCTTTCCTAAAGAAAGCCAGGAAAGCAACGTCGGATCAAGCGATCAAGATTATGAACCCCATAGATTATGTTCTCGCGGAGGGTTTATGAAAAGTGCAACACAGTATCGCACCGATATGGAGATTCAAAAAAAGGCGTTTAGGATTTTGTTGAGAGAGATGGGGCTGGCGGAAACGCTGAGATTCCATATGAGCTACGAGCGCGGCCGCGGGAATTACGCCAAAGACAGATCTCGGTATTTCAAGGGCAACACAGTGGATGAACTCTATGGTGAAATTCTTTCCCAGAGAAAAAAGAAGACGGTCAATACCTAGATAGCCCGGCTACTGGGTTCCCACCCGGCCATTTTTCAATGATTTGCCGTGCAGTCGTGGTTTTTTCCCGCGTGCCTGGGGCCCACAATGATATAAATGAGCTTCTTTCCGCCCTCAATTCCTTGAGACCTTTGAAAAAACGTTCATTTTTGCTCTAGGTCAAGGAGGAGGCGAGTTTCTAACCTGATTAATATTATAAGTATTTTGAGGATTAGGAACTTGCATCTGACGCACAAATCGGGCAAGAAGAGATGTTTTGCAAAGGTCTCGCTTAGAGGTTGCCTTTTATACGGGATCGACCGATACCGCCGAACAGAAAATATCAACGGCCCACGGCCAAAGGCCACATGTGCTCAACCCAATCCCTAAATTCCCGAATTCCAGAGTTCAACTCACTGTTCGCAATTATTTTCCATTCCCCGGAGGGGAAATGTATTTTAGCCGGTGTGCTTCAGCCACCGGAATAAAACATCATCCCATTCCGTCCTGTAGGGACGGTGCATGTCCGGCCTTTAATTTGAAAAACTGAAGGGCGTTACGTATGGTGGTTAATAAAAAACCAAATTCCTCAATCCCACAATTCCTGAATTCCAGAATTCAAAGTCTTTATCCAGTATACAGTATCAAGAAAT
>CAYSGJ010000005.1:0-10502 GCA_964430705.1 uncultured Desulfobacterales bacterium | reverse complement strand
CATGGTTCATCCGGTTAAAGCATACTTGAGGGATCGCCGTGTGTGTCAACAGCCGGCTATTTTGGTATCAACAGGCAAAAACTCGCTCATAAGTGCGCGAAGGGGCGAAGCTGATCCAAGCCGGTAAAATCAAAGGACTGACAAGAACGACCTGTTTACCCTGTTGCCGTACGCATTGATTGTGCCCGCCCCAACGCCCTCTAAATCGCTCAGACAGCTTGCCGGTTGACACCAAAACACCCGACTTCGTGGAGCATTGAAGGAGTACGCTTTAACCGGAAGAAACTTAAAAATCATCAAGCATTCCTGTGTGATGTCTTCACGGTGTCACCATTTTTTCTATCTAACAGCATTTGTCCCAACGGTCCATGGGGTGAAGACCGTATATTACAGTTGTAGGCACAGTAATAGTGCGAATTGTACCATGTAGGCAATTCGTCTTGAACTCCATAGCACTCGACCTTGAAGGCATCACAAATATGTATTCAGAAAGCCAATGTGGCACGCCGATCTTGCGGATGACAGGCCCAACCCGGGCCTGTTTACACGCGGTCCCCTGGTATTTTCAGCTTTACCGTAGGGCCTGCCCCCGCCAGAAGGTATTCCGCCGCTTTTTGACCACTGACCATGGCTGTGGGGACGCCTCCCATGAAAAGATTTGAGTAGGCCTGGTATCCGGCCATGAATAGACCGTGAATAGGGGTTCGAATGAGTTCTGCAGGTTCATAGTCGGTTGTGTCTTCGTAATCCCAAGACCAGCCTGCCACGGCCCCTTCGCTCCTTCCGCCTTGATCTTCGAATGTCAGTGGGGTTGCCACGTCGACCACCTGGACGGCATCTTGCAAACCGGAAACAACCTTGCCTGCTTCCCCGATCAGGGCCTGCGCAAGCCTCATCTTGTAATGTTTGTAAAAGGGCGCCCGCGTTTTTGCCGGGGATCGAAAATGGGAAAAGTGGCCATGATCAGCCTCGGTGCGGATGGCCAAGACATGGCCGCCTTTTGGCGCCAGGGCGGGGTCTTCTTTGCTCAGCAGGCTCATTTCCAATTCCTGGCCTGCCAATGCCTCCGGGTCGACTTCGTTGGCCATCCAATCCATGGTGCGCGGACTTTGGCCCGAAGCCTCGCCTGCGCGCCGATAGAGCAACCGGCTTGCCTGGGAAAAGGCCGATAGATCGGCCTTGCTTGTGTCCAGTCCGAGGCAGACCTGGAAGACCGAGCCGGTTTGCTTTGCCCGAGCCAACCCTTGGCGCCATTGATCAGGGAGCATGCCTGGATCGACGAGTTTTAAAAAGGTGGTTTTAAAATCTGCGTTTGAGATAACCTTTTCTGTCCTTACCTGGTTGCCGTCGGCCAACAGGATACCGGCCACCTTGCCATGTTGCACGTGGATTGCTTTGACTTCCGCACCCATTCTGATTTCGCCCAAGGGGTTCTGATTATTCCCGTTTTCGGCCACAGCCTGAACCAACCGGTGGCAAAAAGACCGCATGCCGCCTTCCGGATACCATATGCCCTGATTGACCATAAGGTTCCACATGGCCGCAACCAGGGCCATGCTGCCGTACGGTTCATGAGTGCCCAGACTACCTAAAACCTTTTGAAGCTTCCAATTTGTGACGTTATGTTTAAAATATTCAGCAGCTGAAGTCTTTGCGGTTTGTTCCAAAAGCGCGGCATTGTTTTTTTCTTGAGGCGACCCCATGGCGGCAATGATGTCCGCCGTATCCCGGAAAAACGTTTCCAATCCGCAGGCGTCCTCGGGAAAGGTCTTTTTCAGATCATTTGCCAATCGGTCAAAAGACTGTGAGAGGAGGATATCCACGCCAAATGCCTTGATCTGGTAATGCACCTGACGGAAATCCATATCTTTGTCCCGGCCCAAATCCGCAAGGATTTGTCGCACCAGCGCGGGGGTGCTGAATCCCAGGGGTCCCATGGGAAAGATGAACCCTTTTCGGGTAAAGACATAAGCGGTGCCTCCCGGGTGGGGATTTCTGTCCAGGACCAGGACCCGTCGCCCGGCCTTTACCAGGGTGGCGGCAGCCGTCAGCCCGCCGACCCCTGCTCCTATAACGATCACATCCCACGACCTTTTCATCATCTCGGGCAATATCACAATGAATCGAGAAAAAGAAGACCTGGTTTGGCTTCTCTCTGAGCCAATGCCGGGACAATCCAACTCCGGTGGTAACCCATTTTTTCCGCCCACTCGTATTGTTGGCTTTATGTAAATCCCACCGGCCTTAATCCATTGATCAGGCCTTTGTTTCATGTGCCGTGACGTGCCCCGGGTCACACGATCCAATACTGTTTTGCCAAAACAAAAATACTGTGTTCACCCCATGGTTTTGTGGCGGCCTTTATTTTAAAGGATATTATAGGAAAAAATTAAAGAAACCATTGTGTTGTGGCGGAACGGAATTTTCTTGCAGCATTCAACGACATATCGTGGAGGTATCACCATGAAGACATGCAGCTTGAACGGTTTTATGGAAGAACTTACGCCTTGGTTGTCAAAAGAATATATTCGGGAGGTCTATCTGAATGAAAGCGGCGCCGTGGTGGTAGAGTTTTTGGATGCGACAAGACATGTCTATCGTATTGACGATTGTAACACAGCACAAATAAAAGCGGTGCTGAACGATCTTAAAAAGCAAGGTATCCGTGTTGCAAATTAAGCCGATTTCGGCCATATTTCAGCTTGAGGGTTGAAAAGGAATATCCGCCCGCCAGATTTTTATCCAGACGGGGAGGAAAATACAATGGTAATCGTCACGGTTTCCGGGCCGGATCGGCCCGGTATTTTGGCAACCTTTACCCGGATTCTTGTGCGACACGGCGTTGAGATTGTAGATATCAAGCAGGCATCGCTGCAAAGGCTTTTGGGGCTCTACTGCTTGTTGGATGTTGGGGATACAGCCAAGATTAAAGATAGCGTCATCAAGGATTTGCTGTTTGAGGCCACGGAGCTCGGCCTCAACCTTGAGTATCAACTGGTTTCTTCCGCAGATGCGGCTGCCGTCAGCGAGGCTGATCTTTATGTGCTCACCCATTTTGGAGGGACATCCTATCTGTCGGAACTGTGCCGGATTCTGACTGAGGAAAAGGTCAACATTGAAGGAATCTCAAGCCAAACGCACCATGGGGCGCGATCCGTCGAAATGGTCGTCAAGGTTACCCGCAACGGCATCCTGGGCCGACTGAAGCAGAGAGTCATGGCCAAGAGCCGTGAGCTCAATACGGACCTGGCCGTTCAGCGGATGGAGGCCTACCGGAAGAACAAGCGGTTGATCTTTTTTGATATGGACAGCACCCTGGTGGATATGGAGATTATTGACGAAATGGCCCGCCGGGCCGGCGTTTTCCGCGAAGTTGCCCGCATTACGGAAAAGGCCATGCAGGGCGAGTTTGACTTTGAGGAATCGCTTATCCAGCGGGTTGCCTTGCTCAAAGGGTTGTCCGTGGAGGCGTTGACGGAGATCCGGGACAATCTGAGACTGTCTGACGGGGTGGAAACGCTGGTCAGGACCTTGAAGTGGTTAGGGTTCAAGACGGGGGTTGTTACCGGCGGCTTTGATTTTTTTTCCGATTATATGAAGGAAAAGCTTGGCTTCGACTATGCGTACTCCAATTGTTTGGAAATCAGGGACGGAGCGCTGACAGGCCGTGTTACAGGAAAAATCGTGGATGCTGCGGAAAAGGCCCGGATTGTCAATCAGACCGCCTGCGACCAGGGCATCCTGCTTGATCAGACCGTCGTGGTGGGCGATGGGGCCAATGACGCCCTTATGTTGGGTCAGGCGGGGTTGGGCATAGCCTATAACGCCAAGAAACGGTTGGACCGCGTGGCGAATGTGTCTCTCGGCAAGACCCGAATGGCCCATGTTTTCCATCTTTTGGGCATTACGGAAGAGGACATTCAAGCGGCAACAGCGTGTAAGGCGACCATATAATTGCGTCGAATGCCGGCGACAAGAGGTCTGCGGATTGACCGGTAGCTACAAAAACCAGGTTTTCCCAAGATGAGATGAAAGATGTGACCCTGAAGAGGAAGGTTATGGGGAAAAAACCTACCTATGAAGATCTTGTCAAAAGGGTGGAGGAATTAGAAAAGGCCACGTGCGACCATGATCAGATCGAGGCACGGCTCCTTAAATTATCCCATGCTGTGGAGCAGAGCCCCAGCGCGATCATGATCACAGACGCCTCCGGCGTCATTGAATATGTAAACCCGCGGTTTACCCAAATCACGGGCTTTTCGGCAGACGAGGTCATGGGCAAAAACGCATCCGAACTGGGGAACCAGTCGTCTGAAGAAGAACAAAAGATGTGGGCGGTCATCCAATCGGGGGGCGTGTGGCGTGGAGAGTTTTACAACAAAAAGAAAAACGGACAGACCTATTGGGAGAGGGCATCGATTTCCTCTCTGAAAAGCAAACAGAATGCCATTACGCATTACGTCAAGGTTTCTGAAGATGTTACCGAACTCAAGGAAGCCCAGCAAGCCCTGGAAAAGAGCGAACAGGAAAGGCTCCAGGATCACAAAAGGATGGCTGTTCTGAAGTTTGCGAATGACCTGGCGCTCAAGTTGATGGACGAGCTCAGGAACCCTTTGACGGCCATTGGCGGATTTGCTTATCGTATTACCCAAAAGGACTGCCGGAGCGAAAAGCTTTCAGAGTATGCACGGATCATATTCGAACAATCACAAAAGCTCGATGCCGCCCTGAATCGCGCATTGGCTCACCTGAAAAGCGCTGCCCAAAAAAAATAGTTCTTACAAAAAACAGAAAGGGGTAAAAAAATATGGCCCTGATGCCCACGATTTTTGTGTCTCACGGGATGCCGGCCATCGTTGTGCAGCCCGGGGCGACACACGAATTCCTGCAAAAACTCGGGCGGATGTTTGATCGACCCAAGGCCATCGTCTGTGTTTCGGCGCACATGGAAGCCGCCCGACCTATCCTGACGGGTGCGGCATCCCCGGAGACTATTCATGATTTTCCAGGGCCCAGGGTCCTTTTCGAGAAACACTACCCTGCGCCGGGGTCCCCGGACCTTGCCCAAGAAGGGGTAGGGCTCCTGGTTCAGGCCGGATTCAGGGCACAGACCCATCCATCCCGCGGCCTGGATCACGGCGCATGGGTCCCCCTGATGTTAATGTATCCGGAAGCCGACATCCCCGTGATCCAGCTTTCCGTCCAAACCGAGCTGGATCCGCAGCATCATTTCGGGGTGGGAAGGGCATTGCAGCCTCTTCGATCAGAAGGGATATTGATTCTTGGAAGTGGGGGGGCCACACACAATTTGCCGGAGATTCATGGCTATTCGGTTGATGCCGTTCCACCCGACTATGCTGTCGCGTTTGACGCCTGGCTGGAAGAGGCGATCACGACCGGACAAGAGACGACTCTTCTTGACTATCAGAAGAAGGGGCCGTCCGCTTCACGAAACCATCCCTATCCGGCCGAGCATTTCCTGCCCCTTTTTGTGCCCTTGGGCGCCGCCGGGGCTGGGGCGCGAGGCCGTGTCCTGCACAAGGCATTCATGTATGGGGTTTTGTCCATGGCGGCCTATGCCTGGAACTGAGCTGCATTATGCAATCGGCAGGTCTGCGTGAATGGTGACGATGCCCAGGTAGCCATCCACCGAGATTGTATCGCCGGTATTGACCTGGTCCGTGACTTCCGGTACGCCGGTCACACAGGGCAGGCCGTATTCTCTGGCGATGATGGCCCCGTGTATGAGCATGCCCCCTCTTCGTTCGACGATGCCGGCAGCAAGGGGGACCACAAACGTCATGGCAGGGTCCAAGGCGTCACAAACCAAAACGTCTCCTGCCTTGAAATCAACGAGTTCCGACGCTTTTTGAATGACGCGGGCTTTTCCTTTTCCGATGCCCGGCCCTGCCGGTTGCCCCACCAGTTGTCTGGCCTGAATCCGACGCTCTATCTGGGGTCGTTGTTCGGATTGTTCAGGGGGTTGCGGTGATTTCGGGATGTATGACGGATCTTTCAGCGCGGCAATGACTTCTGCGGCCTCCAGGCGGTCGCCGGCGATTTCCATGCGCCGTGCAATGCGATGTCTGCCTTCGTCCAAGGATCTTGTCATCTGGCCTCGAATGCGGCCGATATAGATGTTGTCGTCATCTCTTAGCTTGTAGCTGGCTCGACCCAGGGCAAGGAGGCCGGAGCCAAAGTCCCGGTCTTCTTGTGTGAAACGCTCCAAATAGGCTTCTGCTAGCCTCTCGGCATCCACAGAAAAACGGCGTTTTTCGGCCGGGTCATGGGCGGCCATTTCCACGAGGAGTTTGATCAGGCCGTCACGGCCTTGGCGGCACTGGTCCTTTCCGCAGGCCAGATCGCCGAACCGCTCCAGAAAGTCGTCCAAGCCCTGAAAAAACGCGCGGTGCTCAGCGGATGCCGTGTCATGATCCCGGGCTGCCGCAAGGGCGGGGTTTTTTCTGATCATGGATGCCAGCTCACCGAGCATGTTGTTTCGTTTCAGGCTCAGCATGTCTGTCGCCCCGAGAAGGCGCATAAATTCATAGGGATCGTCGGGTCGGATCATTCGATTGTAGACTTCTCCGAAAAGACGCATTCCGTGTGCCATAGGGATGAACTCGTCCCAATAGGTTTTTAACCATTTTTTATAGATATCTGACCGTTTTTGAATTTCCTCGGCCATTTTGATGTCGGAAAGTTTCTCAAGGGGCAGTTGAGATAAACTATGGGCCTCGTTGTCCATGGCGGGCAGCAGCGTTTCTTCAATGCGAGTCCGCAGGGCCTTCAGGTTTTCAAAGCTTCTGTGAAGGCTAAGATACCAGCTCCGTTCATCATCTCCGGAGCCGGTCGTTGTGGTAATCGGTCGTGATTGGAGCACATAAAGCCTATCGTCCAAAAAAGTCCACTCCACGTCCTGGGGACTTCCAAAAAACGTTTCTGCCTGCAGGACCAGCGCAACCACCTGGGCTATTTCGTTATCATTTAAGGGAGGACGCATTCGCCGTGCTGAGGGCAACGGCTGAAGACGAACACGTTTCCCGGAGGGAAACATGGCCTCATTCCTTTGGGCAGGCTGGTGAGAGATTGTCTTTCTGGTTTTTCGGTCAATGATCCATCTGTCCGGTTCAACCATGCCATCCACCAGGCCCTGATTCAGGCCGTGCACCGCTTCAATGACCGCCTGGGCGGCATCGTTGGGATTCTTGCCAAAGGCTACGCCCGAACGATGGCCGAAAACCATTTCCTGGAGGACAACAGCCATGGCGCTTTTTTCCACATTGAGTTCCAGCTCCTGACGGTACAGCAGCGCACGATCCGACCACAGGGAAGCCCACACAAGCTTGACGTGTTCGAGGATTGCCTCGGGGCCCTTAATGTTTACGTACGACTCATGGAGACCGGCAAAAGAGGCTGCGGCTGAATCCTCCTCCGGGGCGGAAGATCGGACTGCTGTCGGTTTGGAGGAAAAAGCCGATGCCAGAGGATCTTCGATCTCTTGCTTCAGGTCCGCGGGGATCGGGGTTTTGAGAAACATATTTTGGATGCGAAGAGCCATATCCCACAGTTCTTCCCAGCGCATGTCCTGAAAACGTTTTCGGTTCAGTTCCAGGGAGACGCGCTCCTGAAGCCCAGTATGACGCAGATAAGCCAGGTAAACGTCGGTGGTAATGCACAGGGCAAAAGGCACGGGCATGCCGTTTTGAAACATTTCGGCAAGTGCGAAGGCTTTGCCGCCCACGCGGGCTTTGTGCTCCTTACGGATGTCGGCAATAGAAAGGATCATGGGCTCGGAGGCATTCGGAGTTCCACCACATTTTGAAATCGTCTTACGATGTCGTATTTCACAACCCTTACCCGAATCAAGGCGCAAGACGGGGCAGAGACAAAGGCTTCCAACTCCGGATGCTTTGCTAAATAAAGCTTCAACAGCGCTTCTTTTTCGGGCCCTGTTGCTTCCATGGCCGTTCCAATGGCCATCACGGCCGCGGCGTCGGAAAAATCGGCTGTCTCGTTCCGCCTGTTGTCAATGGTTATAGCCACCTTGGGGTTTTTGCTGAGGTTGACAAACTTACGGGTTGCTCGGGGCGTGGCAAAGACCAGATGCTTCAGGTCGTTGGTTGCCGCGAAGGCCACCAGGTTGGTGAACGGCTGTTGCTCGCGCACCGTGGCAAGAACGGCAAGTTTCTGGGATGCAAACAGCTCGGTCAAGAATGCCCGCATGGCTGCCGGATCCTGTTGAACGTCTTTGCTGTTTTCTGACCGGGCCATATTGTCGCCACCTTGTGCTCGCGGGGTTGTCTGAAAAAATGCCTAGCAGAGGCTTTCCGCGGCGGATTTATTCTGGTATGTTCTGCGCCAAAATGTCAAGAGAGTTTAGAAAACCCGGGTTGCGAAAAGATCCATGTCTGTGCAAAAACCCGCGGGCGCCCTTCCAGAGAGATAAGCCATGATCCAAGCAGAGAGAATTCAACAACTGAACGACAAAAAAATTGCTCGCGGCCAATACGTACTGTATTGGATGCAGGCCTCCCAGAGGGTTGTGTGCAACCATGCCCTGGAATATGCGATCCGCAAGGCCAATGAAGACAGACAACCCGTGGTTGTCGTGTTTGGCCTGACCGATCGTTTTCCTGAAGCCAATGTCCGCCATTATACCTTCATGGTCCAGGGGCTGCAGGATGTCCAAGAGGGGCTGAACCAACGGGGGATCCAATTGGCGGTCGCGTTTCAATCCCCTGAACAAGCGGCCGCGTCCATGGCAAAAAGAGCATCGTTGGTTGTGACGGATCGGGGATATTTGAAAATTCAAACAGCGTGGCGGACCCATGTGGCTAAGGAAGCCCCTTGCCGGGTGGTGCAGGTGGAATCCGACGTGGTGGCGCCGGTGGAACTGGTCTCGGAAAAAGAAGCCTACAGCGCAGGCATTTTGAGGCCCAAATTACAGAAACACCTGGAACGGTTTCTGGTCCCTTTGAGAGAAACGGCCGTTAGGCAAGATTCTATGGGGTTTCGATTTGATGGGGTTCCTGTGGACGATGTCAATGGCGTGCTTGCCAGGCTGTCCGTGGATCGCACGGTAGCCCCTGTGGTGTCTTTTAAAGGGGGAACAAGAAAGGCCATGGAGTTATTGCAAACCTTTATTGAAGAGAAGCTTAAGGATTATGCGGACCTTCGAAGTGATCCCGGTCTGGATCTGGGCTCTCAGATGAGCCCCTATCTTCATTTCGGGCAGATTTCGCCGCTGACCATTGCGCTGCGGGTGCAAAACGCCAGGGGAAAGCCGCCGCAGGCCAAGAAGGCGTTCCTGGAAGAGCTGATCGTTCGAAGAGAACTCAGCATGAATTTCGTGCATTACAACCCGCATTATGATTCGATGCGATGCCTGCCCGATTGGGCCGTCAAGACGCTGAAAGACCACGAGAAGGACCGCCGCGAGTTTGTGTACACGCAAAAACAGTTTGAGCAGGCCCGCACGCATGATCCTTACTGGAATGCCGCCCAACAGGAGATGGTGGCCACCGGGAAAATGCATAACTACATGCGCATGTATTGGGGCAAAAAGATATTGGAATGGAGCAAGACACCTTTTAAAGCGTATGAAACGGCGCTGTATTTGAACAACAAGTACGAGCTGGACGGCAGGGACCCCAACGGCTTCGCCGGGGTGGCCTGGTGCTTTGGAAAACATGATCGGGCCTGGAAGGAAAGGCCCATATTCGGCAAGGTCCGGTATATGAACGCTGCCGGGCTGAAGCGAAAATTTGATATGGACGCCTATGTGAAACGTATCAAGGGGTTAACCAAAGACATCTAGATGATCCGTGCGGCAATGCCCACCGTGGCGACCAGCAAAGTCATATATGCCTCGACGCATGATGTTTGGAACATTGTGACGGATACGGTCCAGTGGGTCCGTTGGGGCCCTTCCATACGAGCAGTGGCGTGTCCGGAAAGATACATCAGACCGGGATCCAAAGGACGGGTGCAAACGGCGCTGGGGTTTTGGCTGCCTTTTGAGGTGACCGATTATGTCCATGAGCGGTATTGGTCGTGGCGTGTTTTGGGAATCCATGCTACAGGGCATACGGTTATGCCTTTGGGTGAGGACATGTGTCGGCTGACCTTCGAGGCGCCTGTGTTCGCCCTGCCGTATGTGGGGATATGCGCTTTGGCCGTAAGGCGCATTGCCCGTATTGCGGAATTGGAATAAGGCCGATCCGGACATTGCGTCAATGCGTTAACCCTATAGTTGTATAAACAATATGGCAGATTGTTGTAAAAAGCGACAATAACAATTACTTGTTGGCATCCGAGGTGGTATCGTAGAATACACTCTCGGTGATATCCGGAAAAACAAAGAAATAGCCATGTTGTTTACCCTTCGGGAAAGCCGATGATACTGCATCTGCTACGTTATCAAGGGATCGGCGTAAAACCACTACAGCCTCACCCTTGACGCCTTGCATCTACAGCACCCTCGGCTTTTGCAACGTTAG
>CAYSGJ010000004.1:0-15986 GCA_964430705.1 uncultured Desulfobacterales bacterium | reverse complement strand
ATAGGTGCAGCCCAATCACGCGGTTAGCGAGGTGAGGAAATCGAGCCCCCTTCGAATCTCGATTCCTTTTTCCTCCTTTTCCCTTTTCAGGTGCAACACCACCTGCACGCCGGGGATGTTGTAACGTCTGTGGTAGTTGACCAGGGACCCGGCCGGAGTGGGCTCCGACAGCTTTGCTTCGACCATCAGATCCGGCCCGTCATTCGTTGCCAGGCAGAAATCGACCTCCGCGCCATCCTTGGTCCGCAGGTAGTAGAGGGCGCAGGGTCGCCCCAGGAGATCCACCCGGGCAAGGGCGTGTTTGAGCAGACACAAGCCCACCATGTTTTCAAACCTTGCTCCCTCGTCGCCTCGAACCAGGCCGGTGTCAAAAAAATAGATTTTCGGCTCTTTCAGAATCGATCGTGCCATGTTCCTGGAATAAGGGGGTACCCTGAAAACGATGTACAGGGATTCCAAGATTTGAATATATCGTTTCACTGTATTGGGGGCTATCTGAACATCTTCTGCTATGGATGTATAGGAGATCGGCGAACCCGTCCTCGCACGCAGGAGATCAACGACCATCTCCATGGCCCGGAAGTCATGGATTCTTTCAAAATCAAGGATATCGGTGCGAATCAGCCCGTCGATGTACTGCATCCGCCATCGGTCCGCATCCGTGTCCTGTTCAGCCAGGAAAGGCTCAGGGAACCCTCCCCTGACGAGTAATCTTTCCATGTCACAGGGTTCATCAATATGGGCCAGTTCGGCCGGCGAAAAGGGCAACAGGCGGTGCCTGAAAAAGCGTCCGGCCAAAGAATCCCCGCTCCGGCGAAGCGTCTCGAGCCGTGCACTGCCGGTCACGAGAATCATCATTCCCTCAGGTTTGGTGTCGTAGATCCCTTTGAGATAGTTTTTCCAGCCCTTCATTTTGTGAAGTTCATCCAGGATCAAGAGGCGCGTTTTCCCCAACCAAGCCTCATTTCGAATGATTTCCCTGTCTTGGGCGCTGTCGTAGTTCAGGTAGACACTGTCTGAAATTGATCCGGCGATTTCCTTGGCCAGCCATGTTTTTCCGACCTGCCTGGGTCCGGTCAAAAATACCATCTTTTTCGACAGATCGTTAACAATGTATGATTCCAGTAAACGTCTCATATGTGACCTGATCATAGTTTTTCGACCATTATGAGTCTTTCTGCAAAATAGTCAAGGCCATTCCGCAAAAGGTTGCTAAAAAGTCAGGATAAGAAGTTGCTATTTGAGCGGGATGTGCCCCCCTGCCTAAGCCGCTGTGATACGGACTGCACGGGTTTCCCATATTGCATAAGTGATGCAACAGCGGTCAGAAGCGACAAAGCCTCGCTGCGGGCCTGCGAAAGCACCAGGCGGTCAAAGGGGTCTTTGAGAACAAACCGGAGTTATGCCAAAAAGTTGACGCTCTCCTGAAGTCGATGCTGATGGATACGAAACCGGATGGAAATGCCCGTGGCATCAATATTGCTAACATATCGGGGAAAACGCCGTTGTACGCACCGCTTTATTCACAGGGAAACAACAGGAAGGCGGGATTATGGGAAAAAAGAAGCAAAATAGCCTAAGGCAAAAGAAGAAGACCAAGACGGACCGGAAAAAAACTCCCTCAAACAAGCCGGCCGTTATGCTCTCGGCATGCATGATTGTGAAAAACGAAGAGGAACTGCTGCCTCAATGCCTAAAAAGCATCAAAGATGTGGTGGATGAAATCATTGTGGTTGACACCGGGTCTTCGGATCGGACGGTTGCAATTGCAGAAAGCTTTGGGGCTAAGGTTTATCATCATCCCTGGGAAAACGACTTCAGCAAGCATAGAAACCAGTCCATTGGTTATGCAATAGGAGATTGGATATTTATCATTGATGCGGATGAAGTGGTTTCTTATTGGGAAAAACGCACCTCAAAAACCCTTCAGGACAAAAGTATTGATAGTGTTTATGTGAAAGTTGAAAACGCCTTTGCGCAAGGAGAATGCACAGCCTGGCATAACTCCATCAGGCTTTTTCGCAGGAATGGCGCCATATCATATAAGGGAAAGGTTCACAATGAACTTAGGGGTTACGGAAGTTCAAGGCATTCTCATATTGTCATAGATCATTCGGGCTACGCCTTAAACCCGGTGAAGGAGGAGGAGAAATTCCGAAGGACTAAAGGTTTGTTGGAAGGGGAAATCCAGAGAGACCCTGAGGACCCCCGGAATCATCACTATCTTGCCGTATCGTTGCTTGGGAAGCGCTTCTACTCAGAGGCTCTGGAGGAGGCCGAAACAGCCATCAGTTTGGCGTCGCGGCAATCAGGAAAAACCCTTTATCTCTGGACACGGTTCGTGGCAGCGGTTTGTTGCATCAACCTTGGGCGGGTTGAGGAAGCTGAGCGTCAGTGCCGTGAAGCTCTCAAGTTTAATCCGTCGCATCTGGACTCCTTTTACATTCTATCCTCTATTTTGTACTCAAGGAACTCACTTGAGAGTTTCTTGGAAAACTCGGATCGCTACCTTTCACTACTTGCCAAGGCCAAGAAGAATCCCGGCTATTTCAAAGATATGGTTTTGAATACTGTTGAGCACGAGTGGCGTATTCGGCTGCATCGCGGATTTGCCTTCGAGAAACTCGGTCTTCCGGGAAAAGCTGGTAATGAGTATAAGCGCTCATTAAAGAGGTGTTTTGATAGATCGGAATATGACAGGCTATTGAACGAGTTTCGTGCCTCGACATCCCAGTTTGCCTGGCAAGGGGAGCTTGGGGAAAAGAAGGGGGTGGATATTTCTAACCCTTTTAGTATGTATCAACGGGAAATTCAGTTAAACAGAGAAGTCGAAAAAAAACAGATTTTGCACACCGAAACGCAGCGAAGGAAGGTGAAAAGAAACAGGATAAGCCCAGGCATAAGCCTATGCATGATTGTGAAAAATGAAGAAAAGCTTTTGCCGAAATGCCTGGAAAGCGCCAAAGATCATGTTGATGAGATTATCATCGTGGATACGGGTTCCACGGATCGTACCGTGGAAATCGCAGAATCCTATGGTGCCGGCATATTTCATCATTTCTGGGAAGGAGATTTCAGTAAGCACCGTAACCAGTCGATCGGCTATGCTACGAAGGAGTGGATTCTGATTCTTGATGCGGACGAGGAAGTCGAAGCCAGGAGTGCGGGGTTCATTCGGCGTGTTCTGCTGGAAACGAAAGTGGACAGCGTTTATGTGAACGTCAGAAGTGCATTTGATAAAGGAAAAGGGGAGGCGGCGCACAATTCGATCAGGCTTGTCAGGAACAACGGAGTAATCCGTTATGAAGGCCGGGTCCATAATGAGGTTGTTGGACACCGTGAGAGTGTTATTTACCCGGTCACGATTTTTCACTCAGGATATAACCTCGATGCTGAAAAAAGCCATCAAAAATTTCTCAGAACCACAGAGCTGCTGAAAAAGGAAATCGAAGATCTGCCGGACCAACCAAGGGGGTATCACTATTTGGCAGCGTCCTATTTGTCTGAGAGTATGCACCAGGAGGCTCTTGACCATGCAGTTAAAGCAATTGAACTTGCCGAAAAGCATGGATACTCGGACCATCGCTACCTGTGGAGCCACTTTATTGCGGGAATATCAGCCCTGAAACTGGATAAGCTTGAAGAGGCTGAAGAGGTATGCCTTTGCGCGCTGAAAAAAAATAGGATGCATTTGGATTCTCACTACCTCCTTGCCCTGATCTATCATTATAAAAAACAATGGAAAAATGTTCTCTTTCACGGTCATGAATACTATCGTCTGGTCGAGGAGTTTACAATTAACCCCGGTGCATTCGGCCAGATTGTGCATAACACTGTAAATCATCGGTGGAGGGTGCATGTTCATGTCGGTTTTGCCTTGGAAGAATTACACGATTCTGATGAAGCGGAAAAGGAATTCTCTATGGCGGAGGTGTTGTGTTCTGATGTGGTAGAGCATCATAAGCTGATGGCCCGACATTATCTCTCAAAAAGCCGCTCGAAGCTGGCTGAGAAATACTTCGAAAAAGCATTAGAAATCCGATCACCAGATGTGGAGCTTCTTAAAATTGGCGTAGAAATCTATGCGGATATGGGTGAAAAAAATAAGGAAAAAAAGCTACTTAAACAGATTATGGATAGGGGTGATTCGCAAGAAGAAAACTTTTTCCGGATGGGCACGATATTGCTTGAAGAGAATTCACTGCAAGAGGCTTCCAGGTTTCTTCGAAAAGTGATTGCAACTAATCCACGCCACACGGGAGCGTTGATCAACTTGGGTCTCGTTGCAAAGCGAGGAAAGAAATTCAGTGAGGCTGTTTCCTATTTCAAAACGGCGCTTGAGGAAGATCCGTTTTCAGTAGAAGGACTGTCAAATCTTGGTTACACCTATTATCAGCAAGGGGATCTGATAGGCGCGGAAAAAACCTTTGAACGTCTTTCAAAGGTTGCACCGAACCTTGTGGATCCTTTCCTGGTTCTTTCAAAAATTCATGTTGAGCAGGGGAATTTCGAGCGAGCAGTTGAAGTCTGCGGCGCCTTGTTGAGACTTCTCAAATTGGATAGTGGGGGGACCCTCCATAGCCTTGCGGAGCTTGGCGATTTATACTTGAAAATCGGCGAAACCCTTATTCACACTCAACAGATGAATCTGGCCTATTGGGCCTTTCAGACAGGGCTTTTGCTTTCGAAGAACCCTCCATATATGTTTCAGAGGATCCTTTCTCTTTATCCCGAGAGTGTGAATTCTAAAGAATTTTTGGGTTCTATGGATGAAAAGATCGATTTCAGTGGGGCGAGTCACCGATAACCTATCACCATAGTTACTTTTGGTTGACGGCGAGTCAGAGAGTGCTCCGAAATGATCCGTCAGGATCATGGCCTGAAATGCAATAATCAGCAGCCCCCCGTATTTTAGAAAAAAAAACCTCGATGTGTTCCCAAGCGCTCGTACTGAGAGTTCAGGTCGGTTCTGCAAACGACAATGTACGGGTGTACTTTATATATGCCCGTGGGAGGGCATCCGTCTTTGCCCAATCACCAATACCTATCGGAAAAACCAAGTTGTTCCGCTAGGGGTTATGACGGGACCAATCAACCCCGCTGCTGGGTGATCCGCCGTATCCCTGATTGAATCCCTCCTTTTCACTTCCAGGCACGACATGCATCCAGGAAAAATTTAAAGTTTTGGTGTCCTACTCCGATAAAGAACATAAAAGAACCATGATCCAGACAAAGGAGGTGAAGGGCAACGGCATGCTGTGGCATCTGGTTTGAAAAGGTGGGAAGTGAGCATTTAACTATTTTATAACCGGCAAGGATGCCGGGGAGGCTGAGGGCTGAAAGGTTCCGGCTTCAGAAAAAAACAATCAAGGAGGATAAAAACTATGTCACTTAGAATTCAAAACAACATTGCGGCAATGAACGCACACAAGCAATTGACCATTTCCAGCAACGCACTTGGAAAATCACTTGAGAAGCTTTCTTCAGGATATCGCATCAATCGCGCCGCCGATGATGCGGCCGGGTTGGCCATCTCACAGGCCTTCAGGGCGGATATCGCCAGCTACAAGGTCGCCAGCAGGAACACGGCTGAAGCTTCCTCGCTCTTGCAGGTGGCCGAAGGCGCAATGGACCAGATCGGCAATATGCTGACCCGTCTCAAAGAGCTGGCCACCCAGGCGGCGTCCGCGAATTCCGGGGCAAACCTTGACAAGATCAATGCTGAAGGAGATGAGCTAATTGCAGAAATTGAACGTGTTGCCACGTCGACCGAGTATGCAGGCTCCAAGCTGATCAATGGCACATTCGGAGTTGGGATGAGTGTCGATGGGACTGCAGCTTCCATCCAAAATGGAAGTGCGGGCATATCCAATGCCGTTGGAATGGCTGAGAGTCAAGAATATAACATCACAACGACGGCTGGAAGTGAAGGGAAGGTCAGCGTTACTATCACCACAAGTTCCGGATCGCAAACCATCAATGATATTTCTATCCCTGGTGCCGGCGAAACGAGCAGCACGACGTTTAGCGCATTTGGTCTAACTCTTACATTCAACAGCAACTTGTCATCGACTGGGACCCCCGGCGTGCTAGAAGGTACGGCTTCCGGGAACTCGACTTTTCAGGTGGGTGCCCAAGACGCATCCGATAACCAGATTACTATCTCATTGGGTGATGCGACAACCAGCGCCCTTAGCTTGACGCCCGGCCAACTCGGAAATGCTGAAGATGCCCAAGACTTTCTGGATACGGTAGATGCTGCTATTGCTACCTTAAACGGGGTGCGCGGCGACATCGGTGCGGCTCAGAACAGGCTCACCTACGCCGCCGCCAACCTGGCAAGTACGATTGAAAACGTGCAGGCCGCCGAGTCGGTCATTCGGGATGTGGATATGGCGGCGGAGATGACCACCTTTACCAAGAACCAGATCCTGCTCCAGGCCGGCACCGCCATGCTTGCCCAGGCCAACATGGCGCCGCAGCAGGTTCTGGCGCTGTTCGGGTAATAAAATCACGCAGTAACGTGATTTTATAAAACACAGCTTTGCTGCTTAAAAAACCCTCTAACCAAACCCTGCCTCCGGATTTTCGGAGGCGGGGTTTTTTTGCGACTTTTATTGTGTCTTTGTCCGGCCGACCGGTTGTGTTCCCCGGGGGCGACAGGCACCTGCTTCAAAAAAACGGATAGGGTCGAAAAAGGGGATTTGTGGGTTCGAAAACGGGATTGGCAGGCCTTTTGCTCTGATGTGCATTTGCCCTGGAGATATTCAAGTTTTGGGCAGGATTTTCCGATAACACAACCAGCAGCAGGCACATTTTGCCCATCAGAAGACATGGGTCTGTTTTTGGAGGGGGAGAAACGCCATGACAATGAGCACCCAACTGGTGTCGGGTCTTTCCAGCGGTCTGGACTGGCGAAGCATTATCGATCAGTTAATTGCCGTGGAACGCAGGCCGGTCGATCTTGTGGAAAACAGAAAGACGGAATACGAGCAGAAGCTGACCGAATGGCAGTCCTTCAACACCGAACTTCTTTCCCTTAAGACGGCTGCTTCATCTCTCAGCGACCCTGATAGTTTTGACGTCTATCGATCCTCTCTGGCATCAAGCAACAGCGATGTAAAGGCCTCGGATCTTTTGTCGGTGAGCACCACATCCTTGGCCGCCAGGGGCTCTTACGCCGTTGTCGTGGATGCGCTGGCCACGGCCCAGAAGCTCTCCTCCCGGTCTTTTTCAAGCATGTCGGAGGCCCTGGGCGACGACTATGCAGGGGATGTTGTGATCAACGGCAGAGCCGTCACCGTGAACGCATCGGACGGTTTGGCCGATGTGCGAAATAGGATCAACAATGCCAACAGCGGTATCACCCCCACCGGCGTGACCGCTTCCATCGTAACCTATGGAGATAACGACCACCGGCTGATCTTGACGAGCGATGACACCGGAGCTCAAGGGATCGGCCTCCAAAATGGATCCGCAACGGATCTGGTGCAGCTCTTCGGGTGGAAGGATAAAACGTCTTCGCTCAAGAACAGCATCACCGGCGGGGCGCTTTCCGACGGTTTCGCCAGCTCTACCCAGAGCATTAAGAGCCTTCTCGGGCTCTCAACAAGCCAGTCGGGGGAAATCCGGATTAGCGGCGAGGCCGTGAGTATCGACCTTTCCATAGATTCCCTTGAAGACATCAAGACAGCCGTAAACAACGCCGCAATCGCTGGGGTCACTGCTTCTGTGATAAGCGAGACCTCGGGGGGAACAACAACCTATAAACTCCGGATAAGCGGGAGCCAGGACTTTACAGACAGCCAGAACATCCTTGAAACCCTGGGGATTCTTCAGAACGGCATTTCAGAGGTTCAGGGGACCACCTCAGGGAACAGCATGACTTCCAACGGGGTGGAGATCACTGCAAGCACCCTTCTCGTCGAAATCGACGGCTACAACCTATACACTGCGGGAGATAAAATTTCCCTGGGCGCCGGGACTCTTGATCATAGCGGCAATGATGTAAGCGGGGACATCCTGACCATCACCGAAGCCACCACAATTCAGGACCTTCTGGATTCGATCAAGACGGCTTATGAAGCCAACGGCGATGAGGCGGCTGTCTATCTCACCTCGGACGGCAAGATCCAGGTGGCCGATCTGGAAACCGGGGCAAGCAGCCTTAACGTGGATCTTGAGTCAACGATCGGTGACGGCGGTTCATCCCTGGACTGGGGAGTCTTTACCGACCTTGGCGAGGTGCGCAAAAGACAAATCACGGCAGGAGCCGACGCCTCTCTTCAGCTTGACGGCGTCGCCGTGACCAGCTCGGACAATGCAGTCAAGGATGTGCTGCCGGGCGTGACTCTCAATCTCCTGAAGGCGGATTCCGAAACTACCCTCACCCTGAATGTGGATCGGGACATCGACGCCGTGATGAGCAAGATCCAGGGGTTCGTGAGCGCCTACAATACCGTTTCCGCCTATGTGCAGCAACAGCAATCCTATGACCAGGAGAACGAAGAAAAAGGGGGCATCCTTTTTGGAGACGGCACGCTCTCTTCGGTCAAGTCGGACCTTACCTCCCTTCTTACGCAGCAGGTCTGGGGAGCGGCATCGGACCTCTTCACCCTGGGGCTTGCAGGCATCGAGGTGGACAAAGAAGGGCAGCTCAACATCAACGATGCAAGATTGAGGGGATATCTGGAGACGCGCTTTAATGACATCAAGCTTCTTTTCTCCGTTAACGGTACGAGCGATGCCGGATCCCTCAGCTACGTCTTCAGCTCCAGCGATACCCGGGCAGGAGAATACGCAGTCAACATCACCCAGTCGGCCACCCAAAGCGCCACAACGAGCGATATGGCGGTTTCGGGCGCCCTGGGACACGATCAGATCCTAACGATTGCAGAAAACGGCAAGACGGCCGATTTATCGCTTACGAGCGATATGACCCTGTCGGCCATCGTCAATGCCGTCAATACGGAAACGGCCCAGGTGTATACGGCAAAGCTGGTTGGGGATACTGCGGTGACCGAGGGCGCTTTGGCCATTACCTCTGCCACGGTTTGGGGGAACATTGACGACGCAAACCAGGAAAACGGAGATGTGATCGCTTTCACGGGAACGGGCCGGAACGGTGCTTCCGTGTCGGGCTCCTATACTATTACCGATACGGCAACCGATACGGTCCAGGGGCTTCTCTCCGCAATCGAGTCGGCCTACGGAAACAACGTGACTGCCTCCATTGACGGCACCGGCCGCCTGGCGGTCATGGACAAACAGGAAGGGAGCAGCCAACTGTCTTTTTCCCTCGACTACTCCGGGACCCAGAACCAGGTGGATGTATTCGGCTCCGTTTCCACCGCCAACGACGGCGGCCAGGAAGGCCGGTGGGCTATGAATATCACCGCATCGAACGATGGGAGCGATCATCTGGTCCTCGCCCATGCCAGCTATGGAAGCAGTTACAGCTTTACGGTCGAAGAGGACACGGATATGGGTCTCTGGACCGGGAGCATGACAACCCCTGTTGCCGTAAATAACGGGCTGGACGTCGCCGGGACCATCAACGGAGAGGCGGCCACAGGGTCGGGGCGGATGCTCACGGGCAACAGCGGCGAGGCCAATGTGGACGGCCTAGCCGTAAGGTATTCGGGATCGGCGACAGAGGAAGTCGGGAGTGTGACCTTGACACTCGGGGCCGCAGAGCTTTTCGATCGGGCCCTGTTTAATATCACCGATCCCTATGAAGGGTATGTGGGCTTTAAGCAGGAATCCCTCAAAACCAGCATCAACGGCTTCGATTCCCGGATCGAGCAGATGGAAGCCCGGCTTGACAGAAAGATGCAAATGATGATCAACCGGTTTGTGGCTATGGAACGGGCACTGGCGGCCATTCAAAACCAGAGTCAATGGCTGGCCGGACAATTGAACGCCAGTTTTTCCGGGTGGGCGTAAGAATCATGTGGTTGGTTGCTCGGCGGGAGGCGTCCGCTTGAGCGTGGGGATCACTTTTCAACTATAATGGAAAAAAGGAGGCAGGCCTGATGCATGCAAGGGGCATTCACAGTTATCGACAAACCGATGTGTCTACCGCGGATCCCAAGCGGTTGGTTATCATGTGCTACCAGGGGGCGATCGACCATCTTAAGATCGCCGAAAGAAAGAACCTGGAGGGTCGGTTTGAGGAAAAGGCCGATGCGTTGCAAAAGGCCCATGATTTTCTCGACGTATTGATGCAATCCCTGAACTTTGAAAAAGGGGGCGAGATCGCCGAAAATCTGGACAGTCTCTATAACTACATGACGCGCCGGCTTCTTTACGCCGAGGCCAATCGAGATGCGGATGCCATCGGCGAGGTGATCGGCATGCTCGAGCAACTCAAAGAGGCATGGGTGCGGATTTCCTACGCAAAGAAGGAATCTCCTGTTGTTGATCCAGCGGCCCACACGGCAGAAAGCACGGTAAGCCGGACGCCTTTTGCAACCTATGGACCGCCGGCGAGGGTGTAATGCATCAGGAAACGTTGACGCACGAATACCGGGCAAGACTGGGGGAAAAGGCCGCCCTGTTGGACCGTTTTTCTCAGGTTACTACGGGAATAAAAGCAGCGATCGAAACCAAGGAAATCGAACGGATAGCGTCGCATATAGAAGAACGCCAGGGAATTATCAACAGGATTGAATCCATTGACGGGGAACTTCAAAAGCTGGAATCGGACAGCAGATCGTCAGGGAAAAATTTATCCGGGAAGGCCAAAGGTCTGATTGCGAACAGTCTGCGTCAGGTCGGAAAGTCTTTAGAAAGGCTTGCGGATATGGACCGAGAATGCGTGGAATCGGCCCGGGCCGCATATGATTCCATGAAATCCGAGATACTGGGAATCCGGTCCGGCCTACAAGCGACGCGGGGTTATGGAAGAACACAAAACAACACTCCAAGGTTCTTGGACCTGAAACGGTAACCAAACCCGGGAAGCGAGGTGCGCTGCATGATCATCGAACCGGTAAATACAACACAAACGGCTGAAGTTGTTCCTTTTGGCGGGGCGAAGAGTGAACCGGGAAAACAACGGGAGGCTCCCGGCGCTTCCGGCGGCAATAAGGAAGATGTAAGACTCCTGAAAGAGGTCCTGGAGGTCGCTCGCAACCATTTCCAGATCTTGGATGTGGGCCTGGATTTTTCGGTGCATGGGGGCACGGGTCGCATCAAAGTGAGTGTGACGGACAAACAGACCGGAGACGTGATTCGGGAGATTCCGCCGGAAGGCGTATTGAACCTTATGGCCAAGCTTGAAGAGATGATGGGTATTCTTTTCGATCAGAAGGCCTGATCCGTGGGTCTGTTGCAAAACCAGCCCATTCAAAGCGTCATCGTTGATGACGATCGATCGATCGGCGGGATTCTCGAAGAGCTGATTTCCGGGCCGGACGTGGCGGTCAAGATCTTCGGCGATGCGCGAAAGGCCGTTGAATACCTGCGCCGGCATGCGGCGGATATCGTGATCACGGATTTGCTGATGCCCGATATCGGCGGTCTTGATGTATTGCATCTTGTGAAAAAGATGTATCCCGATGCGGTTGTTATTATCATCACCGGGCACGGAACCCTTGAAACCGCCATCGAGGCTGTCAGAAAAGGTGCTTACGACTACATCAAAAAGCCTTTCAAGCTGGATGAAATTGAGATTGCCTTCAACAACGCCGTTGAGAAAATCCGGCTGGTGCGCAAGAACAAGGAACTGATTGCCAGGCTCCAAGACGCCTGCGATGAGCTCATCGCCGTCAAGAAGGCTTGCAGCGAATCCACGGAAAAATCCAGAATCAAGACAGAGTCGGAAAGAACCTCCCGCCTGAATTTTTTTTCAACAAACCTGCCGAACCTGGCGTTTTTGCGCAAGGCCGATCAGGGACAGCAAATGCTTTTTGAAAGGCTGAGTCGTGTGTCGCTGCTCAAAAAGGATGGGTTGTTGAATGAAAAGGAATTCAAGGCGCTCAAGGATCATATTATCAAAGGCCTTGAGACATACTCGGCTTAGCAGGCGTGATGACGGGCGTTGAAAACGACGGATGTGCCCATGATTCATCCATGTGGTATCGAAAAAAACTCGATGCGGTTATCTAAATAGTTCAAGTCGTGTTTCGGACGGCCGATGAATGGGAAAAACCATGACATCTGTGAATCACGGTACTTGCCGGGTGCGAACCTGATCGCGTTGCGGCCGTCCAAACGCGGCCTTGACGCCTCAAACACTTGCCCGGCTTACGACTCGACACCCATTAGGCCTCTTTTTCATATGAACTTGAGCTTTTTGGATAACTGCAAAACTCGAAATCCCAGGCCAGATAGAAGACATATCCATGAGCCAATCGCTGAGCATATTGGTCGTTGACGACGACCCCCTCGTCCTGGAGTGCTTCGAAGATTATTTGCGTTCTTCAACGCATCATGCCGTTATTACGGCCCGCGACGGCGTGCAGGCTCTGGCGGCATGTCGGAGCCGCAGGGTGGATTTTTGTTTTACGGATCTGAAGATGCCCAAGATGGACGGCATGGAGTTTATTCGCAAGATCCAACAAGTAGACCGTACGATACCGGTAGTAGTCATGACCGGACATCCTTCCTCGCAAAGTGCCATAGAGACCTTGAAAAACGGGGTTGTCGATTTTCTAGTCAAACCGTTTAAAATCGAGGGCATCGGGTTGACAATTCAAAAGGCTTTGGAAAAACGAGATCTTTTTGTGGAAAACCTGCTCCTCAAGCAGGAAGCGGCGAACAACCAGCGCCTGGCATCGGTCAACCGGGAACTTTGTGAAAAGGTCAACGATGTAAGTGTGTTGAATCGCATTCTGCAAAAAGTGGACTGGCTGGGTTCCAGTGCGGCCTTGTTTGACAAAATCGTGCGGCTTTCAGGGGAAGTCACCGGCAGCGACGAGAGCTTCTTTCATATTTTTGACTTGTCTGAAGGAATTCCGGTGCTTGTTGCCCGTTTCAGCCGGGATGACGGAAAAGCCGATCCGGACAGGCTGGCTTGTATCGAGAACATTCTGGCAAGGCGCATGGCAGAGGGTGTGCCCCTTTTGATGGGACACGCTTGTGACGTAACCATGTCTGATGCCGGCATCGGTTCTCTGATTGCCACCCCTCTAAAGATCCGTGCGAATACCTTCGGCGTGGTCACCGGCGTCATGGTGAAGGACAGGGTATCCACTTTTTCGGAAAAAGATTTGTACTATCTGGATTTCATGGCCAGACGGGCGGCCTTTGTTATCGAAAATGTGGCCCTATATGAAAACATTTACGAAAATCTTTTTGCTACGTTATACGCTTTTGTTGAGGCTATTGAGGCCAGGGATCCCTATACCAAGCAACATTCGACCCGGATGGCCGAGATTGCACTGATCATAGGAAAAGAGATGGCATGTTCCCACGAAGAACTGGATCGCCTGGGATTCTCCGGCCATCTTCACGATATCGGGAAAATCGGCATTCCGGACAGCATCCTTTTAAAGCCGGCTTGTCTGACGGAATACGAGTTCGATGTGATTAAAAAACACCCGACGATCGGAGCAAATATCATCGGCCACCTGGGCCTCATGTGCGAAGAACAAAAGATCATCCGGCATCATCATGAACGGTGGGACGGCAGCGGATACCCGGACGGCCTGCAACGTGAGGCCATTCCGTTTCTGTCCAGGATTCTTGCGGTGGCGGATGTCTACGACGCCATGGCGTCAGATCGTGCCTATCGAAAAAGGATTCCGGAGCATATCATTGTTGATACCATTCGTGAGAATGCAGGGACGCAATTTGACGAGAAGGTTGTGACGGCTTTTTTAGGAGCCTATGAAAAAGGGGCCTTTTTCGATAGGCGCAGGACCGATAAAGTCCATACCGAACAGCGAAGAAAACACATGGAAGCAAGCGTGCTGTCCATACTGTCCGTCGACCCGGAGAGGCGGTCGTAAGTCCCTGTTATCTTCCACCCGGCCGCCGCCTCGTTGCCGATTTTGTTGATTTCGTTGGTCTTCTTTCAAAAGACCGGTGTTATCCTAATCCGGATGCGCCCGAAACAAGAACAACAGCATCGACCACATACTTTTCTCAATCCGAACGGTGTAAAGCACGGAAGGCCCGGACAGCTTGACAACCTGCCGGTTATGTCTACGGCCTTGCATTTTCGGCACACGGGCCGGTTGATGGATCCGGGTGCTGCGAAGGGGGTTGCCAAGACCGTGTTAAATGGTATAACTGTTGCAAGTCTTCCCAAAGCGGAACGGTTTTCCAGAGGCGCCCGGGTGCAAAGTAAAGAAAGGTGAATTTTTTTGTCAGTGCCGTCGGCAGGGCCTGGGCTTTTCGTCATGAGTGACACCGTGCCGATGGGCGTTGATCCATGTTGTGAGGACGAGACAGGCGATGGGTTTGATCGATCCGGCAGAAAAGCGAGAGAGTGTGCGGGCGGTCTTGCGGGCACAGATACAGTTTTCCGTGATGGACGCTGATGCATATAATGCCGTCAGAGCCCGTGCGGGTTCGGAAGGCTGTGTCGGGCGAGGACCGGTTCACACTTGGATTCAGTCCCATCTTGCCGACGCGGAAGGCGGCCTGTCAGGCGATACGGCGCCGGATCTCAAATTGGCCGGTTTCTTGATTCAGATGGATGAAAAATTAGACCGCATTCTCAATATGTTGACCAAACAGGACCTGTGTGATGATTTGCCGGTTTATGTCGGGCAAGGCCTGGATATCAGCGGGAAGGGCATGAGGATTCTTTCCGAGAAAGCAATCGAGACCGGCAAAGTCTTGGATGCCAAATTTCGGATTTCCAGATACCCGGTCATGCTGTTCCAGGTCTATGGCAGGGTCCTTCGGGTGCGATCGACCGACAGAAACGGCATACCACTGTATGAGATCGCCCTTGAATTTCTGGATTTGGATGAAGGCTATAAAGAATGGATTATCTCTTATGTTTTCCAAGTGCAACGGGAAGCCATCAGAAGTGACAAGAAGGGTGGCAATGGATAGCGCCGGTCGGACAGGGGGGCAATACCCCTCGGAAGCATCCAGTGAGCGTCAATGGTTGGGTGCGCTTGCCGATCATCATTGTGGGGTCTATTTTCTGCGGACCCTGGACGGGTTCGTCCACAATCTGAACAGTCCCCTTCAGATTATTTGGATGCGTTCGGAACAGGTGCTGCATGATGTGGTAAAGTTGCAGTCAAGGATTTCGGGGGGCGATACAACCGACATCGGTGCGCTGGCCGATCAAATGAAACAACGCATGGACTCTTTTATGAGGGGCCTTGATCAACTCAATGAGATTCTAAGCTTTCTTTCAAAAAACTGGCTGGGCAAACAGCGTTCCGAAGTCGGAGATGTCTGTGTCAATAAGGCTGTTGAGGATGCCGTCTTTTTGCTCAAGGCGGATATGTTTTTCAAGCACCGCGTGGAAACGCAACTAAAGCTGGATGAAACCCTTGCAAGAATCAAAGGACGCCATTCGGATCTTTGCGTTATGGTGTTGCATCTTGTTCAAAACGCGCTGGATGCCATGCTCGATTCAGAGGAAAAAAGTCTAACCATTCAAACGGCCTGCGAGGAAGACCACATTGTCATCCATGTCACGGATACGGGGATGGGGATCTCGGAACAAGACAGTCCCCATGTTTTCAAGCCTTTTTTTGCCACCAAGCGCGAGATAGAATACAACGGTAAAACCGAGACCCGTATGGGACTCGGTCTGTCCGTCGTGTTGCGCCTTCTCGAAGATTATAATGGGACCGTTTCTTTTGCGAGTGTTCCTCAAAAAACGAACTTTATCGTCAAAATCCCTTTGTAACATCTTCCCTGCCCCCCTTTTTGTAAAAAGAGGGGAATTTCTCCCTTACATGTCAAAAAAATGGTTCATCCGGTTAAAGCATACTTGAGGGATAGCCGTGTGTGTCAACAGCCGGCTATTTTGGTATCAACAGGCAAAAACTCGCTCATAAGTGCGCGTA
>CAYSGJ010000003.1:0-19689 GCA_964430705.1 uncultured Desulfobacterales bacterium | reverse complement strand
CTGCTTTTTTCCCTTGCCTCCAGCCCCATGCCCCTCGCCTCATTATCCAACTGACAACCGGCAACTGCATTGACAGTCTGCGGCTGAAATGCCTTTTTTCGTGTTTTCGTGGTATATTTTTTCGTTTTTGTCTGTGTGGGGGCTGCGGCTAAAATGTTTTTTCTTTTTCTTTGCGCCTTGGCGTTTTCCATGAGAAGGCTTGGCGCGAGAATCCATATCATGTCCGGTACCGCCTTCGGCGCAACCTGACCTACGGGCTACGGAATTTGTGGGATAAAAATCTGAAAATATCGTTCTGCTGCGATGGCACGCCACAGCGAGATAGTACTTTCGGGAAATGATATTCCCGTATGCAAAAACCATACAAAAGTCAAGTGGTTCGTATTTTTCTATAATATTCAAGCAATTAAACTGTTTCAGCTTTGGAATGCAAATGGCGGAAAGGCTATTTCAGGTGAGCTGAACGGAAAACAAATACCAACTATTGGTATAAAAAAACTGTGATAATAAACCCGTAGGTCAGCGTGCAAGCGAAGCAAGCTCCCTGACAACAAGATCGAATCGGGGACGGGGCGAATCGGTGAACCGGTGAATTTTAGCGGTGTATCGGCGCCTCGGATACCTGCTGGAACTTTTCGATCTGGATTCTCCCAGGGAGATCGAGGCGTTGCACCAGAAACTCACATCACCCTATGTAATTCTTGACCCGTTGCTGCCCGATGAAGGAAGGTTCACGGCCCGATGGCGGCTGCGGCTCAATGTGGCACCGGAAGAAATTACCGCAAGTGTAAGGACCTAACCGATTATTCCACAAAGAAATATTTCGCTCCTCTCCGATCGGCTGGCCCGAGAAGGCGGCCGGCGAATCCCCGAAGCGGTTCTCGAGCGGGATTATTGTCTTGCCTGGTTTCTCGTGGGCTAATCCCGTTCGCCGCTGTATAAAGTTCTCGTATTCAAAGGCGGTACAGCGCTAAAACAGTGCTATTTCGGAGAGTATCGTTTCTCCGAGGACCTTAATTTCACTTTGATCGATGAAACACCCCTTGAAACAATCCTGGGCGGCCTGGACGACGTCTATACTATAGTCCAACAAGCCTCAGGCGTCACAATTCGCTATTCTCGGGAAGACCGTAAGAAACACGAAAACAGTCATACATTCTACCTGGCCTACGAAGGACCGATGCCAAGTGCGTCCTTAAAGGAAGCAAAGGTGGACATCACCATTCGTGAAAGGATCGTCCTGCCGATCCAGGAGCGGCCGGTCCTCAAAGAATATTATGAATACGCCGATTTGCCGGAAGACTCGAACATTTTTGTATATGCATTGGACGAAATTTTGGTGGAAAAGGTGGTCGCTCTGATGAGTGTTTCGCGTTCCGGTGATTAATGGAGGTGAATAGGGAAATATATTTTGCGGTCTGTTACCCAAATGTTACCCAATCGGCAAAAGGGTGAGTGATTGAAACGATAATATGCCGTCTTTAAAAGCTTTCGGGAAATCAATCAGCGGAAAGCCGAATCTGATCGGCACAAAAAAATAGTGGCCTAGCCACTGCCGGCTAAGCCACTAATTCTACACTATTTTCGTTGGTGCCGAAGGCCGGATTTGAACCGGCACGGGTTTTGCCCACTGCCCCCTCAAGACAGCGTGTCTACCAAATTCCACCACTTCGGCACGATATTTTCCTATCCTTCTCCTGGAACGTCGGGAGCCGACTGCCCATGTGATGGATCACTGCCCATAGATGCGGGTTCCGAACCCGACTCTGTCTCAGGTTGTGCTGCCCTACCCGGCTGCGTCTGTGTTTGCGCAGGTTCCGACTGCACAGGATCCTGAGCGGTGGTCTCCATTGGAAACTCCTGGGCCTCTTGCGTCACCGGCGGTATCGCCGTCGGCATGACGGAACTGGTGGGGGTTCGACCCGAAAAATAAGCCAGGGTCAAAGACGTCAACATAAAGACGACGGCAGCGCCCGTAGTCATCTTACTCAAAAAACTCCCGGCACCTGTGCTCCCGAAAACCGTCTGACTGCCCCCTCCGCCAAATGCGGCCCCCATGTCTGAGCCCTTGCCGGTCTGCAAAAGCACAATCAATATCAGAGCGATACAAACAACCACATGAATCAGAACGATAAAAGTCGACATGATATTAGATCCTACCCGTCAAACGATGAATTATGCAGAAGAGGAGCACGGACGAATAATACCGGCAAAAGACTCAGCATCCAGACTGGCCCCGCCCACCAAGGCGCCGTCAATGTCGTCCATGGCCATAAGCCCTGCAATATTTGCGGGTTTTACGCTGCCACCATATAATATTCGCAGTTTCTTGGCAATAGGTTTTCCGCCGATCTTTTCCATCCGTTGCCGAATGAATGCATGAACTTCCTGGGCTTGCTCCGCCGTAGCGGTTTTTCCCGTACCAATCGCCCACACCGGCTCATAAGCGACAATGACCTGCTCCAGCTCCGCTGCGTCCAGGCCCTCAAGCCCCTGGACAAGCTGTTCCTCAACCACCGTGAAGGTGTGCTCGGCTTCCCTTTGGGCCTCAGATTCGCCGACACACACGACGGGAATAAGGCCGCCCTCAAGCGCCGCCTTGACCTTCTTGTTCACCGTGTCGTTGGTTTCTCCAAAATACTGCCGGCGCTCGGAATGGCCGATGAGAACATGGGTGCATCCCGCCGCTTTCAACATGGGCGCCGACACTTCGCCCGTATAGGCCCCTTCGGTTTCCCAAAAAAGATTCTGGCCGCCCAACCCGATCACGGACCCCTTAAGCGCTTCCGCCACCAAGGCAAGGGCGGCAAATTGAGGCGCCACCATCACGTCGACATCCGTGATATGCGAAACCAGAGTCTTGAGTTGCCCGGCGACAGATGCGGCCTCCGGGCCGGTCATAAACATCTTCCAGTTGCCGGCAATAAGCGTCCTGCGCTCTGACATACCCCCACCTCCTTTATCGGCGGACTACAGATCTTTGCCTACTATGGCCGCCAGGTCCACCATCCGTGCGGCATACCCGCTTTCGTTGTCGTACCAAGACAGCACCTTTACCAAATCATCGATAACGTACGTGGTGGCACTGTCTACAATGGAAGACAACGTAGAGCCATTAAAATCGGTGGATACCAAAGGCAGCTCATTATATCCCAAAATACCCTTCAGTGTTCCTTCAGCAGCAGCCTTTATGGCGCCATTGACATCGGCAGCCGTCAGCCCACTTTTATCGACCCTGGCCACCAAATCCACGATGGAAACATTCGGTGTGGGAACCCTTATGGCCAGACCGTTCAGTTTGCCTTTTAATTCAGGCAACACAAGAGCCACCGCCTTGGCCGCCCCCGTCGATGTCGGTATCATCGACAGCGCCGCAGCCCTTGCCCGCCTCAAGTCCTTGTGGGGGAAGTCGAGCAGACGCTGATCACCCGTATAGGCGTGGACTGTCGTCATGAGGCCGCTCACGATTCCAAAGTTGTCCGACAGAACCTTCGCAACCGGGGCAAGGCAATTGGTCGTACAGGAAGCATTGGAAATGATGTGGTGCTCCTTTCGATTATACAAAGCATCGTTGACACCAATGACAATAGTAATATCGGGATCTGTAGCCGGCGCCGAAATAATGACTTTCTTTGCTCCCGCCGCCAGGTGTTTTCCCGCAGCCTCTCGTGTTCTAAAAAAACCCGTACACTCCATGACCACGTCAACGCCCAAATCCCCCCACGACAGATCGCCGGGATCCTTGATCGCGGTGTAGGCGATGGGAGTCCCATTGATGACGATGGCATCATCTTTTCCCACGATGTCTCTATCCAACCGACCGTGGACTGAATCGTATTTAAGAAGATGCGCCATGGTGGAAGCGTCCGTGAGATCATTAATGCCTACCACGTCAACGCTATCATTTTTCATGGCCTCTCTGAAAGCAAGTCTTCCTATACGCCCAAACCCGTTAATCCCAACACGAACACTCATAGCGCCTCCTTCCATAAGGACCTAAAGTCAATATCCACACCCAGAGGACGTGGTTTCTCACAACAAAACGACCTTTTACCGACTCGACAGATGACATACAACGCGAAAAAATCAGGCAAGATCACAATCACCAAAGAATTCTTTCTCAAAAAAAGACAGCGGGCCGTCAGAACCAATGCGTCTATTTTGAGATGAATGCAGCGGACATCTTTACGTATGACTCTTTTTATTGCCTTTTAATACCCCACTGGCAAGAGAAATGCTTTTCTTTCCGTAAACCTCGATCTGTTCTGCCAGCACGCCGAGGTCATTGCCCCTGCGCATCTTTTCAGCCCGAATAAGCACCGGCAGGTTCACGCCCGTTAAAACGTCAATCCTGCCTTCCTCAAGAAACGACAGACTCAGGTTCGATGGTGTTCCTCCAAACATATCCGTCAGAATAATCACGCCGTCTCCTTGATCCACAGCACGGATACCGGCAACGATCTTTGCTCTCATCTGGTCGGCACTATGCTTCAGGTCTACCGAAACAGCCGTGGTTGCCTCCAGGGGGGCGTCCAAAACACATTCCGCGGCATCAATAAGGGCTTGCCCCAAGCCGCTGTGGGTCACAATGACAATGCCGATCATAAGACACTTCACTCCAAGTCAATATTTGCTACATTAATTCAATATCTCGGTGTGTCAAGTACACGGAAGCCAGTGTTTTTTTAAGATGGCCGAAAATCTTATGCGCCACGACCACAGACCTGTGCCTGCCACCCGTACAGCCAATGGCAATCGTGAGATAAGACTTGCCTTCCTTTTTATAGAGCGGGATGAGAAAATCAAGCAAATCCAAATATTTTTCTAAAAAAAATTGAGTCTCCTCTTTTTGACTGACAAACCGTTCCACATCCAGAGAAGTGCCATCGAGATCTTTCAGTTCAGGATCAAAATGGGGGTTGGGCAAAAAACGGACATCGGCAATCAGGTCGGCCTCCCGCGGAATACCGAACTTGAAGCCAAACGACAGTACAAGCACCTGCAACTGGTTACCGTGAATCTCTTTGAGAACGTAACGAAGCAATACGGCCTTGAGTTCATGAACGTTGTATTCCGAAGTATCAATGACAACGTCGGCAATATCCCTCAAGCCTTTGAGTTGTTCCCTTTCAGCGCGAATTCCCTGCAAGAGGCCCTTTTCTCTTGCCAAAGGGTGCTGTCGCCGTGTCTGGCTGTATCGTCTGATCAGTTGGTTTTCAGAGGCCTCAAGGAAAAAGATCTCAAATCGGTATCCTTGTTTTTTCAGCTTATCGAAGACCTTCGTATAGCTTAAGACAAACTCCTTTTCCCTGATATCCATGATAAGGGCCAGCTTCGATACTTTTCTGGACTGCCCGATCCGAACGTCCAAAAAACCGGGCAAAAGAACGACGGGTAAATTGTCCACACAATAAAACCCCGCGTCTTCCAGGGCCTTTATGGCCGTACTTTTTCCCGAACCCGACAGCCCGGTAATGATGACGATCTTTTGCTCTTCCAATGAGACCTGCGTGGTTGGCAACAACGCCCATAGGTTCCTGCCAACATAACGTTCAACGACCGGATTTTTCCGAACAAAGAGGTCAAAACTCCTGATCTTCTTTTTCAATCACGGCATACAGTTCTCGCCGGTCCGCAGCCGTTACGAGCCGTTCTTTAAAAACCGAATTTTTGAGCAGCCGAGAGATCCGGGCAAGCATTTTAAGGTGACCGCCCGTAGAATCCTCGGGAGCAAGCAATAAAAAGAAAAGGTGGGTACGCTTTCCGTCCATGGCGTCAAAATCGACACCTTTTCGACTGCGCCCAAACCCCATCAACAGCGACGACAGAGATGCCATCTTTCCGTGGGGAATCGCTATTCCGCCCCCGATACCGGTGCTTCCCAGACGTTCCCTTTCCAAAAGGACCCGGACCATGTCTTCCTGGCCCACTTTGGAAACCTGGGCAAGAGCAGACGTCAACTCTTGAAGCACCCCTTTTTTGTCCGTTGCCTGCAGGTCCGAAATGATGGCTTCCGGTTTGAGATTATCCAGTATTTTCATAGAAAAAAACTTTTCACGAGCTGGGTTGGATCAAACCAAAATGGCCGTCCTTAAGTCGATACAAAACATTGATCTGGTCGGTTTGCGCATCGGCAAAGACAAGAAAATTGTCATTGATCAGTCGCATCTGCAAAACGGCTTCATCGACATCCATCGGTTTATATTCAACATTTTTGATTCTCATGATCCTGGGAAGTGCCTCTTCACCGGATACTTCCGCTGAAACCTCCCCTGCACTTTCATGAGGATACGCCTTTGACCTGGCTGCCGTTGCGCGGTATTTCTTAAACTTCTCCTTGTTTTTCTTGATCTGCTTGTCGATTTTGTCCAGTGCCATATCGATGGCCGAATACATATCGGACGTTTCTTCGTGGGCGTTGATGGTAAACCCATCGCCGCTGATGTTAATCTCAGCAATATGGCGAAATTTCTCTACTGTTAATACGACATTCGCTTTAGCGGGATTTTGAAGAAATCGGTCAAAACGATCAAGTTTTTCAAAGGCATAGGTTTTCAATGCCTCTGAAGAGTCCAGATTAATGAAGGTGACTGATTTTTGCATGTTCAACGGCCTCCCTTTATTCTCTTGCGCTTGTTTGACGGCAATATTCTCAACATTTCCCGATATTTGGCCACCGTCCTGCGGGCCACGTTAATGTTGGCTTTCTTAAGGATCTCGACCATCTTTCTGTCACTGAACGGTTTGGAGGAATCTTCCGACTGAACGAGCTGAAGGATCTTTTGCTTCACGCTGGCCGAAGCAATAAAATCCCCGTCCAGTCTGCTGATAGAGCTGTTGAAAAAAAACTTGAGTTCAAAAGTGCCCTGAGGCGTGTGGGCATATTTGTTCGTTGTCACCCGGCTTACAGTCGACTCGTGCATGCCGATATCCTCAGCGACATCTCGCAAAACCATGGGTTTTAAGTAGCCGATGCCTCCCTCCAAGAATTCTCTTTGATATCGGACAATACTCTCAACAACCCTGTATATGGTTCTCTGGCGCTGATGGATGCTTCGAATTAACCATACCGCAGATCTGAGCTTATTTTGAATATAGTCCCTCGTGTGGCTGGAAACCGCTTCTCCCTTGCTCAAGGCATCTTTGTAAAAAGCACTCACACGAAGCTTAGGCATGCCGTCTTCGTTCAACACGATGACAAATTCTTCGCCTATTTTGTGGATAAAAATGTCCGGACTGATGTAATGAGGATCTTCATCACTGTACTCTCGGCCCGGCTTCGGCTCCATTCTCGTGATGATATCCACGGCCGCAAGGACCTCATCAAAAGAGACGCCCAAGGCATGACTTATAGCCTTGTAATTTTTGTTTTCCAGGTGCTTGAAATGATTCTCAATAATATGGACGACAAGCGAATTTTCCAGGTTTAAAAATCGGGCCTGGATCAACAGGCACTCTTTCAAATCTCTCGCGCAAACCCCAACAGGATCGAAACCCTGCATTTTTTCCAGAACCATTTCGACCCGAGAGTCGTCGGCTCCCGTTAAAGCAACGATATCACCGATGGTGGCCTGGAGATAACCGTCGCGGTTCAGGTTGCCGATAATGGCGGTGCCGATTGTTTCCTCATCCTTGTCGGGATGGGTCAGAAGCAACTGCCACATGAGATGATCCACCAGCGATTGTTTCCGCGCCAAAAAATTCTCATATTCCGGTGTCTCCCGTTCTTCAGGCTCATAGTACACCGGCCCGGCGGCATTATACTCATCCAGGTAGTTCGACCAATCAATGTCTTCTCGCGCCCGCTCTTCCACGGTAACGGGTTTGATTTCTTCTGATTCGCCCTTGACCTGAGACGAGGAAACAGACTCTTTTCCAGAGCCATCGTCATCGGGAGACTGCTCTCTAACACGCTCTTCCGGCGTTTCCTCAAGAAGCGGATTTTCCACCATCTCCTCGTTGATTACGTCCAACAATTCCAACCGAGATAATTGCAAAAGCTTGATGGCTTGCTGCAATTGCGGCGTCATCACCAACTGCTGTGTAAGGCGCAGATGTTGTCGAAGTTCCAGTGCCATATTGAGGACTCTCGCTCCTTGTTAATAAAAAAGGCTCACAGTTGGAACCTGTCACCCAAATATATTTCCCTGGCCACATCGCTGGAGGCAATGGCCATGGGGGTACCGGTTTCTATAATCGTTCCTTCATTCAATATGCATGCCCAGTCACAAACACCCAGAGTCTCTCGAACGTTGTGGTCGGATATGATGACGCCGATTCCCCGAGCTTTAAGCTGCTCTATGATCTTTTGTATATCAATGACGGATATCGGGTCAATCCCGGCAAAAGGTTCGTCCAGTAGAATAAAGGAGGGATCGCGCACCAAAGCCCGGGCAATTTCAACCCGTCGACGCTCCCCACCTGAAAGGGCATAGGCCTTTTGCTTTGCCAGATGACCCACATTCAATTCTTCCAAGAGCACCCTCAAACGTTCGGTGCGCTCAAGCCTCGAAAGAGGCAGGGTCTCCAGGATGGCCATGAGGTTCTCTTCCACCGTGAGTTTTCGAAAGATAGACGTTTCCTGCGGAAGATACCCAATCCCTTTGCGGGCCCTAAGATACATTGGAAACGAAACAATATTTTCATCATTGAGAAAAACCTTACCCCCATCGGGCCGGACAAACCCTACAATCATGTAGAAGGTTGTGGTCTTGCCCGCGCCGTTAGGCCCCAACAGCCCTACGATACTCCCGCTTTTAATCTCCATGCTGACCGTATCGACAACACGCCTGCCCTTGTAGTTTTTGACCAGTTTTTGTGCAACCAGCGTGGTCATCCGTCCTGTCCACAGTCCATCAGACCCACATGAAAAAAAACATACTGAAACAACGGAATGGGAGACAACAACAATATGTCCATATTTTTGTCTGAACGAAAACCGGCGATCAGGCAAAACCTGAATACCAAAACCCATATCATTTTCAAGGCGATCAGCCGCAAAAAAAATATCATTTTAGCAAATCTGTTTCGCCCTGGGAATGGAATATTGCTTCCACCTGTTTTTCCCCGCCCCCCTCCACAAGGGTTCTGTCCTCGGCCTGGAAGAGGGTGATCTTGTCGCCGCGGATCATATTCTGACCGGACCAAACCGTGGGTTCGCCCCCGCTCAGGATCAAAACTTTGTCATGGGTCGTATAGACCGCCTTTTGTGCCACAGCAGTCTTGGAACTATCATCAAAAACAATTTTTACGTTGCCTTCAGCGATCATTTTTTCAACAGCCGCCGAGTTGATACCCTGCGTCCCGTCCTCGCTGGGTTTGTAGAACATTCGAATACTATCGGCCGTAATAACGCCGTCATCCTGAGTGGCTTTCACATTCCCGATAAACTCGACCCAACTCTCTTGATGGTTTGATCTTACTCGGTCCGAGGTAATGTGGATTGGCCCGCCGCCGCTCTTCGCCCCCTCCGGTTTGTCGGTTTCAGCCGCCGACGCAACAAGCGGCGCCATCTGCGCAAAAAACATCAAAACAAGCAGCCAAGCAGCAGACAGCACCGGCTGTGCGGAAAAAACGCCTCGGTCCATTGCCCTTCCCTTCAATACCACCCTCTGTAGAAAACCCATGCACGACTACATGCTCACGTTCTCAAAAACCGCATCCACATCTCCCCATACCGTGACTTGCTCATTAGCCAAGGAAAATACCATGTTGTTGCCCGTCAGCCGAATTCCGTCCGCACGCACTATGATAGGCGTATCGGTGAAAATAGAGCGGTTGTCGTGGTCATAAAGCAGTCTTTGCGTTTCCATCTGATTAGAGCCGTTGCGAACAACCACATCACCGGAAATTTCCATGTTTTTGGTATCGGTAAGCAAAACGGCGTCGTTGCCCGTGACTTGTACCGCTTCGCCGTTTTTCAGAAAAAAAGTCACGATAACATCTTTAAAAACCGATATATTTTCTGACTTTTTGTACCGAACAGACTCGGCGTCAAGGGTCCATTCTCTGACGCCGTCTCGCGTGGCGACATGGTGAATGTTATTCAACCTTACGTCACTGTTTTCGGGCAACAACGCAAGGACGGCTTCGGGGTTCTTTTTGAGATCCCGGAACCGAACAAGGCCCAGGGCAAGCCCCCCCAACATCAGACCGATAAGGCAAAACAAGATTGTCCTGACCCTAAACATTCTCAAAAGCCGACCTCTTTTACAAAACCAATAAACAGGCGTCGAACAAAGCCTTATCGCAAGGCTTCGTCGACAGCTATGAGTTGTTCCAACAACGGCCGCACATCTCCAAGCGGCAAGGAGTTCGGCCCGTCACAAAGCGCTTCGCCGGGCTTCTCGTGAACCTCCATAAAAATGCCGTCAACTCCGGCAGCCATGGCCGCCCGGGCCATCATAGGCACAAACTCTCTCTGACCGCCGGAACAATCTCCCCGGCCCCCTGGAAGCTGAACGCTGTGGGTGGCATCAAAAATCACAGGCCATCCAAACCGCCGCATAATCGCCAAGCCGCGAAAGTCCACCACCAAATTGTTATAGCCGAAAGCGGAACCCCGCTCCGTCAAAAGAATTTGGTCGTTTCCGGCGGACACGATCTTTTTCGCCACGTGCTCCATGTCCCACGGAGCCAGGAACTGGGCCTTTTTCACATTAACCGGCTTTCCGGATTCAGCCACAGCCATCACGAAATCCGTTTGGCGACACAGAAAAGCCGGAATCTGTATGATATCAAGGACTTGGGCGGCCACATCGATTTCAGAGAATCGGTGCACGTCGGAAAGCACACGAACACCCACCCCCTCTTTGACCCTGGAAATAATATCCAGCCCTTTAGCAATTCCAGGCCCGCGATAGGACTGCAATGATGTTCGGTTCGCCTTATCGTAAGAGGTTTTAAAAATGAAAGGGATGTGAAGTTCGTCGGTCAAATCCTTTAGGAACTCAGCGGTTGACATTGCCGATTCAGCGGTCTCGATAACGCACGGCCCGGCAATCAACACCGGTCGATGACCCTCGCCTATGGATATTCCTCTTACGTTAACAATGTGTTGCATGCGACATATATGCCAACAAAACCAACCTAAAGCCACTTAGGCCCTAAAGTTTAAACAATGCTATATATTTTCTATCGTACACCAAATCAAATGTCAAGGAACCCGCCATCGGCGGCCGGCGGATCCGGGTGTGCGGGCGGCCGTTGACTCTTGGTCTACAAATTGTTATGATCCCGATGAATTTCGTTAACATATGGTGATAACATGGCAAATAGCACAAAAATTTCAAGAACTGTTTACCTTTTTTTGGGGATCGCGTTATGTTTGGTGGGAGCAGTGTCTATATGGTTTATCGTTAAAGCCTTCGAAACCAAGCAGCCCACGATCCAGTGGGAAACGCCTCTTGGTCCTTTCGGCCGCACATTCACCCTCAACGGCATTGCTACCGACCCGCAAAGCGGTCTCCAAAGGATCTGGATGGCCGTGATGCAAGACGGCAAAGAGGTGGTCCTGCTGGACGAAAGGTTCCCGTCCGAGGGTTTGCTGAGAAAAGGGACGGTGCATCGGCACCCTTTCTCGCTTGAGTTTGATTCCTCCGCTCTGGGCCTTGTCGATGGAGCCGCCTTGTTAAGGACAGCCGCGTGGGACTACTCATTTAGGGGGTGGCTGTCGGGCAACCGGTCTTATACCGAACACAACATCGTCATTGACACCAAGGCGCCTGTAGTGGAAATGGTTACCCGAATCCACAATATAAATCAGGGTGGTGCCGGGGTGGCGGTCTACAGGGTCAATGAACCCGTGGTGTCGACGGGTGTACAAGTGGCGGAACAATATTACCCCGGAGTAAGAGGCTACTTTAACGAGGAAGATGTTTTCACGGCTTTTTTTGCACTCCCCCATGACAAGGGCCCGGAAACACAAATCTACGTCACCGCCGCGGATCAGGCAGGCAATGTTGGACGCTCAGGGTTTGCGCACCATATTAATGCCAAGTCATTCAGATCGGATACCATAAACATCTCTGATGGGTTTCTCAATCAAAACATGCCTGAATTTCAAAGTCTTTCGGGCGGTGGGGAGCAGACTTCTCTGATCGAAACATTTTTGAAGGTCAACCGAGATTTGCGGCAGGCTAATGCCGCAACGATCCGAAGCATCTGTGCTGAAAGCAATGCCAAAATGCATTGGAACGGCGCTTTTCTGAGGCTTCCCGCATCCGCCCGCAGGGCCGGTTTTGCGGATCATCGCACCTATGTGTATAATAAAAAAACAATCGACAGGCAGGTGCATCTCGGTATAGACCTGGCCTCTACGTCCCACTCCCCGGTGCCGGCTGCCAATAGTGGACGCATTGCATTTGCCGCCGACCTTGGGATTTATGGTCGAACCGTGATTGTAGATCATGGTTTTTACCTGTTTACCATGTACAGCCATCTGAGCGGCATCCGGGTCGCTCCGGATCAGATGGTCTCAAAAGGAGATATTCTCGGTGTCACGGGCACCACGGGCTTGGCCGCCGGGGACCATCTTCATTTCTCTGTGCTGATCCACCAAACCTTTGTAAACCCCATCGAGTGGTGGGACGCGACATGGATTAAAAACAATATTTCCGATAAGTTAAAACGTGCCGGCGAGCGTATAAGCGCCGACAAGAAGGAGGCGAGTCTGTGAAACGCCACAAAGTCCAAAAAACCATCCAGGAAATCAATCAAAAAATAAAGGATGGAAAGGTTGTTGTTGTCACCGCAGAGGAAATCATTGACATTGTGAAAGACAACGGACCTGTTGAGGCGGCTCGTCAGGTGGACGTAGTGACCACGGGAACCTTTGCACCCATGTGCTCTTCCGGCGCATTCATCAATTTCGGCCATGGGGTCCCCGGCATCAAGGCATCCAGGGTCTGGCTCAATAATGTCCCGGCATACGCCGGACTCGCGGCTGTCGACTGTTACATCGGAGCCACGGAGCTTTGCGAAGAAGACCCGTTGAACAGGGTGCATCCCGGAGAGTTCAAATACGGGGGCGGCCACGTCATAGAAGACCTGGTCGCCGGCAAGAAAGTCCACCTGCACGCTACAGGTTATGGAACGGATTGTTATCCCAGCCGGGAATTGGAAAAAGATATCACGCTGAAGCAATTGCCCATGGCGGTCCTGTGCAACCCAAGAAATGGGTATCAAAACTACAACTGCGCCATCAATGTGAGCAACAAAACCATCTACACCTATATGGGGACGCTTCGACCCCATATAGGCAATGCCAACTACTGCAGCGCAGGACAACTCAGCCCGCTGATGAACGACCCCCATTACCAGACCATCGGCGTGGGCACCAGAATCTTTCTCGGTGGAGGCCAAGGGTTTGTAACCTGGCACGGCACGCAGCACAAACCCAAGGTCAAACGGACAAAAAAGGGGGTTCCCATGAGCCCGGCGGGCACCTTGTGGGTAACCGGTGATCTCAAAAAGATGAGCCATAAATGGTTGATGGGAGCCAGTATTCAGGGCTATGGCAGCTCCCTGGCTGTGGGACTGGGAGTGCCCATTCCTATCCTGAATGAGGGAATCGTAGAATATACCGCTGTCTCAGATGACGATATCTTCACCCAGATCGTTGACTACAGCAGGGATTATCCCAACGGCATCTCCAAAAGTTATGGCGTAGTGAGTTACGGGGAACTCAAAAGCGGCACCATCAAAATACAAGACCAAGAAGTGCCCACGGTACCTCTGTCCAGTGTGGTTCGGGCCAGAGAAATTGCCGAAACCCTGAAAAAATGGATTCAGACGAACAAATTTACATTGGGAGAGCCGCAGGAACTGTTGCCCTCTGCATGAGCAAAGATCCACACGCAAACGACCACGCCCGCAAGGAGTGGTTTCTGAACGTGATATGAAAGGACCCTACGATATTGAAAGAAGACATCCTGTCCGAAAGACCTGTTAGACCCAAAAAAAGCATATTTCGAGAGTACTTTGAGGCTATTCTGGTTGCCGTGGTCCTGGCCCTTTTTATCAGGACCTTTGTCGTGCAAGCCTTCAAGATCCCTTCGGGCTCCATGCAGCCGACCCTTTTGGTGGGAGATCATATCCTCGTGAATAAATTCATCTACGGCATAAAGGCCCCTTTTCTGGATAAGACCATCGTGCCGATGACGGATCCGAAGCGAGGCGATGTGGTGGTATTCAAATTCCCTGAAGATCCTAAAAAAGATTTTATCAAACGGGTCATCGGCATTGAAGGAGATGTGATTGAAATCCGAAACAAAAAGGTGTTTCTCAACAACGAACCCATGGAAGACGAACACGGCACCTACATGGACCCCCACATCATTCCGGGCACCGCAAGGCCGCGAGACAACCTGGGGCCGCTGACGGTGCCGGCCAATGCATTGTTTGTCATGGGAGACAATCGGGACCATAGTTACGACAGCCGGTTCTGGAAGTTTGTGGACCTTTCGGAAGTCAAAGGGAAAGCCTTTATTATCTACTGGTCGTGGAACAGAGACAACCCGGGAGTCCGATGGAATCGACTGGGCCATCTTATCCAGTAGGCCGTGATTATTTTTGTCCTTGACTTGAAAGAAGTCAAGGTGTTAGATCACAATAGATTTATAAGAAAGATTCCTTGTCTATGGTTCATTCCGGCGAACAAAGCCCAGATTGGGCGATGACCTCTTTACCTTTCAAGGTAAAGAGGTTTTTTTTTGACTGTAGTCATAGAGTTTGACGATGAAGTTTGAAAAAAAAGATCTCTTGGATATGGAGAGTCTCTCTGCTGAGGAAATCACATTGATCCTGGACACGGCGGACTCCCTGAAGGAAATATCTACCCGTCCGATCAAAAAAGTGCCCACCCTGCGGGGCAAAACCATTGTACATTTTTTCTACGAACCCAGCACAAGAACGCGAACCTCGTTTGAGATTGCAGCCAAGAGACTCAGTGCGGACACCGTGAGCATTTCCGGGTCAACAAGCAGCATCATGAAAGGCGAAACCCTTGCCGACACAGCCAAAAACCTGGAAGCCATGAGCCCGGATGCCATCATCTTGCGACACAGTGCGGCCGGAGCCCCGCATATGCTATCCAGGCTTGTAAAGAGTGCCGTGATTAACGCCGGTGACGGCATGCACGCCCATCCCACCCAAACCCTTTTGGATATGATGACTATTCGAGAAAAAAAAGGGCGCCTTAACGGGCTGAGGGTCGCTATTATCGGAGACATTGCACACAGCCGGGTCGCAAGATCCAACACCGTGGGTTTGCTCAAGATGGGCGCCCACGTGACCCTGGCCGGACCACCCACGATGATCCCTAAAGGAGTGGAAATACTGGGAGCGCCCGTCACCTACAAAATCCGAGAAGCCATAGAGCATGCCGATGTGATTATCATGTTGCGCATTCAGAAAGAACGGCAACAGGCCTTTCTCTTTCCCTCTGAAAGGGAATATGCTCAATATTTCGGGTTGACCACAGACAGCTTGGCCGCGGCAAAGCACGACGTCCTGATCATGCACCCCGGTCCCATCAACAGGGGGGTGGAAATTGCGCCCGAGGTGGCCGATGGACCTTACTCCGTTATTTTGGATCAGGTAGCCAACGGCGTAGCCGTGCGTATGGCCGTTCTCATCTTACTGATTGGAGGTCCGAGATGACAAGGACACGGATCAAAGGCGGCCACATTGTCGACCCTAAAACTGAAACAGACGGTTTGTTTGATCTGCTTATCGAAGACGGCGTGATTGTCAAAGTTCTGACAGATAATCGTCAACAGGAGACAATGGCTGACAAGCGCGCTGCGGTCGGTAGCAACGGACCCTGCACAACGGAGAGAATCATCGATGCCACGGGCAAGGTTGTGGTGCCGGGCTTGGTGGACATGCACACTCACCTGCGGGAACCCGGCCACGAATACAAGGAGACCATTGAAACAGGATGTCTGGCTGCGGCCCACGGCGGTTTCACCGCCGTGTGCTGCATGCCCAACACGCAACCGGTGAACGACAACAGCTCGGTCACGGACTATATTCTCAAAAAAGCGAAGATGGCGGTAGGGGTCCGGGTCTACCCGGTCGGCGCCATTACCCGGGGGCTGGTCGGCAAGAGCCTGGCGGAATATGGAGAATTGAAATCCGCCGGGGTTGTCGCGCTTTCCGACGACGGCAATCCCGTCTTAAACGCCCAGGCCATGCGCCGAGCCCTGGAATACGCCAAGGGATTTGATTTATTGATCATTTCCCACTGCGAAGACAAAAGCCTTGCTGCCGGCGGGGTCATGAATGAAGGGACAACAGCCACCCGTTTGGGACTGGCCGGCATCCCAAACGCCTCGGAGGCTGTCATGGTAGCCAGGGATATCGCCCTGTGTGAACTGACAGGGGGACGCCTTCATATCGCCCACGTGAGTACTGAAGAATCGGTACGCCTCATTCGTGAAGCCAAAAAACGGGGAGTGCCTGTGACCGCGGAAACGGCGCCGCATTATTTTACCCTGACCGAAGAGGCGGTCATGAACTATGACACCTACGCCAAGGTCAATCCACCGCTTCGCACGGCAAAGGACAGAGACGCCATCAGACAGGCACTGGCAGACGGCACGATCGATGTCATTGCCAGCGACCACGCACCCCACAGCTCGGTCGAAAAGGAACTGGAATTTAATGCCGCCGCCAACGGCCTGATTGGCCTGGAGACATCGCTGCCTCTGAGCCTGGCACTTGTCCAAAACGGGCTTCTCAGCCTGAGTGATCTTATTCGCAAGATGTCCGTCAATCCGGCCGGGGTCCTTGGTCTCAATGATATGGGCTTTAGACCCGGGAGCCCTGCGGACGTGACCATTATCGATTTGGACAGACAATTTGTCGTGGACGCCAAGACATTTCGCTCCAAAAGCCGGAACACCCCGTTCCATGGTATGACGTTGAAGGGCAAAGCGGTCATGACCATGGTCGGCGGCAAGATCGTGTTTGAAGACCGTGACCCATGACTAAATTGCTCGTTGTGGATGATGATTTGAGCATGCGCGAAATGCTCGAACTCATGCTCACCGCGGAAGGATATGAGGTGGAACAGGCCGAGGACGGGGCCAAGGCTATCCGGATGCTGGAAAAAAGCACCTACGATCTCATTATTTCAGATATCAGGATGGGACCTGTCGGAGGCCTGGCGGTACTCAAAGAAGCCAAAAAACGTTGCCCGGACACGCTGGTCATCATGATCTCCGCCTTTGCCACCACAGAGACAGCGGTAGAGGCTATGAACGAAGGCGCCTATGATTACATCCCCAAACCCTTCAATGTCGAAGAAGTCAAGCAAACCATCAGAAACGCCCTGGAACGTAAGACCCTTGATCACGAAAAAGAGGTTCTGGAAGCTGAACTTAAGAAAACCTATCATTTCGGGCACATCGTGGGCAACAGCCCCCCCATGATTAAGATCTTCAACACCATCAAACAGGTGGCCGACACCCGAACCAATGTGCTGATTACGGGAGAAAGCGGCACCGGCAAGGAACTGATTGCCCAGGCGATCCACAAAAACAGCGACAGAAAGGACAGTCCGTTCACGGTCATCCACTGCGCGGGAATTCCGGAAACACTCATGGAAAGCGAGCTTTTCGGCCACCGCAAGGGGGCCTTTACGGGCGCTATTGACCACAAAGAAGGCCTGTTTGAGGCCGGCGACGGCGGGACTGTGTTTCTTGACGAGATTGCCGAGCTGACTCCGACCGTCCAGGTTAAACTGCTTCGGGTCGTGCAGGAAAAGGCCTTCAAGCGGGTTGGAGAAACCCGGGACATAGAAGTGGATATCCGGATCATTTCCGCAACCAACAAAAACCTGGAGGATGAGGTCATTGCCGGCAACTTCAGAGAAGACCTCTTTTATCGTTTAAACGTCATTCACATCGACATCCCGCCTCTTAGAGAAAGAAAAGAAGACCTTCCCGCATTGGCCCAGCATTTTTTGGAAAAATTCGCCAAAGAGATGAACAAGTCGATCCACAAGCTCTCATCCTATGCCCAGGACATGCTTTCACGATACGACTTTCCCGGCAATGTGAGAGAGCTGGAGAATATGATCGAAAGAAGTGTCGCCACCGCCACAACCAACATCATATTGCCTGAAAGCCTTGCCCTGGCCACCTTCAAGCGGGCGGAGACCCAAGCCCGGAAGGGAGCGGCCGTTGCCGGTTTTGATATACCCCCATCGGGATTCAGCCTGGACGATGCCTTGTTGGAAGTAGAGACAGGATATCTGCTGAAAGCCATGGAAATGACCGGGGGGCACAAACAGAACGCGGCGGACCTTTTGGGGATCAGCCTGCGCAACCTTCGTTACCGTCTTGAAAAACTGGAAAGCAAGAAGGGTTGACACCTTTAGAAATCTAGAGTATTGTCGCCATCGTTTTATGTAAGCGTTTCCCGCATTTATTATCCAGATTCAGTAAATAACACGGAACGGCCGTGGGAATTGCCCGTTTTCCCCCGCGAAAACCGTGATTTCTGAAAACACGCCTCCCGACCGGCGGCTTTCGTCCAAGCTTGCCCGGGATTGAACCGGATTAAAGGTTTTCCGACCGGTTACCGATAATCTGGAACGAACGATTGGTTCTTGAAACAGGCCGAAGGAAACGGTTGTTCAGATTCTGCAGCCGTTGCGCAGGCAATGCCATGACAAAGGACCGGAACAGATTCGAATGGAACTCGAAGCTCACAAAATTTGTCAGGGTGTTGACAATTTTTGTAAAAGACAGGGTACTGCAGAACCTGTCGGCGAAATGGTCACCGATAAACTATGTAACATGTTTTCAAATAGTTATTGATGGTACGGCCACTTTTCTTCAAGACGGTATGCTTCTTGCTGCAAGTGGACAACCAGTTAGGTTGCTAAGACAGCAAAAAACGAAAAGACATTTAAACATTCATGAAAGGCAATAAATAGCCGAAAACAAAATATGCGGAGGGAGGTGACGCAAACACACACAACGGTCTAAAAACATTGTAACTATTATTAGAAAACAGACATTTGATTGGGAAAACGCTTGGCAAGAACAAGAAATAAAAAAGGAGGTTTCACCATGTTACAGAAACTGGCAAACAGAAACGAAAAAGGTTTTACCCTTATTGAGTTGATGATCGTTATCGCCATCATCGGTATCCTGGCGGCGATCGCCATCCCGAACTTTATCAGCTACCGCAAAAGGGCCTATGAACGATCCGCCCAGGCTGACTTGAAAAATGCCTATACGGCAGCCATGGCTTATCTGACCGACTATCCGGGAACGACACTGGTGATGGCTGACCTGGATGGTTTTAGGCCAACATCAAACGTGGGTACCGGTCTCATAGACACAGGGCCGGATTGCTTCACCCTGACATCTATGCACGTCAGCGGCGATTACATATTCAGCATCACCGCGGAAGGTGTAACCGCCAGCGGACCCTAATAACTGTCTCGCTGTCAGTAATGGAAGCAACCCCAACCGATGCGGGGGTTGCTTCCATCTTTTTGTCTATGGTCAAGTCTTGCGATATAATATGTCGCCCCCGCTATCCCTATTGTTTGTTCATACCTGAATTTTGCATGAATTTGATGAATTCTCGTGCAAGAAATTTCTTGCACGGCCGTATTTTAAAGAATTATCAAAATGTTAGGAAACGATAAAATTTGCACCCTTTGGGAAG
>CAYSGJ010000002.1:0-58623 GCA_964430705.1 uncultured Desulfobacterales bacterium | reverse complement strand
GCAACCAATTACATATCAGATCTCCCCAAACATTGGAAGTCAAAATGCGCTTAACTTTATGTTTTTTTTGAAGTTTTTACACTTTTCTACAGAAACTATTTAGCGTACTTGGCAAAAGATCCGCGCTTGACGGATCCCTTCTGAGAAAGCCCGGTGAGAACTTTCTTGAAGGAGTCCCTATTTTCAAAAAGCCAAGCTTCCTCGACCGGAACCTCCATCATGGGTTCGAGTACAATTCGATGACCATCCGTGTAGGCTCGAACGGAACGGATGTTTCCGGGAGGGAGAAGTTTGGTTAGAGAGATGCGTTTCTTGGAGTCGAGGGTTAAGCTGATAACATCCATGGGCGGAACCTCCATTTCCATATATTTTTGCAACCATAACCAAATGTGGGAATAATGTCAAGTGGGAATGATGTCAAGTGGGAATGAAGAAACAAAAGTGATCGGATACCCGATGCCGTTAGATCGTGTACGTGATACGTGTGCGTGAACCTACGGGTCAATAGTCATTGGTTGAACGGATGCCGGATCCCGGTAGAGCGTGTACGTGTGCGTGAGGCGTGTGCGTGAAGGATGATAGTGCTATATCTTAGGCGCCTCGGGCGAGGGGTTTTTCCCGTCCGGAAAGGGCTTACGTTTTGAGGGTTCCGATGATTTGATCGATGTGCGATAGATTTTTTCGGGAAAGGTATGCGCTGAGGCCGTCTACGATCTCCACGGCGGCTTTTGGGTTTATGAAGTTGGCCGTTCCGACCTGAATTGCACGGGCTCCGACGATGAAAAATTCCAACGCGTCTTCCGTGTTTGTGATTCCCCCTATGCCGATGACCGGGATTTTAACCGCCTGAACCGTATTCCACACCATTTTCAGCGCAATGGGTTTGATGGCCGGTCCGGAAAGTCCTCCCACAATGTTTGCCAGCCTCGGCCGGCGTCTTTCGACATCCACGGCCATTCCGGCGATCGTGTTGATCAATGACAGGGCATCCGCTCCTGCATCTTCAACACTTCGAGCAATACCGGCAATGTCGGTAACGTTCGGCGAGAGCTTGACAATAACCGGCAGCCCGGTCTTTTCCTTTACTGTCCGGGTGACCTGATATGCTGTTGCGGGATCCGTTCCAAAAGCCATGCCTCCGGCCTTGACATTGGGACATGAGATATTTACCTCAAGTCCGGCGATTCCTTCAAGGGCATCCAATCGTTGGGCAATGTCACCATATTCATCGATATGACGGCCATAGATGTTCAAGATAATAGCCGTGTCGAGAGACCGGAGAAAAGGCAGTTTTTCTTTTACAAATTGGTCCATGCCGACATTTTCAAGGCCGATGGCATTAAGCATGCCTCCGCATGTCTCTACGGTTCTGGGAGGGGGGTTGCCCTGTGCCGGTTCCAAAGACAGGCCTTTGACAATAATGGCGCCCAGGCGATTCAGATCATAAAAGGGGGTGAACTCCTGTCCGTATCCAAAGGTTCCGGAAGCGGTCATGACCGGATTTTTCATGGTTATTCCGGCGATGTTGACTCTTAGTTCGGGTTTTTCCATGGGATGGTAAGATATTTCAGGCAGATCCGGATGTCAAATGGTACATGGGCCCCAGATCCACCGCTTGAAGTGCGGCGGTCGTCCCTAAAAGCGGAATAGAATTATTTGCGGGTCCGCGTTGAGAATACTTTTGGGCTATGCCGAATCATCCCGTTTAGGAGCAATAATGGACTCAATAGTATCTTTGAACCTTGACGAAGATTGTTTTGCCTTTTGGCGCTTGTATAAAAAAATAGTTTCCTGGTGTTATGTTTTTCGCGATAATCTCGCACTGGGATTCGCACAGGTCCCAACCCGCATTCCAGATTTTAAAGTCACCCTCGGTCACGACAACGATCTTGTCGCCGTTTTGTACCTGTTTGCCGAACCGGACGGTGCGGATATGGTATCGTGGTCCGTCAGAGGCATCAAGGCCTCTTCCTTTATATGACGCAGCGTGGACCGTCTTCCAGGACGGCGCGGGAAATACGCTTTTTATCGTGTCATCGCTTACATACTTAGCCGCCTCTGCTTTGAAGGTTTCCGTCCATTCCTTTGACGGATGGCGTTTGGCAAGATTAAGCAGTCGCAGGCCGATCTCTTCATGATGATCCCTGCAGTACCAACCGGCAATGCTGTAAAGTTTCAGACATTGTTCGTGATCAACAGCACTTCCCATTGCGAAATAAAGGTCGCATATCCGTGTGCTGAACGAATCGTCCATGGCATTGACCACGGCGAATCGTTCGTCTGCCAAGTCGTATAACCCTTGGTCGAACAACCATTTTCCTTGCTGAAAAGCCTTCTTGGCGATTTCCGTTTTCAGACCCGAGTCATATTCTATTGCCTTTTGAAACAGAATACGACTCTGTCGAATCCGGCCTTCTCTTAGTTGCTCATAGCCGGCTTCCATATATTGTCTTGCGATCCGGTTTCCATAGGCCGGGTTGGATCGACACGCCATGGCAAAAGCCTTATGGGCCTGTCCATGTTTTGCCGTTTTCGTGTAACAGACGCCCAATTGAAAATGGGCCTCTGCATCAAGGGGTTGGCTGTGACCCCGTGCTTCGAGTCTTCTGATTGTATCGGTACAGGCCTTTGCGGTCGTAGCGATTGTTGCGCTGTCGGACGGCGTTGCCGCTAAAGCCATGATCCAACAAACGGCAAGAGACGACAACACGGTACATGATATATGGACTGCCGGTTTTTTAACCATTTTCAAACGTACGTGTCTTTGCTTGTCGAAGGTTAAGAACAAGACGGTTTTGTAAGAGGCTGTGCGGCACGTTGCGATACCGGCCGATTTGAACCCTTCCTGTGGCAAGCCACGGGGCTTGCAAAGTACCGGCGAAGCCGGCATCTTCACCGCAAGGTTTTTGTATTTTTGACTATACGCCGGCCAACCCCGCATCCAGTTACGGGGAATGCGCATGCGGTTCAAAAAAATTTCCGACATAAACCGAAACCGCCATGCATCCGGGGGCGATTAAAGAAATAGAAACCCTCTGACGGCCCTGACCTATTATCGGTATCATTGCCGGCGAACTCAAATAGTTGTGGCTTTCAAAATCAGCGGGCAGCCCGGAAACCGGTTTGGGACATCCGTTGAAAAAAAACCGGATTAAGACGGCATTAAAGCTGTGTCAAGTTGTTGTCGATATGACAAAAAGAATCAATGAGGGGTACCTTCGAGGCCATGTCCAACGATTTTAAAAATCTTTTTGTTCACCACCGTGCGCTGACGCAGGGAAGGCATGCGCCGTGTTACTATTGCGGTTCCAGGGCTCACGAAATAGGGGATTGTCCTTCCAAACACTTTCGATACCACCCGCAAGCGCTTGAAAAACTGGGGTATCTGTCTTTTGACAGTATCAACGAAGTATTTTCGGACTATGTCTCATCAAAAAAAACAGCAGACAGGGTTCGGGAAAATGATCTTGAAGCGGGTATGGACGGTCCATTGTCTTTAGCCTGTCAGGGCTTCTTTGAAGTGAAAGGCATTTTTCAACTCCCATTTTTCAAAAATATCTGGGACGCACGCCTGGATGACTGGCAAAAGGTGCGACAATCAAGAACCAAGAAGAAAAAAAAGGGAGGGCTGGTATGGATGGGTACGGACTGCCTCAGAGTCTCCGATCTGGAACAAGCCGCCGCCTTTTTACAGACTTCTTTGGAGAAATATCCTGACGATTACACGCCTTATTGCGCCCTTGGGTTTCTAAGTGTTGAGAAAAGTGCGTTTTTAACGGCAAGGGCCTTCTTTCTTAAAGCCCTGGAACGTGCGCAGACAAACCCGCATAAAATGTTTATTTTTTTTCTGATTTCTCGGCTTTATGATCTGGAAGGGTATCCGACAGAGGCTGCAGAGAAGATCAAAGAAATCCTTACATTGGATCCCGGCTGTGGGGAAGCCCTCTATCAAGAGGTTATCTTCCGTTTCCGGGATGGAAAAGAGTCCGATGCTTTGTCCGGACTTCTCTGTCTCATAGAACGAGATAGACAATTCTTTGTACGCGCACTCATTGATCCGGATCTGGGTCCCTACGGCGCTATCGTGCAGCCGGCGCTCAGACAATATTATATTCGTACAAAAGAACAGGCCTTGGACGTTCTCCGCAGAGCCGGGACGGAATTCCAAAAATCGGAGCGGCTATTGGGAAAAGAGGAGACCCAGGAGGTCCGATCGATTCAGGGGCGTCTGGGCGAATTGGCTATAAATGAAAGTATTTTCGGGTATTTGGATATTATTCATTATGGCAATGCCCTCATCGCTACCAGTCGAAAATGCATTGACGATTGCAGGAGAGGGCTTTTTGAAGAGCTTCACGGTTTGCGTCGTCGCATGAACCGGTTCCTTAAGTATGTGAGTGCTTACCGCTTTAAAAACCTGATAGCAGGTGTCTATAGCGACCTTATCGCCCTTGAGCGGCAAATAGGTGAAACAAAGGAGATGGCCGACTCGGATGATCCTGAGAGATTCAAAGAAAGCTTAAACCGGCCCACCCTTTTGTCCGCCGGTCTGGACACGATTGCAGAAAAACTGGAAAGGCTGGATACGATTCAACTGGCCGCATTGTTCCTGGTAAAATTTTTTAAAATGAATCTTATTTACCTGTCATTGGTTATTGTGCTTGCCATAGTGCTTTTTCCGGTGATGGTTCACTACTTGAATCTTGTATTTCCAAAATACGGGATCGATCCGGGCCGGAATATGTGGACATATCAGCAGACAATTCTTATGGTAGGAGGGATATGCGGAGCGCTTCTGGCTTTTTTTAGGACAATCCTGGGTCTTGAAAAGGAGCAAGATCATTTAACTTGATAGAGCGCATCATCCTGTGGACATTGTTTGCCTTGACGTTATTACCGGGCCTTGGTGTCGCGTCTGTTTGCACTCCCAAAACACGAAAATGTCGCGGTAAGGGGTTTTTTCCCCTTGATTATGAGCAGAGTCTTCGTCTGGTGCATGGCGTCACCGTCTCTCGGCGGGAAAAACAAGTCTACGAATCCCCCCGTCATGGTGTTCAGTTCAGGGACTGAATTTCCAAATCCAGCTTTTCGGCGGGTATGCCGGTGACTTCGCGAACGACCTTGCCGACATAATCCTTTAATGCGTCAAGATCCTGTTTGCGGATCGATTCGGTCACTTCCGGCACGGTTGTGGCTTTCGGCAGTGCATGCCGCACTTCTTTCAACTTGTTCATGAGATCCCTTTTTTCCTCGGCATCTATAAAGGGTGTTGAAATCCTGAGTTCGATGTAATGGCCAAGGCCAATGGGAGAAGACACCTGGTATACGATTCTGCCCGTCGCATTCACAGCCCCTGGTTGCGGCGGAGAAGCCCTGGAGGAAATGAAAGCAAACGCCGCAATTCCCGCCAAAAGACCCGTGAGTGCCCACAAGACAAAAGTCCTGTTTTTGACCGGAGCAAGGGCGGCTTGTAACCGCGATTTCCAGTCGCTGTCCAATGTCGCCGGCCTTTCCGCCGTTTTGACAGGGGTGGAAACGGAAGGCTCTTTCGGCTTTAAGGGCTTTACCTCGAGCTTGTCGAGTTCCAGGGATTCTGTTTGTGTTTCCGACGTTTCCAGATTATTTTCTTCCGTCAATGTTCCGGGCCCTCCGGTAACGAAAAAAGGATCGACTAAAGACTGGGGGCTATGGGCCGTCAATCATCGAATCGATTCAAAGAACGATCTTTTCATCCTATACAAAAAAAAGTAATTTTTCCAGGGTAATATGCCGACTACGGATAATAGTGGGGTTGTCTATTTATGGTCTTGTACCGGAGAGGCCGGCACAGCATGGCAGTGGGACCAGACTATTCGTATCAGGATTCGAGGTTTGTCGGCGATGTGCTTTTGAAAAACAGAAAGCATTTTGTCAAGTACAATATTGCCAGGATTCGCGAACTCATACGCTACCTTCCAACGAAAAAGTTGGATCTTTTTTACCGCATTCCTTTGCTTTTGCATATCAACTCGCCGGAGTATCCGGGCTACATTGATGACCCTCAAGTTCCCCATGGTATTTACGGATTTTATGATTCCGGTTTCTGGACCCTAGCCAAAAGGCGCCTGGGCATTGAAATGGGACAGATACGTTCTTTTGTGTCAAAAAAATTTTGTATCAAGGGGTTATATCTTATGGGCAGTGCCGGTTCTCTGGGCCAGACAGCCCGATCCGACTTTGATTATTGGGTCGTGTTTGACCGGGATGCGATAGACGAAAGACAGCGGATTCTTTTGCGGCAAAAGCTTGAAAGGATTGAACGGTGGGCGGAGGAAACCTATCGACAATCCCTGAGCTTTTTCACCCTTGATGCCATGCAGATAAAGCATAATGCCTTTTCCGGAATGGTTGAAGAAGGGCTGCGAACCGGTCAAAGGAGTCTTTTGAAGGAGGAATTCTATCGGACCTTTATCTTGATCGGCGGCCAAATTCCTTATTGGGCTGTTTTGCCGGTTGGGCTGAAAGATAGTGAATGCGAAGCCTGGATAAAAACAGCCTCCCATGCCGGCCGAAATGAATTTTTGCCGATGGATTACATCGATCTGGGCAATCTGAGTGCTGTCAACCCGACAGAATGTTACGGCGCCTTGTTTTGGCAATTCTGTAAAGCGCAAGACGATCCGGTCAAGGCCTTGATCAAGGCGTCGCTCATGGTGCGGCACGTTTTTTTTCAAAAGGAGTGCGGTTTGCTGTGTGACAAGGCCAAGGAAAGGTTTCCGGCAAGCCGGATGGATAGTTACTTTTTGGATCCTTATGCCCTTGCCTTTGACAGCGTGCTGGCGTTGTATGAAAAACTAGACGACAGAGACGGGTTGGAGCTGATCAGGCAGTGCATATATCTTCGGATAATCGGTTTTCCGGTGCCGGCGAAAACAGTTGACGACAGCCCGAAAAACCAGTTACTCAGAGGCTATGTTGAGCAATGGTGCTGGGGAGAAAAACAGACCGAGCGTCTTGATCTATTCGCGTCGTGGGGCGAAGAAGAAAAACTGGACTTTGAAAATCGCATCGTCGGCAGGCTATGGCATTTGTACAAGCTGGTCTTTGGGTCGGATCGAGTCACTGGATGTCAAACAGGCATGGCCTCAGAAGATCTTACCGCTTTAAAAAACAAGGCCGCCGGTCGCTTTAAAAAGAAAAAAGGGAAACTTCCTTTTGCTTCTGTTTATCTTCGCGACCGACAGGACGGGCGCGGGCTGTTTGTCATCAACGCGTCGGGACCCCTTCGCGGTGATGTGTGGTCAGTGATGGACAGCTCGGCCAAAGGCGCCTCCAAGAAGGCGGTCCCGCTTTTTTCTGCTCCGGAACTATTGCGGGTTCTCGGGTGGATCGTGTTCAATGGTTTTTATAGATGCAAGCACTTTACCATTGATTTCCAGCATGCTGGAAGCCCGATTGTGCAAGGCCGAGCCAATCGGCTTTTTCAAGAAATGGTCTCATGCTTTTCGAACGAGATGGATCCCCGGGATTTTAGGTTCGCGCCGAAAGGGTTGCAGGTGTTTGTGGTCATGGACCCGCGCCGCCCTGTTAGAGGGGCGCATTCCCATGCGGTGGACTATCTTGTGCGGAATACTTGGGGCGAGATGTTTTTTTACTCACAACGTTTCCGGCATGGTTACAACAAACTGTTGAAACACCATGAGATTGCCAAGAGGATCTGGTGCTATATCGAAGGCGCTGATCCGAATCGGTCTTGTTATCGTGTTTTTGATCTTCGGACTGTTGAAGACCCTGAAACCGCTGGTTTGGTTGATGGATTTATCGCAGATTTGCGAAAAAACCGCGGACGGGATATCCCCGTCAGGCCGATAGTAACCGGCAAGGGCCGGGATCTTGAGCAAGACAAAGGGCTCCTTCTTGATTTGTTTTAATGATGCTGATAGGTTATGTTGATGAAACAGACTTCGATTCTTGTGGTTGATGATAACGCCGTGGGTCTTCAGGAGCTTAAGGACACGCTTAGGTATCTTGGATACAAAGATGTTCATCCCACCGGTACGGCAAGCGAGGCGTGGGCGATGCTCAGGATCAAAACGTTTGACTGTGTTTTTGCAGCCTGGGACATGCCGGAAATGACGGGGCTGGCTCTGCTGAAGATTGTCCGCAATGATGACCGGTTTGTTCACCTTCCTTTCTATCTTTGCGATTCGACTCTCACAAAAGCCAAGGTTATCGAAGCCGGAACCGCGGGGGTGAACGGCCTTGTTGTGACGCCGTTTGAAGTCGCCACGATCAAGCAGAAGGTGGCGGAATTGGCCGAAGCCGCCGCCGCCGGACCGCCTAGTGAGGCCGAAATTTCTCTTGAACAAGGGCTGGATTTACTGGAAGGCGGAGACTATGAAGACGCGTTGTCGGTGTTTGAGAAGATGCTGCGGGAAGGGGAGAGTGCCGAAGTCTACTACAACATAGGATATATAAAGACCTCTCAAGGGCTCTATCAGGAAGGGATTGAGGCCTTCAGGAAGGCCACTGAGCTGGATCGGCTGTTTGCCAAAGCGTATGAAGCTATGGGCCGTGCCTACAGGGAGTTGGGACAGCCGGAAAAAGCCGAAGAGTGTCTTCATCATGCCGCACAGATTTACATGAGCAGTGAGAAAGACGAACATGCGGAAGAAATCCTTAATGAGATTCTCGAACTGCAGCCCGACACGGTGAATGTGTACAACAGCCTTGGGGTTCTCTACCGGAAGCGGGGGGACCTCAATGCCGCTTTGCACCACTATCAAAAGGCGCTTAAGATCCATCCCGATGCGCCTCACATTTACTATAATATCGGTCGGGTTTATCTGGATATGGGCAACGTAGAAAAAGGAGAATCCCACTTCAGGCACGCCTTGAGGCTCGAACCGGATTTCAAGGAGGCTCGAGAGGCCCTGGATGCCATAGAGCTGGGTCAAGCATGATCGATCTGCACGGATTGTTCCAACCCAATTGCAGAAGAACCAATCATTTTGACACTCCCCGGTTCCCTTCCCAATATGAACGGTCTCACGGTAGGGCGACGTTTGCAATGCCGGCGTTAATACAAGGCCGATGTACGTCGGGTGCCCTCTATCCATGCAATGACACGGCGTTTTACCAAGGGCGTGTCCCGGAGTTTTATGCGCTGATTGGCCGCGACCAGTTGTGCAAAGAGTCGATCAGGATCCTGCCGGCCGAGCGCATCCGGCGACAAAACGCCCACGCTTTCCAGAAGTCCGGCATTGTCTGATCCCATATGGAGATGGCCGGCAAGTTCGAGGCGTTGACGGATGCGTTCACGAAACGCCGGGGCAATAAGGGGGGCGGCCTCGGCCCAGTTTTTGAGGACCTTTTCGGGGTAACGCCAACCTTGTATGCCGAGTCGGCGGGCATCATCAGGGCTGATATCTCCCGTAATCTGCTCCACAGATTCAGCCCTGCTGTCTATGGTATGCCGTTGCATCTGAGAAAAAGAATATTCGCTGAGAAGCAGGCCAATGGCTATCATGGCCGCATACGATATCCTACGGATACGAGAAGGCGTTGCGGCTTCCAGGACATCGGGATGCCAGTGTCGACCGCCCCGGACTAAAAAAACGGCATTGGTCATAACAAAACACTGGACGCAAAAAGGCGGAAAACCCAAGAAGCCCAGATACGGCATTTCAAACAGTTTACCCTGGGAGAAGAAAGGTACCGTATAGATCCATTTTTCAAGAGACCAATAATTGCAGAGCTCCCAATAACCACCACACAGGATTCCGGCGCAAAGCAACCGTACAAGTGTCGTCCATTCACCGTTTTGAGCATCCCTAAGCAGGGACGGGCCTTTAAGGCTTGCGCACACGGGCTCTAATAAAAAGATGAAGGCCGCCCATACGCAGGGAAAGAAGAGGTCCGGATAGAACAGCGGCAACACGACCATGCCGAGTCCCAAGGCCGTCCAGTACCTGCGCCATCCGGCAGGCAATCCGAACCTGGTATGTATCCGGCGGGGAATGCCGAGACGATGCAGCAGCCTGTAGACGAGGAACATGCCGGGCAGCACCGTTGCAAAATCCAGGTAGGCCTCCACATGGGACCAGGGCCCCTTTGGGGGCACGCCTACATAATACCAATTTTGGAGCCGCAGGTTCCACAGTTCGAAGAAAAACCAAAACACGGCGGACCAGAAGAGCAGCGTGACAAATTGCGCCGGCCTTTGAAAGATGAGTCCATCGCTCCATCGCCACCACAGGAGCCCTTCCAGAAAGAGTATGAGTCCGTACCAGGCAAAGAAGTAGGTGTGCGGATAAAAGGGAAACAAGTAGTTCACCGTCCCCAGGAAGGTGAGGGTCACCAAGGAAAGGCCAACGAGCATGGTCCATTTGCCGGCAGTGCGAGGCAGCATAGGCTGGTGTGCGTTAGAGCAAAAAGTGGCTTATTCGCAATTGTTCCGAATAGCAAAATTTCAAATGAAGTTTCGTTTTTCGGACATTGCGTTATGTGCTGAAAAAAACCGCCAAACCGCCTTATTCTTCATCAAGAAAGGGCAGTTTGACATTCTTTCTGAATACCAGGGCCTGACATGTGGCAATCAATGTCTGTTTTTGATCCGTGACCTTGATTTCGTATGCGGCGGTTCGCCGGGTGAGGTTCAGTTCTCGTGCGACAGCGCGGAGTCGAGCACCCGGCGCGGGCGCGGCCAAGTAGGTAACATTCATGTTCAACGCGACGGCGACCGTGCCGTGCGAGTTGCTTGCCGTTTCAAAGGCTTCATCAATGAGACCAAAAATGGCGCCGCCATGGGCCATGCCGAACATATTCTCTATGTCCTTTGAGAAAGTCATTTCTACGGCAGAATAACCATCATCCAATTCGACGAGTTGGAGATTTAGTTTCCCGGCAAAAGGTTCTTTCTCAACCTGTTTAAAAATGGCTCTTTTGACGTATTCTTCCACCTTGGCCCACCTTCAGAAGTTGAAATCAGTCTTCGACCGCAAACCTTGCAATATTATGCCGTTGAGGAATGTATTCTCCCACAGGAACCAGTTTTTTATTAAACCTTACGCAGTCCACCACAAGTTTCCACAGGGCTTCCATCATGGCCGTTTCTTGTTCGCTTTCAGGTCGGAATTCTACAAGACCCTTCTCAATGCTGATTTTCATGTGTGTTTGTCCTTTCCAGTGTCGTCCTGGACGACCCGAATCATCTCTTGACCAAAAAGCCTTTTTTGCCACTGTCTCATTGCCGGGATTGCTTCGAGGCCGTCGATGCTTTCGGGGCGCAGTGCAGCGACTGCATCCAATAAAGCATTGTTGCACAGGACCCCGGGTTCCAAATCCAGCTCCTTGGCCTTGATGTCACGCCAGGTCTTCAGGCGCAGCATCCGGTCTTGCTTCTTGGGATCGCGACGAGGCCGGGGTTTTTTGGGATAGACCGGCAGGCGATGTTTCGGGACGGCAAGGCCCTTACTGATGGCGGAGAGTGCTTCCTTGGCATATTGCTTCATGAAATTGCGAGGCAGCCCCGGTATGTTTTCAATGGCACGTCGACTCGCGGGCTTTGCTTTGACCAGTTCTTTGATCAGGTTGTTTCCAAAAAGCTTAAACGGCGGCCGATCCTGTTTCCTGGCCCTTCTGTCACGAAAAGCAAGCAGTTTCTCAAGGATTGCCAAGTCTCTGGGCGGCATCGTGCCGGCACCCTTGAAACGTTTGAACAGCGGTGAGCCATCGCCTGCTTTGTTGGTGTGCTGCGAGCCGACATCAGCCGTTTCGGGGCGGCAGGTCCAATGGGTATTGTTCGCAGTTGCACACTCGACGCACAATATGTCGCACTCTTCTTTAACCCATTCCAATCGGCCTTTGCGTTTCAGCTCACGTTCCAGTTCGTGGCAAAGCTTGACCAGATGGTGCGTATCTCCGGCCGCATACAAGAGCATATCATGGGTGATCGGTCTTTTCGACCAATCGGCTTTTTGATACTTTTTGTTCAAAACAACACCGAACCGGGTTTTTAGTACGGCGGCAAGTCCGACCTCTTTTTCGCCCAAAAACTGAGAGGCTATCATGGTATCGAAGATGTTTTGTAACACTGTGCCGAAATCACGGAACAAAGAGCGCAGGTCATAATCTGCGCCGTGAAAGACCTTTTTTATTTCACTGCCGGACAAAAGAGGGCTCAACGGTTCAATGGTCTTTGTGGCCAGCGGGTCGACAATAAATGTGTCCTCCAAAGTGGAAACCTGGATCAGGCATATTTTCGGAGAATAGTGGTGCAGCGAGTCGGCCTCGATATCTACGGCAATGACCCGCTCCTTGGAAAGCCTTTTGCCCAAGCGTTCCAAGTCGGAAAAGGAATCGATGAATTCAAAGTTTGGACTCATGAACCGGTGTCGTATATCCTATCATAGTAGAGCTTGGTTGCACCCAGGATGGCGAATGGCAGAACCAAGATGCCGAGGAATGGAACCAAAAGAGGAAAGCCGAATCCCATCAGCAGAAACTTGTGGCGCCACAAGGTGCGCATCCGATCTCTCAGCAAAGGGTGGTCCCGTGAGAGTGAAAAGTCCACATAATCCCAGGCAATAAACACGGCGGCAACGACCAGGCAGAGTATGCTCCCAATGACGGGAATGAAAATAAGAAACAACGGGATGAGCAACATGAAAACCGCCTTCTTTGCTTCTTCTTTCATGATCGACACAATTCCTCTGTTTCCAGATGAGACTTGGAGCCGGTCTTGGTTGCTGTGGAACATGCGCTGGTATTTTTCGCTGATGTGGTCATAGAAAGGCGATGCCAATACATTGGCGAACACAATGAAAGTATAAAACATGACGGCAAGGACAACAATATACACAAAAAATTTGACGATGTGTGTATAAGTCCAATAAAGCCATCCGATCAGCCTGGATGATTTTTCCGGATCTATCTGCCAAACCTGCTCCAGCATGCTGTCTACACGTGTATGCATCAGGTAAAAGCCGATGACATAAAGCAAAAGGGTGGCGATGAAAGGCAGTGCGGCCAGGGCAAGAAAAGAAGGATGTTTAAGGCCGAACTTGATGCCTTTCAGGTGGTGCCTGGCGCCTTCGGGAAAAGTTCTTGCTGTTTGAAGCATGAATCGATGACTCCAAAATCATCAGGGATTGAAACGGGGTTATTCCGTCTCTAGATAAAAACCGGCATGTCGTTTACACGTCTTCGCCTTCGGCCGGGACGGGTATTCTTATGGGACCACGGGTTTGCCCGCGGAGCGCCATCAAGCCATCCTGGGTTTCTGTATAGCATGTCACAAACCAATTGCCAATGTTCACCGCACTCTTTGCTGGAGGCGGCGCCGTATTGAGAAACAATATAAAAACTTTGTAAGATTTTGGTTTCTTGAAAATCCTGGGGCTTCGGAGGGTATCGGATTTTAATTCGGGTGACCGTTTCAGGCCCTCAAGCGCGCCTCAGCCCCTTGGGTGGTATTGCGTATGGACGGCTTTGAGTCGCTCCGGCGCTACATGAGTGTATATCTGCGTTGTGCTGATATCTACATGACCCAACATCACCTGGACGGATCTGAGGTCTGCTCCTCTTTCCAAAAGATGGCTGGCAAAGGAGTGCCGAAGGGTATGGGGTGTGATATTTTCAGAAATGCCGCTTTTCAATGCATTGAGCTTGAGGATTTTCCAGAAACCCTGACGTGTCATAGGTTGTCCCCGACGGCTCACAAAAAGATAGGCGCTTGGCGTACCTTTTGAAAGAATAGGTCTTGCCGATGCGATGTACAACCCAAGACGGTTTTGCGCGTTTCGGCCAATGGGAACGACGCGCTCTTTGGATCCCTTGCCCAAGACCCGGACAAAACAGGCCTCCAGGTTGAGGTCCGTCACAACCATTTGAACCAACTCGGAGACCCTGAGGCCTGCGGCGTAGAGCAGTTCGAACATAGCGCCGTCACGTAATCCTTTGGGCGTTGAAGGATCAGGGGTATTCAGGAGCCGCACCACCTGCTCTACCTTTAAGATGGCGGGCAGCTTCCGTCCCGTCTTGGGCAAATCGACCATCTTTGCCGGGTTGTTTTCCAGGATTCCTTCCTGTACCAAAAACCGATAAAACCCTCGGATCGTGACAAGGTGTCTGGCCCGGCTCCGGGGGGCCAGTCCACTGTTTCTCAGGGCAATCAAATGTTTCAGGACTACGGCTGTATCAGAGTCGCGAATATTGGTCACTGTTTCTGATTTAAGAAAACCCAGATACACGGCCAGGTCCGCACTGTAGGCGGCAACGGTGTTGTCCGCAAGGCCCTTTTCAACAACCAGATAATTGATGAACTGATCTGCAAGGTTATCCGGATTGGTTTCCAACCGCTGGCGGCTGCTCATGGATCGGCGGATATCTCCAGAATCTATAATTTTAGACCCGTTACAGGGTAGACCGGTTCAACACCGTGGCTCCCGCAGGTTCCACGACAACCATGTTTTCCAGGCGCACGCCGCCCCATCCGGGGATGTAAATGCCCGGTTCAACCGTGGTCACCATGCCTACCTCAAGCTTCATGGGGCGCGTGACGCCCAAATAAGGCTTTTCGTGGGTTGCCAGTCCCACACCGTGGCCCAGGCTATGGCCGAAATACTCGCCGAAGCCTTTTGCTGCGATATGATCTCTGGCGACCCTGTCCACTTCCTGCGAACTGATTCCCGGTCGGATGCTTTCAATGGCCTTGAGCTGGGCGTCCCGGACTACCGGATAGACCTTTTGGAATGTGGAGTCCGGTTTTCCGAGGACAATCGTTCTTGAGATATCAGAACAATAACCATTCAAGCGGGCGCCCCAATCAAAGAGCAACGGTTGATCTTTTTCCACAAGCCGTCCCGTTGGTATGGCATGGGGAAGGGCGGCATTGGAGCCGGAAGCTACAATCGGCGGAAATGCCAGGGATTCGGCGCCGCTTTCCCTCATTTTTTTTTCCATAGTCCATGCCAATTGTTTTTCGCTTATTCCCGGGCGGAGTTCCGTGCAAAGGCTTTCAAAGACCGCTTCGGACAAGGCAAGTGCGCTGCGAATAGCCTCGATTTCCCGGGCATCTTTAATCATTCGAAGCCCTTCAACCACATTTTCGGTGGGGACCATCTTTACCAGGGGTCCTTCTTTTGCCAGGCACTTATTGAATTCCTGGAATTGGTGGAAGGACATCCTGCTGCTCTCAAAACCGAGGCGTTCCGTGCCTATAGCCGACAGAATGCTTGCGAGGCTTGGCGTCAGTCCTTTGTCGTAGCAAAGAATATCAAATCCGGGGGCCTCGTGCTTGGCCTGAAGCGCATACCGCGAGTCCGTGGCCAGCACCTGATCTTTGGCTGTAATGAAAAGAGCTCCCGCAGATTCGTCGAATTGACCGTCTTCTCCAGTGAAACCGCTCAGGTATCTGCGATTTTCCGCCGCGAGTATCAGAATCGTATCGTATTCCACTCTTTGGAGAATGGTCCGTAGCGTTGCCAACCGTTTTGCGATAAGACCTTTCATGGGAATTATTGACTCCATGTGCCGGCCATAGGTTCCGGCGGTGAGAATCGGAAAAGCTCGTGGTCTCAAAAAAGGTTTTTTGTTCCCCGGCTTCCGAGTTCGTGTCAAAATATAGCGGACCTTGGTCGCTTCGGTGGACTTATAGTAAACCGATGGGGGCAGTGTCAACCGGCGATAAACACCCCAGCCGGTGGCTCTGGGAACACCCAAACCCAAAGGACGCGGCTTTGAAGTCGCGTTTGCTTCTTAAAAAATGACCATGGCCGAACGCTGGTCCTCCATGGCCGGATATACATCGGATGGCGGCGTCATTTTATATCTTGACAACCGGGCGGTTTTAATAAAATTTGGGTTCTTATGAATACGGCGAGTAGACACAAGTTGGAAAGGCTTATCGAAAAAGGGGCGAGCATCCCGAACCCTGAGTGCGTTTTCATTGCCCCGGAGGTCTCGTTGGACCGAATGGCCGGCCAAGGCGTGGTTATCTATCCCGGGTGTAAGATTTTTGGGAGAAAAACCCTCATTATGTCTGGTGCAAGACTCGGCTATGAAGGGCCGGTGACCGTGGAAGATTGCCAGATCGGACCAAAGGTTGACTTAAAGTGCGGTTTTTTCAAAAGATCGACTTTTTTGCAAGAGGCAAGCATGGGGTCAGGGGCATTGGTAAGAGACGGGTGCCTTTTGGAAGAGCAAGCCAATGGCGCCCATTGCGTTGGGATCAAACAAACCATTCTTTTTCCGTTTGTGACCCTGGGAAGTCTTGTCAACTTTTGCGATTGCCTCATGGCAGGCGGTACGAGTAGAAAAAACCACAGTGAGGTGGGAAGTTCCTATATTCATTTTAATTACACGCCGAATCAAGACAAAGCCACAGCCTCGTTGATCGGAGACGTGCCCCGTGGCGTCATGTTGAATCAACGACCCATTTTCCTGGGAGGTCAAGGTGGTGTGGTCGGGCCGGTCCGAATACGCTATGGGACGGTCATTGCGGCTGGGAGTATTTGTCGAAAAGATCTGGTCGCAGGCGGCAATCTGTTGCCGGGGCCTGATTTGCCTTCGCATCAGCGCGACGAGTCCGGGCAGGTGCTGAATTTCCATCCGGGGATCTACCGGCATGTGAAAAGGCGCGTTTTTAATAACATACATTTTATTGCCAACCTGGTGGCGCTTAGACACTGGTACATTACCGTTCGCGCCCTGTTTTTTAAAGGACACGTCATGGATGAGGCCCTTCATGCAGGGGCCGTCGATAAGCTGGATATGGCCATTGAGGAACGGATTAAACAATGTAAGACGTTGGCCGATAAGATGCCCGAGTCTGCCGATAGATACCGGGTTGTTTTCAAAGAGAAGGCACACGAAAGATTGGTCAAACAGAAACGGGAGTTTTCCGAGCGGTGGCCGGATATTGAAGCCATCTTGAGACAATACCGGGAGTGGACCGGGGACCTTGCAGTCCTGGAGCGATTTCTTGAGGTCCTTCAAAAGGCCATGGGCGAATATTCAGGATATATTGCGGTGATCCAGGGATTGGATGAAACGGCCGCTCAGGATGGGACGGCTTGGCTCCAGGGGATTGTAGATGCCGTGAATGACAAAATCCTTGCAATCCTGCCGTCTTTTAGGGATTGAAGGGTCGTATTGTCCTTGGAGTATGGGGTATTATCGCGAACAGTTAAAGTATTTTCGAGATTTTGTTCAGCGGAGAAACATGGGGGAACTATTCGGGACAGACGGGATAAGAGGTTTGGCTAACCAGTACCCCGTCACTGCCGAGATGGCTGTGCGGATAGGCAGGGCCGCGGCGGAGGTGTTTGGTCGAAACACCGGAACATCAAGCATTGCCATTGCCAAAGACCCCCGAATTTCCGGCGACATGATAGAACATGCTTTGGTTGCGGGCATATGTTCGGCCGGCGGCCAAGCCTTTCTGGCCGGGGTTTTGCCTACGCCGGGTCTGGCTTTTCTGGCAAGAGAGATGGGGTTGGATGGGGCTGCGATGATTTCGGCATCCCATAATCCCTTTTATGACAACGGGATCAAGTTTTTCAAGGGAGACGGGTTTAAACTTTCCGATGATGCAGAGGCCGACATGGAGGCACGCATTCTTAAAAAGGGGCAGGCAGCCCCGTTTCCTGTCGACCGTAAGGGCTTTGGAATGGTGCATACGGTCAGAGATGCTGCACAGCGCTACGAGGACTACCTCAAAGCGGTCGTAGGCGACAATGCGCTGGCCGGACTTCATGTAGTTCTGGACTGCTCTAATGGGGCCACATCGGAGGTGGCTCCGGCGGTTTTCGCGGCATTGGGCGCCCACGTTTCCTTATTGTCGTGTAGACCGGACGGGATCAATATCAACCACGAGTGCGGGTCCGAATATCCCCAAAAGCTTGCCGCAAAGGTTGTCGATTCCGAGGCCGATGTGGGATTTGCTTTTGACGGGGACGGAGACCGAGTCATTGCTGTGGACGCCGGTGGAAACCGGGTATCCGGCGATAAGATGCTTGCGTTGTGTGCGAAAAACATGAAGGAAAAGGGTCGACTGGCCAAAAACATGGTGGTCAGTACGGTCATGAGCAATATCGGTCTTGGCCTTGCCCTGAAAAAACTGGGCATAGACCATGTCATCACGCAAGTCGGAGACCGATATGTTTTGAAAAAGATGTTGGCCGATGGGGCTTGTATTGGGGGGGAAGATTCCGGCCATATGATTTTTCTGGACCACCACACTACCGGTGATGGGATTATCGGCGCTCTGAAGGTTGTGCAGGCGATGAAGGATTCGGGAGACTCCTTGGAGTCTCTGGCCGGAGTCATGGAAGTTTTTCCGCAAAGCTTGATCAACGTGAACGTCGCAAAAAAACCACCGGTTGAAACCGTCCCCGAGATCGTATCGGCTATCCAGTACGCGGAAGCCGACCTCGGCGGGCAGGGCCGTGTGCTTGTCCGCTATTCCGGCACCCAGTCCATGTGTCGGGTTATGGTGGAAGGCCCTACCCTCGAAGCGACGGAAAGATTCTGTCGAGAGATCGCCGAAGTAGTGAGAAAAAGCCTAGGCTAAAACCCATCCAAAACTCGGCACGCCCATATGCGGAAAGGATGGCCCCGGCGCGGCTGTCAGCGAGGGCTGAAAAACCCAGATCCACCGGCAGCCCCGAAGGGCCAGCGTCTTTTCAAGGCGTCAGCCGCAATAACGAAGAAAAAAATAGCTCTGCCTACACGCAAGTGAAGTGAATGATGTCAACCAAGACTTTCTTGGCTAACACGCTGTAATCAAAAAAAACAGACTCGTTCTTCGTTTTTCTGGCGGTGGATTTGGGAAAACCATTTGTATTGTGCAGCTGCGGTGACGTATAAACCGAATGGCGACTTTCAGGTTTTTTGACCTTCAGCGAGCATTCCAACCTTTTGTTTCCTTGGCCGACCGTTTTAATTCCTGAATATACTTCAGACGATACCGGGTATTTCCGCCTAAATTTGTGCGCCGCCGTTTCGGCGGGGTCGCCCGTTTTTCTGACGGGTCAGGCATTGTTGGCCCCCTTCAGCTTTTTTTGGAATATGCCGATAAAACGGGAAAACCCGACAAAGGGGGCCGTTCATGAAATCCAAAAGGAACCCGGTCAACAAGCAAGGGCCGCGAAACCTCCAATGTATGCATTACTGCACCTGTTTGGACGATGCCGTGCGCAAGGGATGGCCACGCTGGCGGTGCTCGGAATGTGCCTATAAATCCATCTTGGAGCCTCACGATGCGGTCAGGACAGTGCATGACGCGAACGTGTGCTATGAATTGCCGTCCCATTTGCCGGGGCAGGCCTGGAGCCGATACTAGGGGGATGCCGGTCTCACCATGTTTTGACCGCTATATACGTTCCGTCTGTTTTCCGTTGTTGATACCGGCCAGACCAGGTTGTCCCACCATGATTGTTTTTCTTTCCAAAATTCAAGGGTTTCAATGGCGCCATGAATGACGGCGTGTATGGGATCAGAAGCAACTCTCGTGTCAAGGCCGGTTTTCAGGGCTATCAACCTATCCATTCCCGGAACGTAGCTTCCCCCACCGGTCAAACAGATTCCGGATTCCATGACTTCGGCGCCGATCTCTTCGGGAAGGTGTCGTAAAGCGGTTTGGATCATTTTCAGAATCCTGGAAATAATCGGCTCAATGGCGGCCCGAGTTTCCTGATTGGTTACCTCGATGTGCACTTCCGATCTTTTTGCAATGTCTATCCCCTTAACGCTTTTTGTGCCGCCTGCACGGTCTGGGATGTGAGCTGCCAGGTCAATGTCATGAACCAGTTTTTCTGTCTCACCAGGATACAGACAGACCCTGTGGCCGGACAGGATTGCATGTTGCACCGCCTTGTGAAGGTCGCTGCAGGCTATCCGCAAGGCGGACGTAAAAATCAGAACGCCGGCGCGAATGACGGCCAGATCTGTGACTCCATCTCCGATGTCAATCAGTAGCTGAGAATATGGCAGGCTGGTGTCGATTCCGGCGCCGATGGCCGCAGCCATGGGTTCGGGCAGGATAGCCACCCGAGAGGCGCCGGCATGCACAACGGTTTGCGCCAGAAGCCTACGCTCTGTTTCCGTTGCGTCGGTTGGTGCGCAAACCAGCGATATTGGAGACCTTAATGTCTTTCGCGCCCGCTTGAACAACGGTTTGAGCAGCGAGATCGCGGCTTTGGGATTAACGATGACCCCGCCGCGAAGAGGATGTGACACAAACCTGGTGTTAAGGTAGGTAATGAGAACATCCAAATCCTGAGCTTTGGTACTCTGAGGAATCATTCGGACCAGGGAAGGCTCTTCGGCAACCATTCCCAATTCACATGAATAGACGCGCGTGGTCGCATTTCCCAGGTCAACGGCGATATGTGGTCTTTCAACCATTCGTTGAAATACTGATAACATAACTTGCCCTCCAGAGGTTATGCCGTGTCCATCATTTCCGTTTGCCGGATTGCAATGGTGATTGTTTAAAAATTCTATAAAACCTGGATCGGATTGTAAAGCCATACTCAACATATGCCCTGGCTGCAAAAAAGCCCGATCGTGCGTGCTGTGCAAAGCCTGAAGCGAAGTCTGCCATGTCGCGTTACGACACGGATGAACGGCCGGAAGTGATTGGCATGATTCTCGCATAAACAACGAGAAAATCGAGGGATTTGAGCAATGGGAAAAAGCAAGGCCTGTTCCAGACATACAAGACGGTTTGTGTCGACCAATGAGATGGGTCCACTGTTGGGGGTTTCGCCCCGCACCATTCGAAACTGGATTAAGGATGGCGAGATCACAGGGCACAAGATAGGCCACCACTTGAAAATTACAAGAGAAGAAGCCATCAGAGTTCTCCGACGCTACCAACAACCTATTCCGTCCGCATGGCATAGGAATTCCTAAACAAGGAGTCTCTCATGACAGTGATGCTGTCTTATGAAGAGCTTGAAACCGAAAACGAAAAATTGAAAAACAGTGTTGCGGTGTTAACGGCGCAAAGGGATCACATCATCCGGGAAAAGGAGACCCTGGAAAATATTTTCGATGGACTCACAGACGCTGTCTTGGTTGTCGATGACGATTACAACGTGGTGCGCGCGAACAGGTCCGCACTGGAAACATTCAACCTTTCAACAGAAAACACGGTAGGAAAAAAATACCACGAATTGCTGTATGCGCAGGATCAACCCATCGAGGGATGCCCGTTGGTGGCTACGCAAAAGACACTAAAGCCAAAAAGCCTGGAGATCAGTCTTCCCAACAGCAGGGGAACCTGCACATGTTCTACGGCGCTTATCGTGGCCGCCCGAGGAAAGTTGCAGGGCTACAGCCTTGTGCTCAGAGATATCACGGAATCCAAGCGGCTCGAACGGGAACGGGAGCGCACCCATAAGATGGAAGCCGTCAGCATTCTTTCACGATCTATCGCTCATGAGCTGAACGAACTGTTCATGGGGGTTCAGGGTACCGCCTCTTTGGCCTTGGCCGAGGTAGACAATCGTCGTCCCGTGTCTGAAAAACTGAAACGGATAGAAGGGTATATCCAGAGGGGCCACGAATTGACAAAACAGTTACTCGGTTTCAGCGCAGGAAGCGAGTACGATACCAAACCCATTGATCTGAACACGTTGGTGGAGAAAAGTGTAAAACGATTCGGCTCAAAGATCAAAGATGCGACCATCATTAAACGGCTTCAGGCGCAAGCATGGCAGGGGCAGGTGGATGCGGGTCAAATAGAACAGGTTCTTTTCAATATATATCTAAATGCTTGGCAGGCCATGGAAGACGCCGGTGAGATGAACATCGAGACGGAAAACGTCGTGTTTGACGAAGACTATGCCGATTTTTTCGGCTTGGATCCGGGAAGGTACGTCAGGATTTCCGTGACCGACGGTGGTGTCGGTATGGATCAGACAACCCAGGAGTCGGTATTTGAGCCTTTTTTTACCACCAAAGGTTCCGGCACAGGTCTTGGCCTGGCTTTTGCCAATCGTATTGTGACCAACCATGGGGGAATCATCACCCTGTACAGCGAAAAGGGTTATGGCACTACAGTCAACGTGTATTTGCCTGCCGCCGGAAAAAAGACATTGGAATCCGATGCAGGGCAGGACGACATTTTGGCGGGCGCTGAGACGATTCTTTTGGTGGATGATGAAAAGATGATTCTCGAGGTTACTCAAGAGATGCTCAAGGAATTGGGATACGATGTTTTGGCTGTGGGCAGTGGAAGCGAAGCGCTGGATCTCTATCGAAACAACCAAGACAAGATAGAGTTGGTCATATTGGACATGGTCATGCCGGCAATGGGCGGTGGACAAGTCTACGACAGGCTCAAGGAAATGAACTCCGATGTAAAGGTGCTGCTTGCCAGTGGTTACGGCGTTACCAGCCAGATAACGGACATCCTTGATCGAGGGTGTAGAGGCTTTATGCAGAAGCCGTTTAATATGGCACGGTTGTCTCAAAAAATTCGATCCGTACTGGACGAGGCATAGGGTGGTTGGTGACTTCCAGCAGCGCTGGATCTTTCAACCTAGGTCTGCCATGATGGCCTCGGCGGCCTGCTCGCCGGCGCGAACACAGTCGGGTATTCCGACCCCGTCAAATCCGTTTCCCGCTATCTGAAGGGTTTTGTGGCTGCTGATTTTTTTCCGCATGGCTTCGACGCTTTCCAGGTGGCCCACATCGTATTGGGCCATGGAATGGGGCCAACGGCTGATAACGGCGAATAGGGGTTTCGATGCAATTCCCAGTAAATGGTTCAAATCGTTACATGCCGTGTCCGCAAGTGCCTGGTCGTCACGTTGGATGATTTCCGGCTGCAATGCCCCTCCCATAAAGGCACGGATCAATACATGGCCGTTCGGCGCTCGTCCATCGTATTTGACGCTGCTAAAGGATGCAGCAATAATATTAAGTTTTTCGACCATCGGAACGACGCATCCAAAGGCATTGAGCGGATGGGAAATTTGTTCCCGTCTATAAGCAAGGTGCGCAACTGCCGAGGAGGCGTACCGGACTTGGGCTAACGCATCCGCCAGAACCGGATCTACGTCGGTCATCAGGGCCGCCGCATGTTTGGAAGGTCCCGCAATGATCAATCCGTCGGCCTCTGTGACCAGGTCTGATCGAGTTTTGACCGTCCATGCGGGTTTTCCACTATGGCTCGGCCCTTTGTCAATCCGGCTTACCGGTGTGTTCAGATGAAAGTCCACATGTCCGAGCCGCTCTTGTAAAGCCTCTACCAAGGTTCTCAACCCATCTTTAAAGGTAACGAACATGCCGTAGCGTGCTCCACTACCCGTTTTGTTTTGTACGACGCGGCGCTTTTTTCCTTCCTTTTGCATGCCCCTGATGACGCTGCCATACTGTCGCTCCAATTCCAGAAAACGGGGCATGGTGGCCCGCAGGCTGAGCTTTTCGGGCCTGGCTGTATAAATACCGCTTATAAGCGGTTGCACCACACGATCCAATGCCTCTTGTCCGAAACGACGCGTTACAAAAGAGGCCAGGGATTCATCGTCATTATTCTGTCTGGCAGGCAAAAAAAACTCCATGGCCATCCTGAATTTTCCTGGAATGGAAAACAAGGGTGTCGTGACCATCGGCATCAGTTTTGTGGGCGCCATAAGCAGGAAACCTTCCGGGATCGGCAACAGGTTCTGGTTGCGCACCACAAGCGCACTTCGATGGGCCTCATTGGTCGATATGATTTCAGCGTCGATGCCGAGGCGACGGGCCAACGCCATTGCCCAAGGCTTTGCAGTGACAAAATTATCCGGACCGGCATCGATGAGGAAACCGTCTTTTTCGAATGTGTGAATAACGCCGCCAAGCCGATTGCGGGCCTCGAAAAGCGTGACGGCCAGTGGATAGGGCTTGTTTTTGCACAACTCCGACAGGCGGAATGCCGCACTAAGCCCCGTGATCCCGCCGCCTATGATAACCACGCGTTTGGTTTGAACGTTATCCGTCATATTATCCGCCCACATTGCGTACAAGGTCCGCCAGGCCGCGAATGAAATCCGGATCGTCTCCCACGGTCTTAGCGCGACAAAACGTTATGCCTGCTTCCTTTGCCGTTTGTCTGGCCTCGGTGTCCAGATCGTAGAGTACCTCTACGTTGTCACAGACGAAGCCGATGGGGACCACCACCACATTTTTCGTGCCGTGCGCACCCATATCTTTCAGCACATCGTTAACATCAGGCTCAAGCCAGGGATCTTGGGGCCTGCCGCTGCGACTTTGATAGGCAATTTGTCGGTTGTTATGGCCGGTCGCATTGCAAACAAGTCGGACGGACCGGTTGATTTGTTCCACATAGAGGGCAACGCCCGGATCGCTAAGGGGAAGGCTATGGACCACGAAAAGCATGCACGTTTTGTGGCGTTGGTTTTGAGAAATCCGAGCCAAACATTGCAGAGCGTTTTTTGAGACGGTGTTGATAAAGGCGGGGTGATCAAAGACAGGCTTTGCGTAAACAATGCCGAGGTCTGTTTCGGCTTGTGCAAAAGCTTCGAAGATTTCTGTCTGATATTGATCCCAGCTCGATCTGCTTTGAAAAACGGACATGATTACCACAATTGCGCGCCGGATACCATCTCGTTTCATTTTGGCCGCCGTGTCTTTCAAGAAAGGATGCCAGTTTCGCATCCCTACATAAACCGGCCACGGCACGCCTTTGTCCCTTAATGTGGTCTCCAGGGATTTTGCCTGGTTGTGAGTGATTTCGTTAACCGGTGACTTACCGCCGAAAATGTCGTAATGGCGTGCTACGACTTCCAGCCTTTCCGCGGGCACGCGACCTCCGGTTACACGGGTGAGAAAAGGACGAATATCCTCTGGTTTTTCAGGACCTCCAAAAGCAACGACAAGCACTGCATCCCGTTTGTCGTCATGATCGGTTTTCGTAATCATAGTATTTTCTATCATTGTGTGTCGGTACGCCTTACGCTAGGATTTTGCCGACAACTCATGAACCGCATCTACCAGCTCGGCGACGTTTTCCGGCGGCATGTCGGGCAAGATACCGTGGCCGAGATTGAAAATATGGCCCGGCCGGCCGGCTGCCTTGTCGAGAATGCTTTTTACATGGGCTCGGATTTCGTCGGGTGAAGCATACAGGACGATAGGGTCCATGTTTCCCATGACGGCGACGTCATGGCCCAGAACAGACCACGCCTGTGCCAGATCACAACGCCAGTCAATACCGATGACATCGCCTCCGGCCTCTTTCATTAAGGGCAGGAGCATAGGGTTGCCCGTACTGAAATTAATAACCGGTGCAGACCTGTCAATGCCGTCAATCAGACGCTTGACATGGGGCAGTACAAACCGGCGATAATCGTCAGGAGACAACGACCCGACCCAACTGTCAAATAGTTGCACCGCATCCGCTCCTGCTGCAATCTGTCCATTCAGATAGTTGATCAGAATATTGGTAAGCCGTTGCATCAAGTCATGCCACAAGGGTTCATTCCGGTACATCATGGTCTTGGTTTTGGCATAGTGGGATGATTTACCCCCCTCAATCATGTAAGAGGCAACAGTAAAGGGGGCGCCGGCAAAGCCTATCAATCCGATATCCGGTCGCAGGGCCCGTCGGGTGATTTTGATGGCATCAAACAGGTAGGCGAATTCGTCGTTGTCCGGATGCCTTAATCGTCTCACATCTTCCCTGGTACGTACAGGATTGTAAATAACAGGGCCTTGTCCTTTTACGAATTCAAGGTGCAATCCCATAGGCTCAGTGACGAGAAGGATATCCGCAAAAATGATGGCGGCATCCACGCCTAGGCGGTCTACGGCCATGAGGGTTACTTCCGATGCCAGTTCCGGCGATTTGCACAGCTCGAGCATAGTTACTTTTTTTCGAATTTTTAAATACTCGCGCTGATACCTCCCGGCCTGCCTCATGATCCACACAGGCGTATAGGGGGTCTCTTCTCGTCGGCAGGCTTTTAGGAATACCGACTCTTTAGGCTCGTTAGACTCTTCATGGCCGTAAGCATGCCAGACCATATCAATACGGCGCCAGTCATTTGTATTGATACCATTTGAAACCGCTGCTCGTTTCTTGGTCAGCAGGTCTTCCCCGCGACGGGCCATCTCTCGCACAAGATGGACCATATTGGTTCTGTCAGGCTCAAAGTCGACCGCGAGTCCCTCCTCATGAATCGCACGGCTGGCAATGGGGCCTACGGATCCAATGCAGACGGACTTGAAGGCTTCCCGCAACGGGTCCCGCAGGCCGGCCATTTCCGCAACTCGAAAAAGGTGCCGCGCTTGTACGCCGCTGGTGAACAGGGCAAAATCCACTGATGCACCGTCCGGAGAAATTATCTCCTGAATGGCTTGCCGTACCGGCTCAAGGTTTTCGGGCAATGCCCATCGGTAAAGCGGTACTGGAGTGACCTGTGCGCCGCGCTTTTCCAGGCCCTCAATCAATTCCCGATTGGATTGTCCATATTCCTGAACGCCTATCCGCTTTCCACGAACCGCATATTGGTCATCCAATGTGGTGAGCATATCTTTCCAGGTGTAAGGCTCAGGGACGACGTAGTCTGCGGATAGACCAATTTCTTTGAGCGCTGCAACGGGTTTGGGGCCCATTGCGATGATCTTGACGGACCGTAGCGCGGTGATGACCTCCTCGGTGTCATATTTTGTGGCAATAGCCTTTATTAAAAGCCTGACGCCCACACCCGTCATGAGGATAAGCGCATCCATGCGACCGCCGAGCAGGAGTTCGGCAAAGGCAACGGCTTGGGTATTTTGCTCAAGGGGAATTTCCTGCATGGTTGGAGCCATCACCGCCTTGCCGTTTGCTTGGACGATAAGTTCCGCAATGTCTGTTGCTCGCCTGCTTGCAAAAGAGACGACTCGACGACCTTTGAAATCAATGGACATAAATAACCTCGACAGTTCGGATTTTTAATTTCGCATTTACCACCATTGGCAACACGAGACAAATCGCACCATAACTATAAGAAAAAAGTGCAAAAATGTCAACCAGTTTCATTCTTACTACCTTCCCGGTTTCACCGGTGTTGCCTTTTCCGAAGTTAGGCCCAAGATAAATTCGAAAACCGAAGCACGCGCTGTTTTCAAGGCGCAAGCCGCAATTCCGGAATTAGGTATTCGGATTTACATAGAGGCGCCGGGTAAGCCCCTTTAAGGAGGTAATAAAAAAGTTTCATCCGGTTAAAGCGTACTGCCTCAATCCTCCACAAAGTCGGGTGTTTTGGTGTCAACCGGCAAACCGTCTGAGCGAATTAGAGCGCGTTGGGGCGGGTCCAATCCATGCGTACGGCAACAGGGTAAACGGGTCGTTCTTGTCAGTCCTTTGATTTTGCCGCTTGGATCAGGTGCGCCCCTACGCACACTTATGAGCGAGTTTTTGCCTGTTGATCCCAAAATAGCCGGCTGTTGACATACACGGCTATCCCTCAAGTATGCTTTAACCGGATGAACCTAAAAAAAAACGGGCCCTCTGGCCCCGGATCTTTATGAAAAAATCGGATATCAGGAACCCGCGGCCTGCTTTTCAAGTTTCGCGTCGGCATTATTTGAGGGTAAAAGTTTTTTGTAAGTGCATTTTTTATTAAAGCACCGAAGATGCGGTCCGTCTTTTTTCGTCGTTCGTTTTCCCAGAAGAGCCGCCCCACATTCCGGGCAAGGTTGGGGGATTGGTTCATCCCAAACCGCAAAGGAACAGGCCGGGTATCGGCTGCATCCAAAAAAGGGCTTACCTCGTCTGGTTCGCCGAGAAACGAGTTCGCCCGAGCATCCCTTTTCAGGGCAGGGGACTCCCGTGGGTTCGGCTTTTCGTTTATCGTCGTTGTTTAAGGATCGTGTATTTTTGCAGGCGGGATAGGCGGAACAAGCCAAGAACGGACCGAAGCGCCCCTGTTTTTGAACCATAGCGCTTCCACATTTCTCACAGGTTTCATCTGTGGGTATGTCTTCCCGGGGTTGTGTCGCCACAATGTTGCCTTTTTCGTCTCTTGTGTAGTTCTGCGTGAAAGAACATTGCGGATACCCGGAACAGGCCAAAAACGGCCCGTTTTTTCCAATTTTGATTTTCATCGGCCGGTTGCATACAGGGCACTGCTGATCAACGGACAGGCCGTTGCCCTTGACGCTTTCCATCTGTTCTTCCGCCTTTTCGAGGTTTTGCCGAAACGAAACGTAGAAATCTTCAAGGACACGCCTGGAGTCTGTCGTGCCTTCTTCGATTCTGTCCAGGTTGTCCTCCATTTGGGCCGTGAAGGCCACGTCAAGGATATCCGGAAACCCTTTGATCAGCAAATCGTTGACGATCATGCCCAGCTCGGTGGGCCTGAAATAGCCCTTGAGCAGTTCGGCATAACCTTTGTCTCTGATAGTAGAGAGAATGCTTGCGTAGGTGCTCGGTCTGCCGATGCCGTTTTCCTCCAGTTCTTTTACCAGGGAGGCCTCCGAGAACCTGGGCGGCGGTTGTGTGAAGTGCTGTTTGGGAACCAGTTCATGACATGTCAGCGCCATCTGTTCGGTCAATGCCGGCAGGGTTTCTTTATCTGATGTTCCTCCGTTCTGCCCTTCGTTGGAGGAAATATACAGGGCCATGAAACCTGCAAAGCGCATGACTGATCCGGAAGCTTGAAATCCATAAGAACCCGCAGCGATAGTGATAGAGGTCTGGTCAAAGACTGCTGATTTCATCTGGCTGGCGACAAATCGCTTCCAAATGAGCTCATACAAAGCCATCTGGTCTTTCGAAAGAAACTGGGCCACGTCTGAAGGTTTTCTGAAAACGGATGTCGGACGAATAGCCTCGTGGGCGTCTTGGGCCTTTTTTTTGTTCTTAAAGGTGTGGGGTTTTGCAGGAACGTAATCGGCGCCGAACACGCCGTTGATCAGTCGGCGAGCCTCGTCAATGGCTTCCTGGGCAATTCGCGTAGAGTCCGTTCGCATGTAAGTAATAAGGCCTACAGGTTCTCCGGGCCCCATTTCAAGACCCTCATAGAGCTGCTGAGCCACTGTCATGGTTTTTCTGGCGGAAAAACGCAGTTTCCGAATGGCGTCCTGTTGAAGCTTGCTGGTGGTGAACGGAGGCAGGGGCCTTCGATTTTGAGCTTTTTTGACCACCTTTTCAACAACGAAATCCGCTTTTTTCAGGTCATCCAGAACCGCCCGGGCCGCTTTTTCATCAGGAATAGCAAAGGCCTTCCCATTTTTCCTGGTCAACTTGGCGGAAAAACGGGGAGGAATGTCGCCCTCAAGCTCTGCCGTTACACTCCAATATTCTTCCGGTTCGAAAGCCTGTATCAGCTTTTCGCGCTCGCAGATGATTCGTACGGCGACAGACTGGACGCGCCCCGCGCTCAATCCCCGTTGAACCTTTTTCCAAAGGACCGGCGAAATCTGATATCCGACCAGGCGATCCAGAATTCGTCTGGCTTGCTGTGACTCGAACTTGTTCATATCCAATTGCAAGGGCGCTTCCATGGCTGTGCGGATGGCCTTTTCCGTAAGTTCATGAAAAAGAACCCGGTGGAACCTGCGCCCTTTCTTTTCGAGAACCTGTGCGGTATGCCATGCAATGGCCTCACCTTCACGGTCGGGGTCGGGAGCTAGGTAGACATCTTGGCGATTCTGTGCCGCCTTTTTTAACGCCCGAATGACTTTTTCTTTTCCCTGAATAATTTGGTATTCGGGCTTGAAACCTTCCTCAATGGAAATGCCGAGTTCTTTTACCGGCAGGTCCATGATATGGCCTACCGTGGCTGCCACATCGAAGTCGGGGCCCAGGTATTTTTTTAAGGTTCGTGTTTTGGTCGGAGACTCAACGATAACGAGGGATTTACTCAATGGTCTTCCTTTCTTTCAACGTGCTTGACCGAAAAGCCATATTGTCGGCCAAGAAGTTCGATATTCGAATGTTGTCTGAACGGGATTGTCGTTCAGACATTACCCGGATTCCACCCGGGAAAACAGTTTTCCAGGCCCCTGGGTCGCCAGTCCTTTCAATTCAAGGTGCAACAGGAGGCTTGATAACTCACCAGCAGGCAGTGAAAGCCGGCGAACCAGACTGTCAATATGAGTAGGGTAGGGGGTCAATCCATTAAAAACCCTTTTTTCCTCCGGTGTCATGTGTATTTCGGGCCGTTGCTCTAGCGGCTTTGCCGTAGCATGGCAATCTAAGTTCAGTTCTTCAATGATATCATTTGCCTGTTCCACGAGCTTGGCGCCTTGCTTTATCAGACTGTGGGTTCCCGTGCTCTTAAATGAGGTGATGCTGCCGGGTACGGCAAAGACCTCGCGTCCTTGTTCGGCGGCCAACTTGGCGGTGATGAGGCTTCCGCTCTTTTGCGTGGCTTCTACAATAACCGTGCCAACAGCCAATCCGCTGATGATTCTGTTTCGTGCCGGAAAATGATGGGCTTCCGGTAACGCCGGAAAAGGAAGTTCCGAAATCACGGCCCCGTTTTCCCGAATCTTTTGAAAGAGCCTCTTGTTCTCAGCGGGATAAACTGTTCCAAGGCCGCTTCCCAGTACAGCAATCGTTTTGCCTCCCACGGATAGTGCTCCCACATGGGCGGCGGTGTCAATACCTCTGGCCATTCCGCTGATGATTGTAAGGCCCCGTGTTGCAAGGTCTGCACTCAGGCGTGTTGTCACCGTGCGGCCATAGGACGTGGCATTCCGAGAACCGACAATGGCGATATTCATGGTGTCGGGCCGCAGGTCGCCAAAGACATAGAGAAACGGTGGGGGGGCGTAGATTTCTCTAAGGAGTAACGGATAATTCGGGTCATGATACGTGACGATCCTTGCTCCGTGTTTTTTTACCAATGCAATGTCTTTAAGGACTGCTTTTGACGGTTTTTGGTGCGACATCGACGACGCAAGCGCTTCGCCAACCCCGTCAACGGCCAGCAGGTCGGTTTTTGTTGCCTTAAAAACGTTTTCCGGGTTTCCAAAGCGCTCCACCAGGCGAAGGAAAAGGCGATTTCCAACGCCGTGAACGGCTTTCAACGCAAGCCAGTATACAATGTCATCTACAATCATTGAAATTCCGTAACAGTCCAGCGCGTTGACATGCTGATTTTGTATCTATTTCAGCCCTAGGGTTTTCAAAGGGCTAAAGTCATACGAGATTCCAAGGTATTGGACGGTGAATTCTTTGGCAATGGTTCGTATACGAAGAAACAAAGGGGGGTGTCAAGGGCTTTTCAGAGATTTTCGATCTCTTTCAATTTCATCCTTGCCATCGGTTCCGCTGTGCTGAACGGATAGTTTTTGATGACCCTTTTTAAAAAAATGCGAGCGTTGTTGGGATCGTCCATGGCTATATAGGCATAACCGATCTTCAGCAGTGCGTCCGGGGCTTTGTCCCGGTCGGCAAATTTGGTTACCACTTCTTTGAATGCCAGGATGGCGTTTGGGTAGTCCCCAATGTCATAGTAGATCTCACCGATCCAATACTGAGCATTGTCCGCGAGGTCGTGTTTCGAATGACGCTCCAAGAACTCCTTAAAAAGAGCCAGTGATTCGTCGTAGCGTTTTTGTATATAAGCCGAATAGGCCCTGTCGTATTGCTGTTTCGGAGTGGGTTTAAGCGAAGCCGCCGCTCTTTTCTCCACAGCAGGTTTTTTCGTGGTCGGCTTTTGGATGACTTCAGTCTTTGTCGGGATTTTTTGTTGTTCCGAGGACGCGGCCGTATTTACGGCTGCTTGGGAGGAAGGCTGATCCGGTGTCGGAACCATTGCATGGAGGTGTTTTTCCAATCCCTCTGATGCCTTTTTGATTTGTTCGAGCCGGCCCTCGATAATGTTTATCCGATCGTAAATATCCTCCATGGCCTTTTGGTTTACCGTGGTGGACCGTTCTATGTGACGAACTTCCCGTTGCAGTGCCGCCATCTTGGCGTCTTCGTCTTTGGCGCCGAATGTCGTGCAGCCGGTCATGGCCGCCAGGGTCCAAACAACCACGGCCCCAAGCCGACAGCCAATGATATGAAGATGGTCCATGGATTCCTCCTGTATTGTTTCGTGCAAGATCCGGTGGGCCGTTCAAGATGTTTTGGGAAGATGGCCATGAGCAACTATGTGGAACCGGCACCCGGTAGTCAAACCATCCCACAAGGCAAATTGAACGGACACTCAAAACCCCCACCAAGACCCGATGTCTCCGCCGGCTGTCTGTTGGTCAAAAACCCTATCCTCTTTTTTTCGAACGACGGCTCGATGCCTTGACCGTCTGTTGCCAAATCAGAAGCACTGGGCTGGCTACGTATACCGAAGAGTAAGTCCCGATAAGAATGCCGACAATTAAAGCAAAGGCGAAATCATGAATGATGCTGCCTCCCAGCACAAACAGGGCGAATACCACCACCAGTGTGGTTATGGACGTGAGAATGGTGCGACTTAACGTTTGGTTGATGCTGCGGTTGATGATGTCGGCATAAGATAGTTTATGATATTTGCGTACATTTTCCCGAATCCGGTCAAAGACGATAATCGTGTCGTTCAGGGAGTATCCAATGATGGTGAGCAGGGCCGCGATAATCGGCAGGGAGAATTCTTTGTTCATGATGGAAAATGCGCCCACGGTGATAAGCACATCGTGAATGAGTGCCACGATGGCGCCGGTGGCAAACCTAAGTTTCAAATAGATACTGAGGGCCAGTGTGACCAATACGGCCATCAGAATCAACACCGGGATGCTCACCCCCAGGCCTTTGAGTCCGAAAAGCACCACAAAAAGGCAGGCGGCCATGATGATACTGACCATCCATTTTAACTCGAACCGCCCCGAGATGTAGACGACGATGAATAAGATGGCCGAGAACATAGCCAACAAGGCTTTTTCACGAAGGTCCTGGCCGACCTTAGGGCCGACCATTTCGAGTCGGCTGATGGTGGCCTTGGTATCCGTAAAGGCGTTTTCCAAGGTATTCTTCAGTTTCGAATCGAGGCCTTCGACCACCGATGCCGATTGGTTTGTTCTTATCAGGAATTCATGGATTGCCTCTCCGGTTTCAGCATTACTGGTGATCCCGAAGTTTTGAACCGATGTGATGTCCAGGTCCAGCGGGTCCAGAGCAGCCCTGATGTCTTGAGGCGCGGGCGCTTTAGAAAAACCGACCTGAATGAGAGTCCCGCCGGCAAAATCAATGCCGTAACTAGGACCTCCTTTAACAACCAGGGATACGATGGAAGCGGCGATAAGCAGCAAAGAAGCACAAAAGGCGATTTTTCTCTTGCCGATAAAATCAATGTTGATATCCGGTTTAATGAATTCCATGGATGCTGTGTGAATCCCTTCTTTTCGTGCCTCCCGAGATGATGGATTCCGGGGGCAATGGTATTTAGATACTCAGTTTTTCAATGCGTCGTTGAAAGATGAAATAATCAAAAATCAATCTGCTTACCACGATGGCGGTAAAAAGGCTGGCCAGAATGCCGATGCTTAGCGTTACGGCAAAACCTTTCACCGGTCCTGTGCCGAACTGAAAAAGCACCAGAGCCGCTATCAAGGTGGTGACGTTGGCATCCAAGATAGTCAGTGTCGCCTTGTTAAAACCTCCATCCACGGAAGCCCTCGGAGTTTTGCCCAAGCGTATTTCTTCTCGAATGCGCTCGAAAATAATCACATTTGCATCAACAGCCATACCTATGGTCAGTATGATGCCTGCAATGCCGGGAAGGGTAAGGGTCGCACGAAATGCGGCCAGTCCGGCCGCAATGAGAATTATGTTCAAACAAAGAGCGATATTGGCGATGACGCCGGCGCCTCTGTAGTAGATGACGACGAACAGCAAAACCAATACCCCTCCAATCCACATGGAAGTGAGACCTTTTTCAATGGAGTCTTTCCCTAAAGAAGGTCCTACAGTTCTTTCTTCCAAGATATTGACCGGCGCCGGCAGGGCGCCCGCCCTGAGGACAATGGCCAAATCGTGAGCCTCTTCGGTGGTAAAGTTGCCGGTGATGCGGGCCATGCCGCCGCCGATTTTTTCTTGAATAACCGGTGCGGAATAGATGTTGTTATCCAAGACGATGGCAAGCCGTTTTTTGACATTTTCTTCGGTAATTCGTTCAAAAAGGCGAGCTCCCTTTTTGTCGAAGTCTATGGATACATAAGGCTCGCCGAATTGCGAGTCGATCTGCACCCTGGCATCGGTCAAGTACTCTCCTGTCAGATAGGTGCGTTTCTTGACGAGGAAAGGGGTTTTTCTCGTGCGGCCGGTAACCTCATCCTCAATGACCTGGAACAGCAATTCGTCTCCTGGTGGTACGTTTCCGTTTAAAGCATCTTGAGGGTCATTGTCTTCGTCCACAAGCTTGAATTCCAAGAGTGCGGTTTTGCCTATCAGGTTTTTGGCCCTTTCGGGATCTTTCACTCCCGGAAGTTGAACCAAGATTCGGTCATCGCCTTGTCGAAGGATGTCCGGTTCGCTTACCCCGAATTGATCGATTCGGTTTCGAATCGTTTCCAGCGCCTGCTTTGTGGCCATCTCTCGAACATACTCGATTTCCTGATCGGGCAAATCCAGCACCATGACCAGCCCTTTGTCTTGAGGTGTTTTGGAAACGATTCGAAAAATGCCGAAGTCCTTGTCGAGCATTTTCTCCAAGGCTTTTGTGTCTTCTTCCCGATATACCCGGACCGAGATTTGCCTGTTGTTGGGGCGGGTAATTTCAAACGGTCTTATCTTTTCTTTTTTTATGGTTTCACGCAGATCTTCCGCAATGCGCTCCATGCGGCTTTCCACCGCCTTTTCAGTCTGGACCTCCAGAACGAGGTGAACACCGCCCTGCAGATCAAGTCCCAGATGAATCTTTTCCTGGGGCATTAGTCCGATGGCCGTCCACCATGCCGGCAGTTTGCCGACCACAGAAGGGATAACGTAGATGAAGGCGAGGACCACAAGCGTGCCGACCAGTAATAGTTTCCACTTGAATCGTTTCAATCAGACACTCCTTTAAAAAAATATTTCCATGTTGGAATGGTCCGTTTTCAATATCAACAGCCGCGCCGTTTCATGACGGCATCCACACGAGGGATTGTCATTGTACGGGAAAAACACCGGCCCTGCGTCGGGTCCATTCCGAAGAACCGTACATTTTCCCGTCTTTGCAAAAGACCATGGTCCTGCCTGTGGATGAATCGGCGAACAATTACCTGTTTCGGGGCCATGTCGCCGCCAAACGGTGGCGGATTTGTCTCGCCGAGGCCTTGGCGAAGGCGAATCACCGCGTCGCAGCCGAAGGACAAAGCGCTCTCCTTTGAAAAATCAATTTATCCGTGGCGCTTCGGTTTATGCTTTCGCCGTGGCGTTTGGTCGTTATTGGGGATTTTCTCCTTGCGACAGACCGGCCACGTTGCCTCGAGCTACTTTCACTCGAACCTTTTCCGAGATCTCCAGTGTTAACACGGTATCCGTAATGCCCGTAATCCGGCCGTAAAGACCTCCCGTGGTGATAACACGATCGCCCTTTTTCAGGTTGCCGATCATCTCTCGGTGTTGCTTTTGTTTTTTTTGTTGAGGGCGAATCAAAAGAAAATAAAAAATGACGAACATAAGGATCAGAGGCACAAAAGCTCCAAATCCGCCCCCCTGTCCGGCTCCTTCACCTCCAGAACCCATGGCGTATGCAATGTCAATCAAAACGGTTACCTCCTTATATAGTAGTTATTCGTTATTGGTTATTCGGGAATCGGTTTTGCCCAATTCGTGATCCGCCCCGATTCATGATCCGCATGGATCGACCTAGTTTTGTCGTATGTTTTTTTCCTCCGCCCCCCGGGGTAGGCCGTCATGATTGCCGATTTCCGTTTCGTCCAGATCCCAAGCTAACTCCGCGGCGCCCAGCACACTGGTAATCACCAGCGTGATGCTCTTGGTTTCGTTTCCAACCCGTGCCTCGTCGCTGCCGGGGAAGGGGTGGGGAAACTTCACCACATAGACCGACTTCCATGGTGTCACATAAGGAAAAAAGTAAGAAACCGTTGCGTCTCGTTCTTTGCGTTTTTTTACCTCTAACGGTTCGACCCTTTCGTCCCCGTCATGAAACAGATAAAATTTCCACATCGAATCGGGTTTGTCAAACTCATCCCACTTTTTTTCCGGTACAAAGGTGGCCACCACGAATTCATGGTTTTTATCCGCTGCCTGAATTTGGTCCTCTACGAATCGTTTGTTTTCTTCCTGAGTCAGTCTGAAGACTTCTCCATATTCTTCCGCGTAGGCCCGTCGAAATGCCTTTGATTTAAAAGTGGCGGACACGATGAGTTCAACTGCGAACCCTTGATGAATACGCGCTTCCCGGCTCCACGTATCCAAGGTTTCCTTATATGTCATTGTGCGATACGGGGATCGGGCCGATTTAATAAAACGCCCGGCACTGCTGCAATCGGCCAGCGCTACGGCCATGACGGCGAAAAGAAAGACACGTGTGATGCGTTTTTTATAGAATGAGATCATGATCCAAAAACACGGGCAAATATGGTATCTACATGCCGTAGTTGAAGGTCAAGATCAAAAATGGCTTGGATTTGGTCCATGTCCAGGTGCTCGGTAATGTGTCGATCGTTGATAAGGAGTTCCTTAAAGTCTTTGTTCTCCTGCCAGGCCTTCATGGCCTGGTTTTGTACCATTCTGTAAGCCTCTTCCCTGCTGACCCCCCGTTTGGCCAAAGCGAGAAGCACTTGCTGGGAGAAGATAAGCCCTTTGGTCAGGTTGAGATTGTGGCGCATCCGTTCAGGATAAACCACCAGGCGACCGACGACCCCTGCTAAACGGTTCAACATGTAATCGATCAGAATAGTCGTGTCTGGAACAATAACCCTTTCTACAGAAGAGTGACTGATATCCCGTTCGTGCCAAAGGGATATATTGTCAAGTGCCGCCGAGGCATTCGATCGGACCAGCCTTGCGAGTCCCGAAAGGTTTTCCGACCCGATGGGGTTGCGTTTGTGGGGCATGGCCGATGACCCCTTTTGGCCTTTTGAGAAATATTCCTCAACTTCCATGACTTCGGTTCTTTGGAGATGTCGGATTTCAATGGCGATTTTTTCAACCGTTGAGGCCAAAATAGCCAGGGTCGTAAAGTACTCGGCATACCGGTCTCTTTGTATGACCTGCGTGGAGATCAAGGCCGGTTTGAGCCCCAGCTTTTTACAAACGTAGTCCTCGACTTCCGGCGACACATTGGCAAAGGTGCCGACGGCGCCGGATATCTTTCCAACCCGCACTACCTCTGCGGCTTGGGCCATTCGCCTTCGATTTCTTCGCATTTCATCGTACCACAAGGCCAGTTTGAGCCCGAAAGTGGTCGGTTCGGCATGGATTCCGTGGGAGCGGCCTATCATCACGGTGTCCTTGTGGACCAAAGCCTTTTTTTCCAAGGCGGCCATCAAGAGATCGCAGTCTTTCAGAATGAGTTTGGATGCCTGTTGGAGTCTCACGGCCATGGACGTGTCTAAAACATCCGATGATGTGAGACCCAAGTGGATATACCGGGCGTCCGGGCCGACCGCTTCGGCCACGTTGGTTAAAAAGGCGATGACATCGTGCTTGGTTTCGCGCTCAAGGGCTTCTATCCGTTCTACGGAAAAAGACGCATTTTTTCGAATATTGTTTGCAGCCTTTTTGGGAATTTGACCCAGTTTTGCGAAGGCTTCACAGGCCAAAACCTCAACTTGAAGCCAGGTCCGATACTTGTTTTCTTCTGTCCAGATCCGGCCCATGGATTCTCTGGTATACCGCTTGATCATTGTTTGTATGTCTACCTTGGTTTCCTGTTCCCGGTTGCGACGAAACAGGTCTTTTTAAGGGTTTTTAAAGTTCTGCCGGTAACCACAAGGTCTCTCCATCAAACTCAATACGATGAACGTCGTCGTAATCAACGCGATCCAGCAGGGCAAAAATAAAACTCATATTATACACGACAACTTTGGTCAGTGGATAGATCAGGTCCAGGTCCGGTTCCAATTTGTGTTCTCTGATGTTGTAGATATGTACCATATGTTCGGAGAACTTCAGTATCTTCCCCACACCGGAGCTGCGCCCGCGGGTATCGGCTTCATCAGCCAGGGGCGAAACGTGAATACCCTTGTGGACATAATAGTCTCTCAGGAGTTTAAAGTGGATATCCCAGATGTTTTCTTTCTCCTGGACGACATGAATGCCGTATTCTTCGGTTTCTTTCTGCTCCGGGGCCGTTTCCAGGTTCGTTTCCAAAATTTCCCCCTGTTCAAGTCGTACCTTGTCCAGGATTTTTTTCATGGAGATGGTTTCGTCTCCTACTTTGATAGACTCGTCGGACTTGACTATCATATCAATACTGTGCCCAACCCCATACGGCTCCTTGCGTTGCCTCATGAGATCAGTCAGGGCTTTGTCGCTGTTTTCTTTAATCTTGCCGTAATCAATAATCTTTTCCGCGGGAATTTCCACCTTGGGCGACATTTCCGGAAGTGACGACAGGACCGTGTCAGGGGTGGGTTCCTCGGGCTGTGTGGACACAAACCAGATGGCCCCTCCGATCAAGGCAATACAACAAATTGTCGCAACAACAAAAATCCGCATTCTGTTATCCTGACCGCCGGGCCTTATGGCGTTCGGATGCAGCCGGACCATATGTTTCCCGAACGAGGCGCCGGGGCGCGGTGTCTCGCGGCTTTGTCACATCGGGCCCTGCGATCGACTGCTTGCCGGAACCGTTTTGATGTGTTCCGACAGTGAAATAAGAGATGGCTCAACGGCTGATATCCAACAGGAATATGCCGGATGGGCTTTACGAACTCCCATCCGGAAACTCCGGACGGGCCCAAAAGAGTCTCCGAACCAAAAAAGGATTTTTCCCGCAACATCGCGGAAAATGGCCGTTTCTGGACGACATCTAGTTACAGGAATCCTAGGGGGGTGTCAACATTTATTAGACGCGCGGCGGCATGGCGTTCGAACGGTATCCTTAGGAAATTCCCCGTAAAATTGTCGAAACCCTTCTATGGTTTGCCCCTGGGGCGCGTTGCCGGCGGATCGCGAATATGAGACATACCTGCGTGTGCGGGCCTGCCGTTTTTCGCGCGGAGGGATTCGTCCCGACCTATGAGAGGTGAAAGGCTTTGTCCTTGACGCACCACCGCGATTTCGGTATCTATCGATGACTTGTCGGAACCGGAATTTGAACATGACGGCGCTGTCGGTTTCGAAAGGCCCTTTTTAGAGACGGCCTAGCATATCAGGGAGGCAGATTGTCCGACTCGCAGGGAAATAGAGCGGTAGGCGATCCGGTGGAGCGTTGTCCTGTCCGGGAATTCCTGCTGCAGCTTGTAGATGGCGACCATGAGGACCGAATCCCATTGCAAAACGTGCCGTATGTTCTGGTTTGCGGGGACGGCTCAGAACTGCGAGGCGAAACCGATAGTGAAGGGTATATCCGCCGTCGGGATGTGCCCGAAGGCGATGTTACCATTATAATAGACGACGAGTCCTGGGTTGTCTTGGAAACGGATGTCTAGCATGGGCTGGTATGAAGTTCAATCCGGTGACACGCTGCTGTCGATTGCTCAAAATAATGAAATGACGGTGGGCGAACTGCTCGTATTGGGAACATCCCGCTACGAAGGCGGTGTCCGCCAGCTGACAAACCGCGACTTGTTGATTCGTTACAGAGATCGACAAGGGATTGTTGAGCCGCGAGACTATCTGCATCAGTACGACGGGAGTAGGTTGCAGGATTCCGAACAACAACAACTTAGTGAACGCGTGCCGTTATATTCGGGCGAGGTTGTCTGGGTTCCCGATACGGAAGAAACGCCGGCACGGGGCGCTTCGGCTGATGCGGTGGAAACCTCCGTGGGCGACACCGATCGTAGAGCCCGACACAGAACGTCCGGAACGGACGTGCGCGGTGCTTCCAGATCGGATGACGTTGTGCAGGTCGAATTGTCTCGGCCTCCATGGAGACCCAACGATCTGAGCCGGTGGTTCAGATGGCAGAATGGTCTTTCCGCCAGGAGCCTGGACAAAACGGGTAATAATGAAGAATTTTTTTGGTGTGCATGCGCGTCCGGCCGCAGAATTGCTCTTTTCTGGCGTCAGATTCGAAATATGAGGTGGACCCTGGGCGTAAGGGCGAGACGCACATTTACAGTGGGCCGTTTTCTGATGAGATGTTGCAACGACGGTGATGTTGCGCCTGATGCCGCTGTTGCTGGTTTCAGGCAAAACAACGGGGGCGTCCCAGCCGATTTTGGAGACGGGGCGGTGCGTTTTCACGCATGGAGAGTGTTTTTGAGAGATCGCGTGGATGAAAGGGCCGCCGTCGCGGACAGCTTTGCGATTGAGCCGGGCGGCGCCAGACACTGGGACCAAAGACGGCACGAACATGTAGCCGGTACGTTGGACCCCACGCAGCCGTACTACGCTCCAGTCGTACGCATTCGCAGTTTGCTGAGAAATAGCTTGCTTGATCACCGCACATGGGGAAACAGCCCCGTGGAAAACCAGGTGGAAACCGTTCACATTCTTGCATCAATATTGTTGCGGGGCACAAGATGGCGATTGCGTCCCGGCGAAGTGCCCCCTGAAGGTTGGTTTGGCGCATTGGTCAGAGATGTTCAAAGAGGACAAAATCATAGAGACATACCGCCGATGAACGTCCGAGAGTTTTACAGAGTGCTGGTATACTCAACGCGAGGGCTGATACGCGGGGAACTCGATACTGCCTACCGCAACCGGGTCGATCGCATGTTGGAAGTCATGGACCACTGTCGCGAACGATACAACATGCAATATCTTCGGCCATCTTCCGAGGTTCAATAGGCTTTCGCGAAAACATGCCGCTTTTTGCGAGGGGTTGCGGCCCATGTTTGTTTGGCCGGATTGAATCCTCAGGATCTCTACAACTCTTTTGGAGATGATCCAAATCCTATAATCCCTAAGGCAGGCACCAGTTCAGTATTTTTAAAGGCCGCTTTGGCGCAAAAGAGGTTGTCATTTGCCCGCCATGCCGTGGTATAGTCCGGTATTCATATACGGTCCGCAATAAGGCTATGGCTGCAAAAGATCTTGAAAAAACAAACCGTTTGGCCGTTTTTTCCTGGTGCATGTACGACTGGGCCAATTCGGCCTTTGCCACCACGGTGCTGGCCGCGGTTCTGCCGGTCTATTTCGCCTCATTGGTTCCGGAAGACGGCGTTACAATGCGCTGGGCGACACACGCGTTTACCGTGTCGGGCAGCGCGCTGTGGGGCTATGCCGTGTCGTTCTCTCTACTGGTGAGCGCATTGTCGGCGCCGGTGCTCGGGGCCCTGGCGGATTTTTGCCGTTCGAAAAAGAAGTTTTTGTTGGCCTTTACCGCATGGGGTTCGGTTTTTACCTGTCTGTTGTTTTTCGTTGAATCAGGGCAATGGCTCCTGTGTCTGGGTCTTTTCATGTGCGCCAATATCGGTTTTGCCGGCAGCATGCCTTTTTATGACGGGTTTTTGCCGGAAATTGCCGGTCCTGAGGAGATCGATTGGGTTTCAGCAAAAGGGTATGCGCTCGGCTATGCCGGAGGCGGCATTCTTCTTGCCTTGCACGTATTGCTCATTACATGTCACGAGACCTTCGGGATTGCAGAGCGCTCATTGAGCATCAGAATCAGCCTGGGATCGGTTGGGATTTGGTGGGCGGTATTCGCTCTGCCTATGTTTTTATGGGTTCCCGAAAAGGGACCGGTTGAAGAAAAACCGGCAGGGTTTTCCTATGGCACCTTCGGGTTCATTCGCCTTTTTAAAACCCTCAAATCGTTTGGATCGTATAAGGACCTTGCATGGTTTCTTGTGGCCTTTTTGGTGTATAATGACGGGATTCAGACGGTGATCGTTATGGCCGCCATTTTCGGAAAGACCGCGTTGGGTCTTGACGCTACGACGCTGATCGGAACACTGCTGATGATTCAGTTCATTGCCCTTCCCGGGGCATTGGGATTCGCCAAGCTGGCGGAAAAAATCCAGGCGAAAAGAGCGATTGTCGTCAGCCTGGCGTTATGGATCGGGATTGTCGCTTATGCGTACTTTATTGACACGGCCCTGGAGTTTTGGATTCTCGGTGGGTTTGTGGGGTTGATCCTCGGCGGCAGCCAGGCGATTAGTCGCTCGCTGTACGGGCAACTCATTCCAAAAGACAGGCCGGCCGAGTTTTACGGGTTTTTCACCATCAGCGCCAAGTTTGCCTCCGTGGCAGGACCGTTTTTGTTCGCGCTCGTTTCGGATATCTCAGACAATCCGCGGCACGCCATCCTTTCTATCGGGTTCTTTTTCGTTGTGGGACTCATCTTGTTAGGTCGGGTAAATGTGGAGAGGGGACGGCGGGTGCATGGAGTCAGTATATGTTAAATCCCTTGGATTTGTTTTTCATCCAAAAAACCAATGGTAAAGCATTTTGCCGGGTCTTCGAATCTTGACCATGGTTTTCAGGGTGTTCGTTCGCTGAGATACAGGGCCATACCGACGGCTGCGGCTTGTTCCTGCGTGAAGCTGTCCGGGGGCGGCTGGGGCTTGACGGCCTCTTTGGCGTCCAGCCGGGCGAAAATCCTGCCGGAAATCTGCATGATAACCTGCAGAATGCCAAGCACAACAAATATTCCCACAAAACGAATGATCAACGTGGAGATGGCATAGCCCCAATCAACAGCTGCTGTTTCCATGATAATAATTCCTGTATTCTCTAGTCGAACATAGCTATCAACATGCCGGCGGCCGCTGCGCTTCCGATGACTCCTGCCAGGTTCGGACCGATGGCGTGCATCAGAAGAAAGTTGTTCGGATTTTCCTGTTGTCCTACCGTTTGTGCGACCCGGGCCGCCATGGGAACCGCCGAAACCCCGGCTGATCCGATAAGAGGATTCAACTTGTCTTTCAAGAAAAGGTTCATGATCTTGACTGTCAGAAGGCCTCCGATTGTGCAGACCGCAAAATCGACAAGCCCGAAAGCGAAGATCAGTAAGGGTTTGGCGGTCAAGAATTTTTCGGCTTGCATGGTGGCGCCCACGGAAATACCGAGAAAAATTGTGACAATGTTCATCAAAGAGCCTTGCGCCGTGCCGGCCAATCTGTCAACGACACCGCTTTCTCTCATGAAGTTGCCGAGCATAAACATGCCCATCAAGGGCGTCACTGCAGGGATCAAAAGAGCAATCAGACCGGCGACAATGAGGGGAAAGAAAATTTTTTCCCGCTTGGAGACCGGGCGAAGTTGTTTCATGATGAGCCGGCGTTCCTTTTTGTTTGTCATCATGCGCATGATGGGCGGCTGAATGAGCGGCACCATGGCCATGTAGGAATAGGCGGCTAAGGCATTTGCCCCGAGAAGATGGGGGGCCAGTTTTGCCGTCAGGTAGATTGTGGTAGGGCCGTCCGCGCCGCCGATGATGGCCACGGAAGCCGCTTCTTTCATGGTAAATCCAAAAAGAAGGACGCCCAGAAAGGTGATAAACACACCAAGTTGGGCGCCTGCGCCGATGACCATGGTTTTGGGATTGGCAATCAGGGGGCCGAAATCGGTCATGGCGCCCAAGCCGAGAAAAATGATGCAAGGGATGACTTCCCATTCCACCCCATAGTGATAGAAGATGTTAAAGAGTTCTCTCTTTCCGTGCGCGTCGAATCCCATGAGCGGGGCCAGAGGGAAGTTGACGAGAAAGATCCCGAACCCGATGGGCAAAAGGAGCAAAGGCTCATATTTTTTTGCCACGGCGAGATAAATGAAAAGCAAGGCGATGGCCCACATGATAATCAGCTTATAATGCAGGTGGAAGAGCCCTGTTTGTGTTTCCAAGATATTTAACAGCAAAGCAAGAAAGGCGTCCCAGGTCATATCAAAGCATCCTTATGCTGAAGTCGAGACCAACTATTTGACCCAAAAAACGCGGTTTTTATAGGAAAACTCCGGGCAGGTCAAGCATATTTAAGCTCGATAATCCTATCCTTTAGGGACGATTCGGCTTTCTCCGGGCTGCATGGACGAATCCCCCTCAATGGTAATGCTCATATTTTGCTTTATTTCCACATCCAATATTTCCTTGCGCTTCTTATTCAGCAGATAGTCCGCTACATTTACGGGAACGACCCCTCTGATGTGTCTGACATCGTTTTTCAGGATTTCAGAGCGGAGTTTTCTCATGAATTCCAATGCAAGTTTTTCCGCAGAAGCAACCTGTCCTTTTCCGTGACAATGGGGGCACACGACAAAGCTTCCGTATTCGATGGAGGCACTGATCCTCTGGCGGGCCAGTTCCAGCAAGCCGAATTTGGATATGGCTCCGACATTCACCCGTGCTTCATCCAGCTTGGTGTGATCCTTCATGGCCTTGATTACCGCCTGTTTGTGTTTCCGGTCGCGCATGTCAATGAAATCGACGACGATCAATCCTCCCAGGTCGCGAAGCCGCAATTGCCTGGCAATTTCCGGGGCCGCTTCCATATTGGTGGCAAAGGCCGTTTTTTCCATCGAGCCCTCCCTCGTGGATTTTCCGGAGTTTACGTCGATTGCAACCAGGGCTTCTGTCGGGTTGATCACAATATGGCCGCCCGATTTCAAAGGGACCCGGCTAGAGAAAATCGAGGCAATTTGCTCCTCCAGTCTGTAATTGGTGAACATCGGCTGGGGGTTTTTGTACAGCTTGACCGACTTGGCATGCTTGGGAGAGATGATCCGCATAAATTCTTTGGCATCTCTGAATACGTCCTTGTCGTCTATAAGAATTTCACCGACATCGGAAGTGAACCGATCACGTATGGCACGTATGGCAAGATGGCGCTCTTTGTATAGAAGACAGGGGGCTGATTTAGAAAGTGCTCGTTTTCTTATGTTTTCCCACAAACGGAGCAAATACCGGACGTCTTTAGAGATGGCGGCCTTTTTCTGGTGTTTTCCCGCTGTGCGGACAATGGTGCCGAACCCTTCCGGGATCTTAAGGGAATCCACGGTGTCTTTGAGGCGCTGACGTTCTTTTTCGTCTTCGATCTTCCGTGAGACTCCGGAGCCCCTTCCTCCGGGCATAAGCACCACGCACCGACCCGGCAACGATATGAATGTGGTGAGCATGGCTCCTTTGTTGGAAACGGGTTCCTTGGTTACCTGTACGAGCAGTTCCTGCCCTTGTCCTATGAGGTCGGTGATGGAAGGCGTTCCGTTTTTTCCGGAACTGAGCTGATCGACAAAATAGTCGCTATGGATTTCACGTTGCTGCAAAAAACCGTTCTTATCAGATCCGTAATGGACAAAAGCGGCTTGAAGGCTCGGTTCCACTCTTGTGACCACGCCCTTGTAGATGTTGCCGCGGGTCAGTTCCCCGGCCGCTGTTTCGATGCTGAAATTATCCAGTCGGCCGTCTCGAACGAGGGCTATCCGGCATTCTTCCGGATCAACGGCGTTGATCAGGATCTGATGTTGGCTCTTTTTTTGAGACATGACAGGTTGTTGTTGATGCCGTTATTCACAAAAATTCTTGGCAAAAAGATGCAGGCATCAAAAGGTTTTGAGTTCAATAAGTTAAGTTAGGACCATTTACAATGGATATTAGTCGCGGATGCCATTTTGTCAAGAAAGAAAACGCAAGGCATGGTCAAAGGGGGAAAAAGGAAATCCCAAGTATAGGCTGTAAATGTTTGCAATTTCCGGAACTGATCCGGTCCCGAAATTGCGGCACATTTTGTGCAGTAAGACTTGGTGCAATAAGACTTGGTTGGGAGATCGGATCGCCATACTTGGCTGAATAGTCCGGCTGCGCCAAATGACGCGTTGTTGTCGGCACGAACCATGTTGCGGGGCATGGTGGCCGCTGCAGCCGCCGGTCGGCGTTGCCGGAGGTCCGGAAGAAGAACACCCATGGAAAGGGATGGTGTGTCTATTGATGCCGGCAAGACCAGATAATAAACAAAATGAGATAAAAGTCGACGATGTTTATCGTATGGATGTCGGATGCGAACGGTCGGTGCCCGGCACGGGTGTCCGAGATGAACTGCTTGCCCAGATCGTTGAACGGAGTCCTATACCAACATTTGTAGTGGACAGGGACCACGTGGTTACACACTGGAACAAAGCTTGCGAAAATCTTACCGGTATTGAAGCCGACCAGATCATCGGAACAAACAGGCAATGGTCGGCGTTTTATGCCGAACAAAGACCGGTCATGGCCGACCTTGTCGTCGATGGCGCGCTTGGAGACGAAACCGCCGGATACTACGGCGATCACTATCGCAGGTCGGCCATTGTTGAAGGGGCTTACGAGGCCGAAGGGTTTTTCCCCCGTCTCGGCGCCAACGGCAAATGGCTTTTTTTTAACGCGGCCCCGCTGAAAAACACTGGAGGAGATATTATTGGGGCGTTGGAGACGCTTCAGGACCTGAGTGCCCACAAACTGGCGGAAAAAAGGCTTCTGGAAAGCGAAGAGAGATACCGGGCCGTTTTGGAGGCATGCCCGGATAGTATTGTTATCTATGATATGAAGGGCAACGTTGTTTATGTGAATCCTGCTTTTACCGCCGTTTTTGGGTGGAAACCGGAAGAGGTTTTAAACAAGAAAACCGACTATGTTCCGGCAAACAACCAATCCGAAACCCGCAAGATGATCGACAGGGTTCTGGCTGGAAAAAGCTTTTCCGGAATTGAAAGTCGGCGATATACAAAGCATAAAATAATCGTTGATGTCAGCATCAGTGCCGCAATCTATCGGGATCGAGAGGGCAAACCGGCCGGCAGCGTCCACATACTGCGGGACATCACTGAACGCAAAACACTGGAAGCCCGGGTCAAGGAAGGGGAAAGGATGCTCCGGCTCCAAAAAGACCTCGAAGGACGAAACAAAAAGCTTCGGGAGTCCAACGAGAAACTCAGGCAAGCCTATTCAGTCATACAGAAGGATCTTCAAGCGGGGGCGAAAATTCAATCGAGCCTCATACCTCGGTCCGCCGCCACCATTTACGGGATTCGGTTTGACTCCATATTTTTGCCTTCCAGTTATGTGGCCGGGGATATTTTCAACTATTTCAGGCTTGACGAACACCATGTCGGTTTCTACGTACTCGATGTGGCAGGCCACGGCATACCGGCCGCCATGCTTTCCGTCGCGTTGAGCAGAGCGCTTTCTCCCGAGAACCATGAAGACAGTCCATTGAAGCAATTTCTCCCATATCCGGAACCACCGTATTATCGACTTATCAACCCCGCCATGGTGGTCCAAGCCCTGAACAATCGTTTTCAGGCGGACGCGGATACGATGCAATACTTTACGATGATTTACGGGATCGTGGATTCACGAGATGGTGAAACGGTGATGACCATTGCGGGACATCCTCCCCCCATATTGGTAAAAAGAGAAGGAACGGCCACGCCGATCGGGTCGGGCGGATACCCTGTGGGAATGCTGCCTGATCTGGGTTATGAAGAAGAACAAATCCGTTTGGACAAAGGGGACCGACTGATTCTCTATTCGGATGGGATTACCGAATGTACAAACAATCAGGCGGAGCAGTTCTCCTTAGATCGTTTGAGCAGGCTTCTGGAAGGCGGGCAACCCCTTGCTCTTGACAAATTGATGAAAAGAACCAAAGAGCGCTTGCATGGATGGAGGGCGAGCGGGGAGTTTGAAGATGATGTGACTCTGCTGGCGATGGAGCGGATGTGACCTGCCGACCCGGGGCATGATTTCGCAGCGGGGAGATGCCGTCCGGTCGCCCGATTGATTTGGGGCGCCCCGGTTCCGCCTTGCGGTTCGTCGGGAGCCGGGCTCAAGAGAGGCCCTTTCGGTGTGACAACGATGTTGTCTGGTGGCGCATGCATGGAGAACAAGGAAGTTAAGATCATCATTAATAGCGATCTGAAAAATGTTTCTCTGGTCGGCAGGTCGATTCACGAGTTGTGTGTCGGCATCTCTCGTTTTCGAGTCGAACCCTACGAGATCGAACTGTGCGTGGTTGAGGCGGTGAACAACGCCATTGAACATGCGTATGGGAAGGAAAAAGGACACGAAGTGGAAGTGCGCTTTTTTCTTGGTCACGACCGACTTGTTGTAGACATTTGTGATACGGGAAAGCCGATGGATGTGCGACTTTTGGAGCAGGCGGACCAATCGATGCCGGAAGCCCACCATGATGGCATTCATGCCATAGCGGAACAAGGGCGAGGCCTTCCCATCATCAAGGAAATTATGGATGCCGTGATTTACGAAACGAAGCGTGGGAAAAACCGCCTTTCCATGACAAAGTTTTTCGGTTCATGACGAGCAATGATTTTTTGTGGTGAATAGGAGGCCGGGATGGAGCTTGAACATAGAAAACAAGACGGTGTTCTGGTAGTAAAAATCATGAACAACAGACTGGATGCCCGCGGGGCCGATGATTTTCGGAACCGGATGTCCGAATTGATTTCCGGGGGCAATCGTTGCATCAGTTTGAACATGTCCGGCGTGGACTTCATCGACAGCAGCGGCCTTGGCGCCATGGTATCCGTTCTCAAGTTAATGGGGCAAGACGGCGACATAGTGATTTCGGGGCCGAAAGAGTCGGCCATGAGGATGTTTAAATTGACAAGAATGAACAAAGTATTCCGTATCTTCGACAAGGAGGAGGATGCGGTGCTTGCCTTGTCAACAAGATGAGAATACGCCGGAGAACTGTTGGGTTCCAGTGATAAAACGCGGCCGTTTCGGGCCGTGACGCGTTGTGTGTTTCAGAAAGAGAATGCGAGCATGAAAAAGATTAAAACGTCGAAAAGGGCCTTGCAGGACTTCCAGGCATCGGTCTTTTACCACATCAAGTATTCGACTGGAAAGGCCTTCGCGGCTGCTTCGAAACGGGATCAGTACAAGGCGGTCGCCCTTGCTGTGAGAGAGCGGCTCATCGATGCCATGCTGACCACCAATGAGCGATGCAAGAAACAAGACGCCAAACGGCTGTACTATGTTTCTATGGAATTTCTGATGGGAAGGGCCTTGGGGAACAATCTGCATAACCTGGGAATGGTTGAATTGGCGAGCGAGGCTTTGGGCGCCATGGGCATCGACCTGGAAGAAATCAAGGCCGACGAACTTGACGCCGCCCTTGGAAACGGCGGGTTGGGGCGCCTCGCCGCTTGTTTTCTGGATTCCTTGGCAACACTGGGAATGCCTGGCTACGGGTATGGAATCAATTATGAGTTCGGTATTTTTAAACAGGAAATTGAAAACGGGTTTCAGAAAGAACGGCCGGATCACTGGTATAGCCAGGATAATCCATGGTTGATTGAACGTCCCGACAGGGCGTGTATTGTGCCGGTCTACGGTAGAATAGAGAACCTGCCGGACAGGTCCGGAAAAGACAATCCTATGTGGATGGACTGGAAGATGCTCATCGGCGTGCCGCACGACGTGCCCATTGTCGGATTCGGAGGGCGGACGGTCAATTACCTGAGGCTCTTCTCGGCAAGGTCTTCAGATGAATTTGATATCCGGATCTTTAACGAAGGCGATTATCTTTCCGCCGTTGAACAGAAAATGTCTTCAGAGACCATATCCAAAGTCTTGTATCCATCCGATTCCGTTGCATCGGGTAAAGAACTCCGGCTGGTCCAAGAGTACTTTCTCGTGGCCTGTGCGGTCAGGGATGTCGTGAGAAGATATCTGGAAAGTCATGAAACGCTGCATGCTTTTGCGGAAAAAGTGGCCATTCAACTCAATGATACCCATCCTGCGCTCACCGTCGCTGAATTCATGCGAACCCTGATAGACGAGCACGACTTGGATTGGCACAGTGCATGGCAAATAACTCAGGCCACCTTGGGTTATACCAACCATACCCTGCTGCCGGAGGCGCTGGAAAAGTGGCCTGTTTCATTGCTTGAAACCGTTCTTCCCAGGCACTTGCAGATTATCTATGAGATCAATCGCCGGTTTCTGGAAAACGTTTCCAAGCGCTGGCCCGGCGATACGGACAGGGTGCGAAGGATGTCCATTATTGAGGAAGGCGACACGAAACAGGTGCGCATGGCTCATCTTGCCATTGTCGGAAGCCATTCCGTAAATGGCGTGGCCGCGATGCACTCGGAGCTTGTGAAAACGTCCTTGGTGCCGGATTTCTACCGGTTGTGGCCGCATAAGTTCAACAACAAGACAAACGGCGTGACACAAAGGCGTTGGCTGTTAAAGTCAAATCCCGAGCTGTCTGCATTGATCACGGAGACGATTGGCGACGCATGGATTACAGACCTTGAAAAACTGAGAGGCTTGGAAAAATATGCCGGCGACGCCGCTTTTCAAAGAAAGTTTTTGGATGTCAAAAAGCGCAACAAGGAAAGACTTGCGCGGGAGATTCTGGGCACGGCACGGGTTCAGGCGGATCCCGAGAGCCTCTTTGATGTTCTGATAAAGAGAATCCATGAATACAAGCGCCAGCTTCTCGCCATACTCCATATCATCCATCAGTACCGTTGCGTGGTGGAAGACGGCTTGGAATTGACGGCGCCCAAAACCTACTTGTTTGCCGGCAAAGCAGCGCCCGGATACGTTATGGCAAAGCTGATCATCAAATTGATATGCAGTGTTGCCGAGGTCGTCAACAAAGACAAGCAGGTCAAAGGACGGATGAAGGTAGTCTTTGTACCTGACTACAGGGTATCGTTGGCCGAAACCATCATTCCTGCAGCAGACCTGAGCGAGCAGATTTCAACAGCGGGAATGGAGGCCTCGGGCACAGGCAACATGAAGCTTGCCATGAACGGCGCGCTGACCATCGGTACTCTTGACGGGGCAAATGTGGAAATATTGGAAGAGGTGGGCGAAGGCAATATGTTCGTATTCGGGCTCAGTATTGAGGACGTCAAGACCCTGAGAAACGGCGGCGGCTATGATCCGTGGGCATACTACCATCAGAATTCGAATATCAAGCGGGTCATGGACGCCTTGGCGTCCGATATGTTCTGTCCGGACGACCCCGGTTTGTTCAAGCCCATTTACGACAGCATTTTAACGCATGGAGACTATTATTTTCATTTGGCGGACTTTCAATCCTATCTTGAGGCCCAGGAGAAAGCTTCGCAGCAATACGTTGATTGTTCCGGCTGGGCCAACAAGGCGATTCTCAATGTCGCTCGTGCCGGCAAGTTTTCTTCTGATCGAACCATCGCCCAATATGCCAAAGACATTTGGAACATCCGGCCCGTTTTGTAGCGGTTTTTAGATCCGGGCTGTGTGAGGGCGACAGCCACGGCCGTATTGCGGTAAAACATGACGGCAAACAAGAAAAGACTTGAGAAGAGATTTCTGGACATGGTCGGAGAAGATTTTAAAGTCTCCCGAGGCAGTCCTCTTCCCCTGGGCGCCAACCTGAAGCGCGGCGGTATTAATTTTGCGGTTTTTTCCAAGAACGCCACCTCGGTCACCCTGGTATTGTTTATTCCCGGCAGGCAGGATCCCGTTGCGGAATTCCCTCTGGATTTCCGATTCAACAAGACCGGTTATACCTGGCACGCCTTTATCGGGGGACTGGATCCCGGCATCGAGTACGGTTACAGGATAGACCGTCAGCCTAATGATCGGCCGCATATTCACCGATTTGATGTGTCCAAGGTTCTTGCTGATCCTTATGCCAAGGCGTTGTCCGGGGGACAAGAGTGGGGGAAAACCGTAGACAAACACCATGGGCGCGCTTCCGGATCTCGGGGCGGACAATATCGCTGCCTGGTAGTGGACAATGGGTTTGACTGGGGATTTGACCAACCGTTGAATATTCCGCTTGCGGACACGATCATCTACGAGCTTCATGTCCGCGGCTTTACCCGGCACGAATCCTCCGGTGTCGCCCATTCCGGCACCTACGCCGGTTTGATCGAGAAAATTCCTTATCTAAAAGACTTGGGCATTACGGCGGTGGAATTGCTGCCGGTCAATGAATTTGACGAAACGGAAAACGATAGAACCAACCCCCTGACCGGAGAGCCGCTTTTGAACTACTGGGGTTACCACTCCAATGCTTTTTTTTCTCCAAAGGCCTCTTATGCTGCAAATAACCAAAACGGCGCTCAGGTTACTGAGTTCAAATCCATGGTAAAAGCCATGCACAGCGCAGGTATTGAAGTTATCCTTGATGTGGTGTTCAATCATACGGGAGAGGGGGATGAACGGGGACCGACGCTTTCCTTTCGCGGCCTGGACAATGCCGTATATTACATGATCGACCCCGCAACAGGGGCTTATCACAACTATTCGGGATGTGGGAATACCCTCAATTGCAATCACCCGGTGGTGCGAGATATGATTCTTGACGCGCTACGGTACTGGGTCACGGAAATGCATGTAGACGGATTCAGATTCGATCTCGCGTCGATTTTGGGAAGGGGACAAGACGGCGCCGTTCTGGCAAATCCCCCGCTTTTAGAAAGGATTGCTTCGGATCCCGTGTTGGGCGACACCAAACTCATTGCCGAGGCATGGGATGCCGGCGGGGTCTACCAGGTGGGAACTTTTGCCGCCTGGGGCCGTTGGGCGGAATGGAACGGCCAATTCAGGGACGATGTCAGAAGGTTCGTAAAAAGTGATCCGGGGATGGTTGGCGCGCTGGCCGCTCGGTTGATGGGAAGTCCCGACATCTACCACGGAAACGGAATGGGCGCCCATCACAGCATTAACTTTGTCACCTGTCACGACGGTTTTACACTGGCCGATCTGGTATCATACAATGAAAAGCATAATGAAGCCAATGGTGAGGCGGGCAAAGACGGCGCCGATGACAACGCGAGTTGGAATTGCGGATGGGAAGGGCCTGTTCCAACAAGCAGGGGCGACAGTGATTCCGAATCTTTTTTTGAACAAATTGAAATGATACGTCGCCGCCAGGTTAAAAATCTTGCCGCCATGTTGTTGCTTTCCAGGGGTGTTCCTATGATATTGGCGGGAGACGAAATGGGCAGGACCCAGCTTGGGAACAACAACTCGTATTGTCAGGATAACGAAATAAGCTGGATTGACTGGGCGGCGGCGAAAAGCAACGCTGAGTTGTTCCGATTTTTCAAGCTGCTCATCACATTTCGAAAAAGTCATCTTAGCTTGAGACACCAAAGCTTCACGGACCGAGCGGGCGAACCGGGTTTTACGGTGACTTGGCACGGAATAATCCCTTACGAGGCTGATTGGTCTTTCGAATCCAGGAATATCGCTGTTCAGATTTCTGAAAAGGCCCCGAACGATCCTTCGAAAATCACCGACATATACATATCCGCCAATGCCTACTGGGAACCCCTGGCATTGGGATTGCCGCCGTTGACGGGAAACAGGCGCTGGTTTCGGGCCATAGATACGGCACTGGCAAGTCCCGACGATATCTGCGAACAAGGGCGAGAGCCGTGCCTGGAAGATCAACACAGGTATGAGATTCATTCGCGCTCGGTGGTGGTTCTGGTTGGAAAATATCCTTAATGCGTTTTCAATCGGCCTTAGAGACCCGAAACCCCCCAAAAATTGTCTTTTTAGTGCCCAACAAACCATCCTGCCGGATCCGCCGGGCAATCACCCCCGGAAAAGATTGAGCCACTGGAGTCCCGCCCCTAAAAAAAGCCTTTAAAAGCAGGAAACAATCCGCGGGCGTCTCCTGGTCTCTTTTCAATGCGGCAACGCCCGGATCCGGGTGTTGCCATATCCCTTGACAGATGGATCTTTGAGGGGATAAAAAATGCATGCCGACCCCAGGCGGTTTATGACGATGTTGCGGTCGGCATGACGCATTTCCGATATCCAATCCGATAAACGGTGTCTTCGGTGTCGGGAACCTGTGGAACGGGCAACGCATCCCCGCCTTTTTATTTACATTGAAAGTAGTCATGAATCCCGACAGGAGCAGCAACCATGGCTGGGAATAGAAAAGAAGGCGCCGGAAGGCATTACGTGGGCATTGACGCCGGTTCCGTAAGTCTGAATTGCGTTGTTGTCAGCGAAACCGCGGACATTGTCTACGAATCGCCGTATACGCGACATTTCGGCAGGGTGGAACAAGGGGTCTTGGAGTTGATTCACCGACTCTATGAGGAACTGGGCCGAGACAACATCAAAGCGGTTGCCTTTACGGGAAATCACGGTCGAAAGATCAGCAACAAAATCGGCGGGTTTTATGAATTTGAAACCATCAGCCAGGTGTTGGGCGCCATACACGTCACGCCGAATGTGAGAACGATTGTCGGCATGGGCGGTCAGGAAACGGCCTTGTTCCAGATTTCCCATCAGGCAGACGGTTGGGATCTGGATTTTTTTGAGACGAACGGGCCCTGCGCATCGGGAACGGGGTCTTTTATCGATCAACAGGCTCAACGGCTGGCCACATCCATGTACGCTAAGAAAGTGGACATATCCCAAAACCAGATCGACCACATTCTGGCTGACTTCATTGCTCTCGGTCTGAACAGCGATAGCCCGGCCAATGTGGCATGCAGGTGCACGGTTTTCACCAAGTCCGATATGATACACCTGCAAAACAAGGGGGAAAGGCTTGAGGATATCATCTACGGTCTCCATGTGGGCAATGCCAGAAACTATATCAGTACCATTGTGTCGAATCGGACCCTCGAAAGCCCCATGGTCTTTATAGGCGGACTGTCGATGAATCCGCTTCAGGTTCGTGCTTTGAGGGCCTATTTTCCGGAGCTGATCGTACCCCGGTACAATACCTCCACAGGTGCGCTGGGGGTGGCGCTTCAGGCACTTGATCTGGGCGTTGAGAACCGACCGGATATGCACCGGTGCATGGCCGTGGTGGAAGATCCGATACGTGATCTTCCCTTGGCGGCGAAGCTGGAACTGAAAAAGACGGTCTTCCCGGAAGATAATGCGATTCAAAAAAGGTTTTTCCATAAAAAGATGCCGGCCTATTTGGGCATTGATATCGGCTCGACGACAACCAAGCATGCCTTGATCAATCCGGACCGCGAAATCATCCATAAAAGCTATATGCATACGCAAGGCAAACCCGTCGAGGTCACACAGAGGCTGTTGCGGGAGATTCGCGAAGAAATGGGTGAAAAGATTGATATTGTGGGAACGGCCGCCACCGGTTCAGGAAGGCATGTGGTCGGGGACTTCCTCAACGCCGATCTGGTTATTGACGAGATTACCGCGCATGCCAGAGGCGCGGTTGAGATTGACCATGCCGTTGATACGATTTTTGAGATCGGGGGGCAGGATTCGAAATATATCTGTATTGCCAACGCGCATCCTCTGGATTTTGATATGAACAAGGTGTGTGCGGCAGGCACCGGCAGTTTCCTGCATGAACTGGCGAACAAGTACGGGATCAATATTGTTGATGAGTTTGAGAAAATCGCCCTGGGTTCCGAGCATCCCGTGAAACTGGCGGAAAGATGCACCGTGTTTATGGAATCCGATCTGGTGTCCTATCATCAGAAAGGGGTTCCGCAGACTGATCTCATTGGCGGTCTTTGTTACGCCATCGTCCATAATTACCTGAACAGGGTGGTGGGAAAGAGGAAGATTGGTCAAAAAGTCATGTTTCTTGGGGGACCATCCCTTAATAAGGGCGTGGTGGCGGCTTTTGAAAATGTTCTGGGGCATTCCCTCGTCGTGCCCAGGCACCGGGAAGTGCTTGGCGCTTTCGGGGCGGCCATCAGCGTTCACGAAAAGATGCAGGGCGAAGGCCGGGCGCAGAGCGCATTTCGCGGGCTTGACAGCGCTATTGACGATCAAATGGCCTATCAGGAGAAGGTGTGCCGAGCAGATCCCAATTGCCACAATCAATGCAAGCTGAAAGTATACAGTTTCGACGGTCGCAAAAGCATCTGGGGAGGTGAATGCGGTCGATACGAGGCCACGGGGCTCAAGGGTGATAGAAAAGAAAACTATTTTCATTTCAGAGACCTTATCTGGAAAACGCACATGTCGGGGGTTTACGAAGAGTTAAAAGATGAGCCGGTATTAGAAGTTGACGGACGCCCGACGGTGGGTATGCAACGATCTTTGTATACGGTGCATACGGCGGTGTTATGGGCCCATTTTTTTGAACAGCTTGGTTTCAGACTGGTGCTGACCCCGCCGACCAACACCACCATGTCCGGCATGGGTGTGGAAGCCATGAAGGCCGAAACCTGTTATCCCGTCAAGGTTGCCCACGGCCATGTAAAATGGATCGCCGGAAAAACAAGATATCTGTTTCTGCCCGTTTTGGTCGACATGTCCACGCCCCGGGACGACGAGACGGGGTTCTATTGTCCGCTTGTGCAATCAAACTCTTACATGGTGGAAGTGGCCCTTAATTTGGACAAAAGCAAGGTGTTGCGTCCTGTCCTGCATTTCAAGCAAGATCCGGAAACCTTGGCGCTGGCTCTGTCTGAAACGATGACGCCGAAACTCGGGGTGGGACGGGCAAGAATCCTTTCGGCCTTGCTGTATGCTCAGGAAAGGCACGAAAGATGGTGCCGACACTTGCATGAACAGGGCAGCCGGATTACCGATGCCCACGGCACCGATACGCCGCTGGTTGTGGTGACCGGACGGCCGTACAACTTGTATGACGAAAGGCTGAATTTAAGGCTTGGGCACAATCTCGCAAAAATCGGTGTGTCGGCCTTGCCCATGGATTTTGTGGACGTTTCTTCGGTGGATCTATCGGATTTTCCGTCCATGTATTGGGGCTTGGGCGCCCAGATTCTCAGGACAGCCAAATGGATAAAGGCTCATCCCAACTACTTCGGGCTTCACATTACCAATTTCAGTTGCGGGGCGGATTCTTTCCTCGAACACTTTTATAAATATATCATGGGCCAAAGGCCGTATCTTATCCTGGAATTGGACGAACATAGCGCGGTGGCCGGGATGATGACCCGCCTCGAAGCGTTTAAAAACGTCATGGAAAACACCATGCAAAAGAATAGAATACATGGTTTTGCCAATGCAAAACTGGCCAACTAATCTGAAGCTTCAATGAGGAGTCATTCCGGGCGACCGTGAAGTAAATCGGCGTCCGGCAACCCATTGCGAATAACCCATGCCGTTGAATGCTGCCCCTTATGGGTATAGGTTGTGGCACATCCGGGGCAATGCATTTTCAGGGCAGTCAACCAGCGAGGAAGATATGGATGCGGCGAGCCGGCTGACGTTTCATTCGCTATCCAAAAACGTCGGACAGTTCAATCTTAGAAACAAGAAGTTTTTGATCCCTGAAATGAATCGGATGGGGGCCCATCTCCTTGCCGGTGCTTGCAGAGGCTTTGGGATCAACGCCTTGGTGATGGAAACGTATCAGGGGTTGGATCTGGGCAAGGAATTCACTTCAGGCAAGGAGTGTTTCCCCTGTCAAGTCACCATGGGCGATATTCTTCATTTTGTCAGACAAGAGCAAAAAAAACTCGGTCCGGACTTCAATCCTGCGGACTATATCTACTTTATGCCGGAGGCCTCCGGTCCTTGCCGTTTCGGCATGTATAACAAATACCAACGCATAGCGCTCGATACGTTTCCAGAGTTGAGACAATTGAGGATAGGCTCGCTTACGTCGGACAATTCGTATTCGTTACAGGGCATGATCGACGGGGAACAGGCCGGGGATTTGCGTAAAGTGGCTTATGTTTCTGTGGTGGTCGGAGATATCCTGGACCGGCTGTTGTGGCGTATCCGGCCCTACGAGCGGGCGCCGGGAATGACTGATGTGTATATCGAGAAGGCCTTGCAAACGATGGCCCGATCTTTTGAAACAAACGGCGCCAAGAAAGATTTTGAGGCTATTCTAGCGGATCTTGAGGCGGTGGTGGACCAGGGCAAACGCATTGTTGACCCATCTATAGGTCCAAAACCGCTGATCGGAATCGTGGGAGAAATCTATCTGCGGACCCATGTCCGATCCAACCAGGATATTATCAGGATGCTGGAACAATACGGCGCCGAGGTGGTGAACGCCTCCGTTACCGAGTGGGTGGATTATACCACTTATGATAAGGTGAGGCAGGCCAGAGAAGGATTGCGCAGAAGCCTGAGGTTGCTTCGGTTTGACAAAGCAAAAGACTATGTAAGACAGATTCTTCGTTTCGGGGGCGACCTCTTGTACCAGTATGCAAGACGTTGTCAGGTCTACAAAAGGGTACAGTCGCGACTTGACGTGGCTTCCGAACATCGGGTGAGCCGTCTGGACGGTATCCTGAAAAAAAGCGATCTCTATTCGTTTGATGTGGGCACAGAGGCCTGTTTGAGCATTGCCGGAATCATGGAATATGTGAAAGAAGGCTTCAACGGCGTGGTTAATGTGTATCCTTTTACGTGTATGCCGAGCACTATCACGTCTTCCGTCATAAAACCCATCATCAACCGCAAAAGAATTCCTTATCTGGATGCCGCTTATGATGGTACCTTTCAGCCCGGCCGAGAGGCGGCACTTAGGACTTTCATGTACCAGGCCCAGCAGCACTTCAAAACGCATGGCAGAAAGCGCCGTCATTGATACCGCTGCCGAGAAGCAGCACTGCAATGGGCTTGGGGACGTATGGGCTTGGGGACGTAGGTTAAATTATAAAATATTATCCTTCAATCAATTTCAAATGTGGGCTTGGGGACGTAGGTTAAATTATAAAATGGGCTTGGGGACGTAGGTTAAATTATAAAATATTATCCTTCAATCAAT
>CAYSGJ010000001.1:0-34949 GCA_964430705.1 uncultured Desulfobacterales bacterium | reverse complement strand
CGGATGAACCTTATTTTTGTTGTTTGCTGTCGATCCGCTTGCTATAGCTCATGAAAAAGTTAACATGCCACAATGAAGCACAAGTGGTCGGCCGCTCCTTGGCGGCATGCCGATCGCGCACTCCGTCTCATGTCACTACAAGGGGTAAGGAACTTGGTCCAGCCCTGCCGTCTCCTCGAACCCAAACATAATATTCATGTTCTGCACCGCTTGACCGGAGGCCCCTTTGACCAGATTGTCGATCGCAGACACCACCACTATTCGCTTGGCATCCCCGGTGACTTTCAGCCCAATGTCACAATAATTCGTGCCTTTGACGTGCATGGTGTTCGGAAACCTGCCCGGAGAACAGATACGGACAAAAGGTTTTTCAGAATAAAAACTCTTGAGGCATGCCGTCGCCGCTTCTAAAGAGACAGGCTTCTTCAGCCCAACATAAATACTGGTTAACATCCCCCGTGTCATGGGCACCAGATGAGGAACAAAGGTGATGTGAACATTCTGACCGGAAAAAAGACTCAATACCTCGTCCATTTCCGGGTTGTGTCGGTGCTGATCCACACTGTAAGCTTTAAACCCCTCATTCACTTCACAAAAATGGGTGTCCAGGCTGACCTTTCGACCAGCCCCGCTGGTGCCTGACTTGGCATCGGCGACAATGTTTTCCGTATCAACAAAAGACTCCCTGACCAAGGGCACAAGAGGCAAAAGGACACTGGTCGGGTAACAGCCGGGGTTTCCAATCAGCGAAGCCTTTCGGATATCGTCTCCATAAATCTCGGCAAGGCCATACACGGCCGACCGAAGTAAGTCCTTGGCCTGGTGTTTTTCGTACCACGTCTCGTAAGTTTTTGGATTCTTGAACCTGAAGTCTGCGCTCAGATCAATAACCCTCTTGCCCCGGGCCAAAAGACCCGGCACTATTTCCATGGAGGCTTTGTGAGGAAGAGCGGTGAAAACCACATCAACGTTTTCCGCGACGGCCTTTTCATCAAACCCTTCGCATCGCAGGTCGACAATGCCCCCCATAGATGGATAGATGTTTGAAAAAAGCTCTCCGGCATGTTGTCGGGAGGTAATCATCGTCAAGTGTACATGAGGATGGCCTGACAGAATTCTTACCAGCTCCGCCCCGGCATATCCCGTAGCGCCGATGACCGCTGCCCTCGCCCGAATACCCATGAGTCTCCTCCCGGCCGCCCGCCTGTTGTCACGAATCGGCGGAGGCCATTTTAGCCCCCGATGGTGCTCACAAATTGAAACAACAAAAAGTTTGGTCGAACTGAGATGCAAAAAGCCCCGGCTGAAGGAGCAATCTTGACCAGAGGACGGTGCATACGGAGAAATGAGCGGAAAACACAAAAAAGGAAAAACAACGGGAAGCCCGGACCGACCGGCCTGAATTGTCGCCGGTTTCTAACGACCACTATACCGGTAGGTGATTCTGCCTCGCGATAAGTCGTAGGGTGAAAGCTCCACGGTAACCATGTCTCCGGGCAGAATCTTAATCGAATATTTCCGCATCTTACCGCATGGGTGCGCCAGAATCTGATGCTTATTTTCCAGTTCCACCTTATAGGTTCCATGGGACATGTCTTGAATCACCTTGCCCCGCACCTCAATGGGTTCTTCCTTGGCCACGATCGATGCACCCCCCCTACTTCAAACGCACTGTCAAACCAAACCGACAAAAAACCCCGGGCAAAACCCACGGTTCAAAAAGCCCGCTGCTTGTCTCAGGCAGCCCCTCTGTCGAATGTCGGAGGCTCCTTGTATGCCTGCTACCGTTTAGAGTACTGGAAGCGGGCACGAGCCCCTTTTTGCCCGTATTTCTTTCTTTCTTTAATTCTGGAATCACGGGTCACGAAACCGGCTTTTTTCAGGATTGGCCTAAATTCAGGGTTGACCTGCAGCAAGGCCCTGGTAATACCGTGTCTGATGGCAGCAGCCTGTCCGGAAATCCCACCGCCGCAGACATTGACATTCACGTCGTAACTCCCATAAGTATCGGTCAAAACGAGCGGCTGCTCCACGATCATTTTGGCTGTTTCCCTGCCAAAATAATCGTCAATCAGTCTTTCGTTAATGGTAATAGCCCCGTTTCCGGGCTTAAGCCACGTTCTGGCTATCGCTGTTTTTCGTTTTCCCGTGCCATAGTATCCGTTTGCCATCAAACACTCCTAAAAAATTAGAATTGCAATACTTCCGGCTTCTGCGCTTCGTGAGGATGATCGGGGCCGGCATAAACCTTCAATTTCTTCAGCATCTTACGCCCTAACCTGTTCTTTGGCAGCATTCCACGAACAGCATGCTCAACCAGATCTCCGGGCCGCTTCTGCAAGAGCTGCTTGGCAGACCTTGATTTCAGACCTCCCGGGTAGCCACTATGTCGGTGGTACATCTTTTCATCCCACTTTTTTCCCGTAAGGGTGACTTTGGCAGCATTGATAACCACAATATGGTCTCCCGTATCCACAGAGGGCGTAAAGATAGGTTTGTGCTTGCCGTAAAGGCGCGTGGCCACAAAACTGGCAAGCCTGCCTAAGACACGGCTCTGCGCATCTACGACAAACCATTTCCTCTTCACTTCTTTTGGTATGGCGGTGTACTTTTTCATCATGTTTTTCGTCTTTACCTCTGTCTTTTTTTTAAAACTATTCTTTTTAGTCCCATTGCCGCCTTGTGTCAAGGAGAATCTGCACGGCATGGTCAAAGCACTTGACAAACAGACCGAATTCTTATAGGCACCAGTGTGCGTCAAGTCACCAAGGCTTTCGGCCACCGCGCAGAACATGGCTGTAGGGCGGACACTGCACGCGCATCTATACAATGCGTTTATTAAAAGTACCAGAAAGGAGAATTGAATGAAAGTTTTGATGTTTGGGCCAAACGGCAGCGGTAAAGGAACCCAAGGGGCTATCCTCAAAGAAAAATACAATCTACCCCACATCGAATCAGGCGCCATATTCCGGGAAAACATCAAGAACCAAACGGACATTGGCATGAAAGCAAAGGGATATATAGATCGCGGCGAATTGGTCCCTGACGAGATCACCATTCCCATGATTTTAGAGCGATTAAAAAAAGACGACTGCAAAAACGGCTGGCTGTTAGATGGATTCCCCCGAAGTAAAGAACAAGCCGTTCGGCTGGATGAGGCCCTGAAAGCCGCCGGAATGGGACTGGATATTGTGGTGGAGGTCCTTTTGGACCGGGAAATTGCCAAAAAACGTATCATGGGCCGGCGACTTTGTGCCAATGACAACAACCATCCCAACAACATATTCATCGATGCCATCAAACCCGATGGCGACAAGTGCCGTGTTTGCGGAGGCGCACTGACCACCCGTTCGGATGATCAGGACGAAGAGGCCATCAACAAACGACACAACATTTACTACGATACCGACACAGGCACGTTGGCCGCCGCGTACTACTTCAAGGACCTCGCGGAAAAAGATGGAAACATGAAATACATCACCCTTGACGGAGCGCCGAGTGTCAAAGAAGTGACGGAAGAATTGATGACAAAGCTCGGGTAGAGCATAACAATCCCCACATGCCCGCCCGGAATGATCCTGTGCTCCGGGCTGGCAATACCCTTCAGTTGCTCGGCAATGCAGCTCTTCCGGCGAGATGAGGTGCCTCCGGTTTTTGCCGCGGCATCAAGGGGCCGTCTTTTGCTTCCTGTCCCCGGAATTTGCTGTCCTCGCCTCAAAAGTTTGACATATCACCGTTGGTTGGATAGTATATTGTATTGGGCACGGACAATCAGCCCCGTTTTTCACGGTATTGATGAATGAAACCACCTTCGGGTCCACTCTTCGACAAAATAAAGACATCTAAGAACCTCCCAACGCTTCCCCATATCCTTTTGAAGCTTATTGAGGCCTGCAATGCCTCAGACAAGACTATTTCAGAAATATCTAGAATTATTGACAAGGATTCCTCGTTAAGTGCCAAGGTCATGAAAATGGTGAACTCGGCGTATGTCGGCCTCCCAATTCGGGTGACCGGCGTTGAGCAGGCCCTGCTTTTATTGGGCACGGAAGCCGTTAAGAACATTGCCGTAAGCGCGGCGGTCTCCCAGGTTTTTTCCACAACCAAAGGGGATGGTATTTTCAATCTCAAGCGGTTCTGGTATCATTGTTTATTTTGCGCCACCCTGGCCGAATTAATCGCAAAAAAAACCTCCTACAACGCCCCCAACGAGGCTTTTCTGTCGGGACTCCTCCACGACATTGGCAAGTTGGTCCTTTGGGTCAATTTCCCTAAGGATTACGCAGAAGTCTTGCGTTCGTCGGAAGACAAGGCATCCTTGTTGGAGCAAGAACAAAGACGTCTGGGGGCCACCCACTCCGCGGTTGGGGCTTGGACGATCGAGCGTTGGCACCTTCAGTCCTTCATAGCGGATGCCGTTTTGTTCCACCATGAGCCCACCGAAAAAATTCTGGACGCGCTGCCCTTGGTTAAGATTGTCTTTTTGGCAAACTTGTTGAGCACCCATTCCATGGGAGACGATAATGTCCTATGCAACACCGCCGCAGAGGCCGTGTTCGGTTTTTCCCCCTCAGATGTTAAGACATTGCTTGTCCGGGGCAAAGAACATGTTGACGGCGTCGCCCGTTCCCTCGGAATCGAGATTCAATCTCCGACCGACTCGGAAGGCGCGGAACATGAAAAGGAGATAGACTTGCTTCGCAACGTCCGAGACGTCTCCTTGCTCCAGGGGACACTTCAGAATCTTTTGGACGCCTCGGGCGAAAATGCGATCCTGACTATTGTCAAACAGGGCATCCAGGTTCTCTTTGATGTGCATGATGTGTTGTTTTTGCTGCACCACGCCGACGAAAATGTCTTGGTGGGCAAAGGTGGTTTGAATCCTCCCCGGAACACCCTGGCCAAAGAAATCGCGATCTCACTGGAAACCGGGCATTGTCTTCCCGTACAATGCCTGGAGCAAAAAAGGCCTCTGGATTCATTCGGCCATTTTAAGAAGGGTAAACTGACTATCCTTGACCGACAGATTGTGCGGTTGCTGGACGAAGAAGGCATCTTGTGCCTGCCCATGAACGTTCACGACAAGATCGTAGGAGTCATCATTTTGGCAGTCGGCACCGCCGGCTTTGCCGCGTTGATTAAACGAATAAACTTGCTGACCCTTTTTGCGAGGCAGTCTGCTTTGGCCTTATATGCCGACAGGGTAAGGCGGGCTCAGGCAAAGGTTGTTCAGGCCGAGCGTCTGGCGGCGGCCTCTGCTATTGCCAAAAAAGTGGCTCATGAGGTCAACAACCCTTTGGGTATCATCAAAAACTACGTGAAAATCTTCGGCCTCAAATTGCCCAGCCAAGACCCCGTCCAGGAAGAGCTTAAGATCATCAGCGAAGAACTTGACCGCGTCTCCCTTATTGTGAACAGGCTGTCGGATTTTTCCGAACCCGAAGCCAAACAGACAGAACCGGTAGATGTCAACGCATTGTTGTCGGATCTTGTAAAGATTATGCAAGAGCCACTCATGCTCGAGTCTAAGGTCGAAACACGTCTCGACCTGGAACCTTCATTGCCAACCATCTTTTCGGAAAAAGACACCCTAAAACAGGTTTTCATCAACCTTATCAAAAACGCAGTAGAGGCTATGCCCGAAGGCGGCAAACTCGTGATTTCGACAGCCCACACGCCGAAAACCCCCATGGATGCAACAAACAAGATACTGGCCAAAAAAGACATGGTTGAGATCTGTATCAGCGACTCGGGACCCGGAATACCGGCAGCCGTCAGGGCAAGGATCTTTGAACCTTTCGTTACCTCAAAAAGCGGAGAACATGCCGGCCTGGGGCTCTCCGTAGCATATAGCATCATCAACGAACTCAAAGGCACGATTACCTGCCATAGCGGTGCAGAGGCAGGCACAAGCTTCAAAATCGTCCTTCCGGTCGGACCAAGGCAGACAACCTAGTCCTTCGGTTCACAAATTCAAAGATGCGCATTGTCTTTTAATTCAAGATCCGGGACCGCGTGAGTAACAATAATGTGAACTCTTTTTGCTTGATGCATCCGTAATTGCAAACCAAAACGCTTTATTGGTGGAGATGGCGATGTCCTACAGACCGAAAATTCTGATTGTCGATGATGAACCCCGCATGTGTGACAGCCTCGAGGTCCTGCTGAGCAATGAAGGCTATAAAACCCAGACGGCCTACAGTGGTCAGGAGGCCTTGAGATGGCTGGGAGAACGAAACATTGACCTGGTGCTGCTCGACATAGTCATGCCCGACATGAACGGTCTGGATATTATGGACCACATAAAACGGCACCAGTTGGATTCGTTGGTCATCGTCATCACGGGGCATGCCTCTATGGACTCCGCCATTGAATCCTTGAGAAGAGGGGCCCATGACTATCTCAGGAAACCCTTTGAGTTTGATGAGTTGGTAAAAAGAGTCGAAAATGCTGTCGAGCAAAAAAAACTGAAAGAAGAATATACAGTCATCAACGGGAAGTTGCAATTGTCTGAAAGACGCTATCAGTATTTGGTGAAAAATTCTCCCGACATCATTTACACAGTGGACCTGGACGGTTCGTTTACATACGTCAATCCGGCATGGGAGAGGATTTTGGGACACTCGGCAGAAATGGTGATAGGTCGAACTTTTGCGGACTTCGCCTTACAAGAAGTCGCCGAAGAATGTCTCAACATCTTAAAAAAAGTGGAAAAACAAGGGGTAACAATCAGTGATGCGTCCTGCCCCCTCGTCCACAAGGATGGTTCGTCCCGACTATTCAGTATGAGCGGCGCGCCCAACCTGGACGCAACTGGAAAAGTCGTCGGGATGGTAGGAATGTTCAGAGATATTACCGAACAAAAGAAACTTGAAGCCCAGCTTGCCCAAGCCCAGAAAATGGAGGCCATAGGAACCCTCGCGGGAGGAATCGCCCATGACTTCAACAATCTTCTCATGGGAATTCAGGGTCGAACATCATTGATGTTTTTAAACATTGATCGAGATCATTTCCACTACGAACACCTGAAGGGGATAGAAAACATCGTTGAAAGCGGCGCCAACCTTACCAAACAGTTGCTGGGCTTCGCACGAGGAGGCAAGTATGAGGTCAAGCCCACTGACGTGAACACATTGATTGATAAGACCGCCCGGATGTTTGGAAGAACCAGAAAAGAAATCATGATCCACACGGACTTTGACGGGGAAATATGGACAGTAGAGGCGGACCGGGGCCAAATAGAACAGGTGATGTTGAACCTCTACGTCAATGCCTGGCACGCTATGCCTGAAGGAGGCACCCTGTTGCTTCGAACCAAAAACACGCACCTTCGGCATGAGGAGGCGCTGCCCTTCGGCATAGAACCGGGCCTATATGTCAACATAACCATTAAAGATACCGGCATGGGTATGGATAACGAAACACTAAAAAGGATTTTTGAGCCCTTTTTTACGACCAAGGAGATGAGCAGGGGCACGGGTCTTGGTTTGGCATCCGCATACGGTATCATCAAAAACCACGGCGGTATCATCGACGTATCCAGTGAAAAAGGAAGGGGAACAACCTTCAGTATCTTCTTGCCCAGATCGGAAAAGGATGTGCAAGAAAAAATAGCCTCGCCTGCAACACTGAGTCTTGGGACAGAATCCATACTACTTGTTGATGATGAAGAGATGATTATCGAGGTCGGTCAAGAAATCCTTCGGGAGATGGGGTACAACGTCTATCTGGCCAGGACGGGCAGAGAGGCGGTCGAAGTCTACAAGAACAACAAGCAAGAGATAGACATGGTCATTCTGGACATGATCATGCCCGATATGGGCGGTGGTGAAACTTACGACAAAATAAAGGAAATTCATCCGGAAGTCAAAGTCTTGCTCTCAAGCGGCTACAGCATTGAGGGTCAGGCCAGCGAAATATTGGCCCGAGGATGCAATGGCTTTATTCAAAAGCCTTTTTCTGCAAAACAACTGTCCCAAACCATACGGCAGGTTCTTGAAAACTAGACGGCCCTTGCCCGCACCGATCATGAACTTGCGGCATTATTGTGTGTCGACCACGTCCCAGGCAATCTAAGCTGGAACAATACGCCGTTCTTGTTCTCAAAAAAGGCTATTTCCCCATATAAGGGATGGCGTATCGACCCTCTCGCAATTGCTCCAACTCTTCCGTTGTCGCCTCGGTGATTTCATACCCAAAGACATAGGCCTCGGCAGGCTCCACAGGACCTTTGCCTTCGACGACCAATATGGGCCTTCCCTCCGGCGACACGGAACGGTCCGTACTCATGCGGGCCTGACTTTGCCAGTCTCTCAGAATCGGCGCTTTGGATCTAAGCTTCACGGTGCATTCTCGTGGCGGCATACCGCACACCGGGGATCACTACACCAAGCACATTCCATACAATCACTGCAATGATGTTTGCGGTGGCAAGGTTGGTACCGGGGCAAAAAGACCAAACCGCAGTGAGTCTTTTCAAAGCGCATTCCATCACGACAAACAAATTCTGCGGTCTTTGACGTGTCTTTGTCCTGTTGCCCTTTCAACGATTTTTCCAATACCGATCACCCGTTAAAAAGATATGGGGTTTGCGCTCAGCCTTGCTGAAGACCCCTGAACAAATCGTATGCCTCTTTAGGAGTTATTCCGTCGTGCACCACCCCGTTAAGGGCTCGCATCATCGCCGGAGGGTGCGGGTTTTGCCACACGTTCCTGCCCAGGTTCACGCCGATAGCACCCTTTTGTATGCCGTCATAGACAAATTCAAATACCTCCAGTTCCGTCTCACATTTCGGCCCACCCGCCATGACGACCGGCACAGGGCATCCGTTGATTACTTTTTCGAAATCCTCCGGGCAGTAGTAGGTCTTTACGATCTTGGCGCCCAGTTCCGCCGCAATACGGCAAGCCAGCGCCAGATAACGGGCGGTCCTTTTTTCCAGCTCTTTGCCCACCGCCGTTACGGCCATCACGGGAATCCCATAGTCCTCGCATTCGTTAACAAGCAACGCCAAAGATTCGAGCGTCTGTTTTTCATAATCACTGCCGACAAAAATAGAAAGGCCCACGGCAGCCACGTTCAGACGCAGCATTTCTTCCACGGAAGTGGTAACAATCTCATCAGACAGATCGTTGCCGACCACGCTGGTTCCCCCTGAGACCCTCAAAATGATTGGAGTATCGCCATCCGGATCCACACAGGAGCGCAATACCCCTCGGGTCACAAACAACCCATCGGCATAGGGAAGGAGCGCTTTGATGGTCTCGCCCGGTCTTTCAAGACATCTGGTGGGGCCCTGAAAATACCCGTGGTCTATGGGAAGAAACTGACAGTGCCCGTCGGCGCCGATGAGCCTGGAGAGTCGATTGCGCATTCCCCAGTCCAGGTTCCCGGCTCCCTTGATCATCTTGGTTTTACCATTGTCGCGTTCACGCGGCATCTCCGACACCTCTCTTGCATCCATGATTCTTCCTGCATCCGGCATGGCAATCTCCTTGAACATCGCGGCAAAAGCCCCGGCTCGACGAGGCTCAATATATAAGATATTTTTACAAATCCGTCATCGTTGCGGTTGGATAATCACCTTCATCGAGTCTTTGGCCTCTGCCACCAACCGGAACCCCCTGCCGGTTTCCTCCAAACCCAGCCGATGAGAAATCATCTTTTTTACACCGAGCCGTCGAGCACGGATGAGTTGCAGGGCCGCAACGTGATCCGCCGGACTCCCGGCATAGGATGTCATAAAGCTGACATCACGACAAAAAAACACATCATTAATAGAAACAGGGATCGTCACGCCGGGGTCCGTCGGAGCAAAGAAAAGCACCACGCCCCCACGCTCGACCAGTCCCAAAGCCAGTACATTAGCAGACTTGGCGCCTGTGCAAACCAGAACCTTGTCAGCAAGTCGGCCGTCGTTCAATCTCCTCAACTCGGACGGAACATCCGTATCCGCATGGATGGCACTGTCTGCGCCGAGTCTTCTCGCCAGGATAAGACGATCTTCGTTAATATCCAGGGCTATGACGCAAGTAGCGCCCATGGCACACGCGAGTTGGATGTGAAGTAGGCCCGCCATGCCGCTCCCAATGACGATTACCGTATCACCCGGTCCAATTTTTGCCGTCCTCTGAGCCCGCAATACGCAGGCCAGCGGTTCGGCAAAACTTGCCTCTTCCCAAGAAACCCCTTCTGGAATCAGATAGACTCCGCGATCCACGTTGATGGCCGGCAACCGGACGTACTCGGCAAAGCCGCCCGGATCGAAATTTGTTTTTCGCAACGTATCACAAACCGTATAATGACCTTTGAGGCACAAACGGCATGTGTTGCACGGCACGTGATGAGAGGCAACCACCCGATCTCCTTTTTCATACCGACTGACGCCTTCTCCCACATCGACAACTTCTCCGGCAATCTCGTGCCCAAGAACCAAAGGCGCTTTGTTGATCCGATACCACTCCATGACATCACTGCCGCAGATACCACTGGCTTCCACCCGTATGAGCAACTCACCCGGACCGACCTTGGGAACCGGTATCTGTTCAATCCGGATGTCTTGATTGTTATAGTACATGGCCACGCGCATGTTTTTTCCCTATCTCACAGGTTCCTCACCAAAAACCTCTGCTTCATATACCCTCACCTCGGTCTTCACGTCTTGCCAGGCCGTTGAAGACATGCCGCCTTTAAGACAAAGCTGTTGCAAAAAGGCCTCTTTGTCCGGCAACTGCTTCCAAACTTGCGGCAAAAACGTGGATCTTTTGGAACCATGAGACAAGATCACCCCATGGACCAGGGGCTTGAGTTGTCTTTTCAGGTCTTCCCCATCCTCAAAACACAAAAGGGTGGGCACCGTCAATACACTCACTTCAATGTCGATCTCGGACAACTCGTCTTTTTGCAGCGCGGAAAACCTTGGATCCCGAAAAGCCGCGCTTCCGGCATTTTCCTCCACGCATTCCACAAGCGGCGACACCGGTTCGATGGAGCCGATACAGCCCCGAAGCCGGCCGTTTTTGTGCAGCGTGACAAAACAACCCCTTTCCTCGAGCATGGTCGGAGAATACGGCTCCGGTCTTTCCACGGTGGCGCCCTCCACGAGCTTGGCCCTGATGGCGGAACGGGCCAACCTCAAAAGCGCTTCTTTATCCCGTGGGGACAACTCGTCTTTCATCGCGGGTGACATCTCCTTTCTATCTAGATAGGCTATGCTGGCATAGCCAACCACTCGCTCCTTGTCCCCTGCAGTATCACCGGAATTCTTGTATTCAACCAGAACCCCCTCCCACCCTTTGAGCTCGGCAAGATGCATCAGTGTGAGAACGGCGCCTTTTCCGCAGGCTTGGCATAAGGCCATGTCGGAAAAGTTCGAACGCGTGATAGCCCCTGTGCAGACGGCATCCAAAGATCGAGCCGTGTCATACGCATAGTAGTGGGAAAGATCGGTGCTTGCCACCACCAGCGTGTGTTCCCCCACAAACGGAGCAATAGCGACCGCAAGGGCTTTTGGATCTGCACCGTTTGTCAAAATCGGAACAATATTGAAGTCCTTGAGACGAACTTGTAAAAATGGAAGGTGGACCTCAAGGGAATGTTCCCGTTCGTGAGCACTGGGAACCGGTTCCACCAACAAGGAATCTTTCAGCTTTGAAGCGACATCCGCCACGGACACCTCCCCTAAGGGTGTCCGGTAAGCCGCTACATCAGGCAGGGAGACGTTTTTTAAAGGCACACGATGACTGGGGCCTAAGAGAAAGACCGTCTTTGTTGATGGATCAACCTGGCGGTATCCCGCCGCGGCAACGACGCCGGAATAGATGTATCCTGCATGGGGAGACACCAACGCCCGAACTTTCCTTTGCACACGGACTCCAGTGTCCTGATCCAACAGCCCTTGGACGGTCGTTTGAAGGACGCCGGGCTCGGCGGGATAAAACAGACCTGCCACAGCCGCCGGCCGGACTTTGCGATCATCGTTTTTAGGCACGTGAGACAACAAGCACGGCGAAGGCAAAAAAAGGGCCAGGATGATGCAGGCAAGCCCCAGCCTCTTGCCCCTCATGACGCCCACCTCCCACTAATAGGGGTTCGGCAGAAAGCGCAACGCCCCCCACGGACATGGTTTGTCACGAGCGTATATCCTCTTCTTTCAATGACCGTTTCCTTGCATGTCGGACATTTTGTCTGATCACACCCGCCGGGCACATTTCCAATATATACGTGATAAAGGCCTTCGCGAACCGCCTCCTCTTTCGCCTCCTCTAAAACCTCCAAGGGGGTAGGGAGCAAATGAACCAGTTTATATTGTGGGAAAAAGCGAGAAAAGTGGACGGGGTAATCCGGTCCGAGATTATTCAGAATCCAACCGCACATCCGCTTGATCATTTCCATGTCATCCGTATATGTCGGAATCACCAGATTGATTATCTCGATCCATATTCCCCGCCGGTGAAGTGCCTTGAAAGTCTCCAGCACGGGTTCCAGGTGTCCCCCATTGAGATCCCAATAAACTTTTTCAGAAAAACTTTTCAGGTTTACGCTGGCGCCATCAATCACATCACAAAGTCTATTCAAGGCCGGTTGGCTGATATATCCATTGCTCACCCAGAGGTTTTTGAGGCCCAATTCGTGGGCCTTGGCGGATATATCCACCATGTATTCAAAAAACGTCGTCGCTTCAGAATAGGTATATGCAATACCCATGCACCCATGGCGCAGTGCCGACGAAACCACATTCTCAGGGGACAGGTCCTGGTTTCGGGTCCGGTCAGGGCTTGTCTGAGATATTTCCCAATTCTGGCAATTCAGACAGTGGAAATTGCATCCCGCTACTCCGAGTGAAAACACTTTGCTGCCGGGATAGAAGTGCAATAAGGGTTTTTTTTCCACAGGATCAATGTGTACGGCGCAAGGATTTCCATAGGAAATCGTCAATAACTTTCCATCAACATTGACCTTGGTCCGGCATTTCCCTCGGTTGCCCGGCGCGACAACACATTGGTGCGGACACGTACCGCACCGGACCCTCCCGTCGTCAATCCGCGTGTAAAAATACGCCTCCTTGACGTGAGGGTCCGTGGAAGAAAATCCTTGGGAGGCCCAAAGCTTTTTCCACGGGAAAAGCAAGGCACCACAAGTGGCGCAAAACGCGCTTCGAACAAAATCCCGCCGGGATGTTCCCATGGGGCCTACCCTGTTCTGTCCTCTCTCGAATTAAAACAAACAGATCTCACGCAAATCTCAAACGGCTGCCGCGCCCGAGCCCTGCCTCCCGAAACGGAAATAGAGCGCAAAACTCAGTGCTTTGAGAAACAGCAATAATACCAAAACCCCGACGATTCCAATTTTAGGCACAAAGAGCAGACCTGTCAATATGGTACCGCAAGCCGCCCCCGTCAGGTCCGCCAAGTAGAGGCGTCCGGTAATCTCAGCACCTGTCCCGCGCACCATTCTCGAAGCTGCTGCAAACTGGCATCCCGCAGAAAAAGCCACAAAGAAAATCAGGGATGGAATCAAGCCGTACTGCATGGCCATCAGGGCCAAGGGGTCTTTCCAGTGCACGCCCACCTGGGCGATCCCCGCAGCGACAAAGCAGAGCATAGCGATGACAGCGTCTGCCGCCAGTACCTGCCGGCGATGTTGTTTTGGAATCCGCCCTGAGACAACAGCTCCCAACGCCGCCCCGATCATAAAAAGCGTGATAAAAAGGCACATCCGAAGATACACATAGCCGTAGATAACCTGAAAAAGGAGCAGCAGCGACAACTCCAAGGCCATACCTGCATATCCGGAGGACATAACCGTAAAGGCTACCAGATTTTTTCGGCACGAAATGACGGCAAATGCGACAGACAAGGCAAAGAGCACGTAAAGCAAGGCCCTGGGGCTTCCCGATTTCTTCATCCACATGCCCAGAAAATGTCCAAATGCCGTGGGTGAAAGGTCTTTGTTGGGCGGCGCCGGCGATTCAACCAGAAGATCTTTTAGTGCCTCCATGCGCAACGGATCCGTTATTATAGGCAGCTCATAGTCTGCAAGATAGATGGTTTCAATATCTCGTCGTGCCAAGACGCCCGCCACTTCCGTTATCAAAGGTCCGTCCGAGGCAAGATAGTGGTGCGTAGAACCTGGGAATACACGGACATGTCTAAAAACCCCGGACAGAGCGCTGTAAACAGACCGATTCACAGCCAGGCCGGTCTCTTCCAAATAGTTCTCCGCTCCCACCAGGGTAAAGGCCAGGACTCCATGAGCCGACAGAACCGCCTTGGCCTCGCGAAAGAATTCTTGGCTATAAAAACGATTTAGCTGCGTGTTCTCGGGATCCGGAAGGTCAATGATCATAACATCATACGCCGTAGAAGCTTTTTTCACAAATAGACGCCCGTCCCCGATATGGACCCGGACAAAGGGATGCTTAAGACTGCCACCGAGGACATCATCCAGATCGACAATGGCGGGATCAAGTTCCACATAGTCGATTCGCGCTGGATAGTGCTTTGCAATCTCGTCTATGGTGCCGAAAACACCGCCGGCAACCAGCAAGACCTTAGCCCCCTTTTGAACCTGGCAAAGAGGAAGATGGGCTTTGGCTTCCATCTCCAGGGCATCGGTTGAAAACAGTGGAATAGCGTCTTGCAGCACATTGAGTTGTCGGCGGGTCTTGGAAATGGTGAGCTGCGCAAAAGGGGTGTTTTTGTGCAAAATCACCTTTTGGCCCGGAAACCGCCAGGACGTTGTGATGCCCTGAATCGGCCTCGCAAGAACGACGCCAATGGCCAAAACAGCCAACAGGCAATGTCCTCCACGGCGAGTCATGGTCGCAGCGGCAAGCAGGTTCAAAAGCCCCAGACACGCCATGCTGTCCCAGTGAGAAAGCATGTAGACAAAGACCAGGCTGAAAATAAGGCCGCCGGCTATGTCACCCATGGTGTCCGCAAAGAAAACTTTTCTCGTCGTATCGGTACCCCGAAGAAGCGCCCCTGCAACAGGGATCATGGCGCCCGCCACGAGGCAGTAGGGAAGAAGCACCAGTGTCCCGGAAAAAACCGCCGATCCCAAGCCCAGCATGACACCACGCACCCAAAGAAAAGGTAGCGCCCTGATGGCTGCAATCTGTGCAAAAGGCAGAATTGCAATGACGATATGTCCCCAGAAAAGAACCTTTTCAGGCCGGATCCTTTTTGACAGGGGAACGCCGAAAGCACTGCCGAGTCCCGTGAAAAAGAGCCACGCACCCAAAACCACGCCTATCACCAGCTCATTACCACCGAAGCTGGACATGACCTCCCGGATCATCACGAGCTGAAAAGCCACCGATGAAGCCCCCAGAGCCAAGAGGCAACCCCAGAACCTCCTTGTCACCCTAGTGCCGGTTCTCTTTAAATCAGCCATCCAACACTACATGTCTCCTAACAATGTATTTTGAAATCAAATTCTTACATCGACATAGATAAAAACGTTTTGCGGTTATCTAAAAAATTCAAGTCGTGTTTCGGCCGGCCGAATGGGCATCGATCCGCCAGCCGGCCAAAACTCGGCGTCAAGGCCGCGTAAGGACGGCCGACGAATGGGAAAAACCATGACATCTGTGAATCACTGTACTTACCGAGTGCCAACCTGATCGTGTTGCAGCCGTCCAAACGCGGCCTAGACGCCTCAAACACTTGCCCGGCTTACGACTCGATATCCGTTCGGCCTCCTTTTCATATGAACTTGAGCTTTCCGGATAACCGCAAAACGCTTCTTATGTACCATCCGTCCATTTCTGTTTACAATGAAAACCAGCCCCATTATAGCCCCTGACCGCTTGCTTTTTTTCAAACGACGTTTTCACTTTACAATAATTTTCAAGTATGATAGTTTTTTATATTCTAAAAAATGGTTTGCAAATGTTTCCAGCAGGTTAGGCTGGCTTTTTCCGGTCCACAGACTTGTATCGTACTAAAAGTGTTTAACCAAGTCTGGATTTTGACAGGTATGACGATGAAAAAAAAAGATCTGGAATTTTTCAAAAAACTTTTGGCAGAACGCTTGCAGTCCCTGCTCAGTGAAGCGAGCGGGACGGTTTCCGGCATGACGGATGAAAAGCCCAGTTTTCCGGATCCCACCGACCGGGCCGCCATGGAATCGGATCGCAATTTCACCCTTCGGATCCGCGACAGGGAGCGTAGACTCATCGCAAAGATTCGAGAGGCCCTGGAGCGCATCGACAACGGAACCTACGGAATTTGCGAGGACTGTGGTGAAAACATCTCGGTAAAACGCCTCAAGGCACGACCGGTAACCACCCAATGTATTAAGTGTAAGACGGAAGAAGAGGCTAGAGAAAACGCGCTGGGGATATGACAGCCGATTTTCGATTTTTTCTTCAGGGAGATGACCCACCACAACGCAAAATACGTTGATCTCCATATTCATTCGACTTCCTCGGACGGATCCCTTTCGCCCCAACAGATCGTTCAAGCAGCGAGAAAAACACACCTTAAGGCAATCTCCATCACGGACCACGACACAAAACAAAGAGCCGTTTACGAACGTCTTGCCCTTCGCCACGGTCTGGCCGGGACAGGAGGTACGGACTTTCATGGCGCAATAAAACCGTATATCCGCATAGGGATCGGCCGGGGAGATTTTCATGTTCCTTATGGACTGGTGGAAAACCTCAAGGCTTGTAGACCGTAACGAATCGCCGTGGGCTTCACCGAAAAACACACGGTCATGTTTTGGATTGAAGTCGCATAACTTGATGACGTGACCGTGGGTAACGGTCCGTAAACCCATGCGTTCTTGCTGGGCTGGAGAGGATTCTGCCATGTAATCAGCCTTGGGGTCACCCATTAAAGGAGTCGTCAAATCGTTTGACATTCAGAAAAAATTATAGTAGACGATTTTTATATACAATTTGGAGCTGAAGCTCCTCATCGATTCTAACCACGAAATCAATTTAGGCCAGAAAATGGGGCCACGAAGGCTCAGAGCATCAGAAGGTGCCGAGCCATCGTGGCTTTTTTTTGGCCGTTTTTTTTGAAAGGAGAAGGAGACATGAAAAAGGGGTTGTTTTGGGGATGTTTGTTGGCATGCGTTTTTGGAACTGCTGGTTCGGCATTGGCCCATTTCGGCATGGTCATCCCATCGGATCAGATGGTGATGCAGGGCGAAAACAAGGACGTGAAGGTGGATCTCTTGTTCTGGCATCCCTTTGAAGGCATCGGCATGAACTTGGCCAAACCGGCCAAGTTCGCTGTGGTCATCAATGGAAAAGAAACGGATCTTTCGGCCTCCCTGGTATCTACCAAGACCAAGGGGCATGAAACGTGGTTTGCAAGTTATCAAGTTGGAAGGCCCGGTCTGTATGTCTTCTATATGGAGCCCCAGCCCTACTGGGAGCCTGCCGAGGATTGCTTCATCATCCATTACACCAAGACGGTGGCGACTGCCTTTGGCGATGACGAAGGGTGGGACGAAGAAATCGGCCTTAAAACCGAGATTGTCCCGCTTTCCAAGCCCTTCGGCCTGTATGCAGGGAACGTTTTTCAAGGCATCGTCAAAATGGATGGAAAGCCGGTACCAAATGCCGAAGTGGAAATCGAGTATTTCAATGCAGAAGGCAAATACACTGCCCCCACTGACTATATGGTCACGCAGGCCGTCAAGGCGGACGCAAGCGGTGTGTTCACCTATGCAGCACCCAAAGCCGGCTGGTGGGGCTTTGCCGCCCTGACCACCTCCGACGAAAAGAAAAAACACGATGGAAAGGAAAAAGACATTGAACTCGGGGCCGTCATTTGGGTCGAGTTTCATGACATGAAGTAGGGCGTCAAGACTCTTCGACCAAAGCCGGAAAGCCTGCCTTAAGGCAGCGCTGCGTATACGGTAAACACGCTATTAAACAGATATTTACGTTCAAGGAAGAAAGTATAATGAAAAAGACTTTGGTGCTTGTGCTCGGCCTTTATTTTCTGGTCTTGCCTTTGGCAGCCCCAGTTTTCGGCCAAAGCTCGGACTATGAGCTACGTCGGCGCATTGAACAGCTGGAAAAAAGGCTCGGACTTTACGAAGAAGTGGAAAAAGAAAAAGAGCCTCCCAAATGGACGGACAATATTATCCTTAACGGCACTGTAGAGGTTGACTTCAAATACGCGGATGACAGTGAGGTTAGCGACAATACGGACAATGATTCCACCTCAGACCTCAAGGTGGGAACACTGGAGCTGGGGCTGGGAATCGAGTTCCATGATGCGGTCACAGCCAGTGTAGTTTTAAAAGCGGAGGACATCGGCGGTAGCGATGACTCGTCGACGGACGATGTCTTTGTGGACGAAGCCATCATCACACTGCAAAAACAAGGATTCCCCCTGTACTTTGTGGGCGGCAAAAGGACCCAACCTTTTGGGTATTTTGTCAGCAACGTAATCAATGATCCCATCACCCAGGACCTCTACGAGACCAGCAAGACTGGGGCTACACTGGGATGGACACCAGCGTTTTGAACATGGACATCTCCCTGACAACACACCGGGGCGAGGTCCTCGCGGATAGGGCGGAAGAGGCCGAAATTGGTTTCACCAGAGACACCGCCGCCGGCCATACATCAACCAATGACGTGTGTTCTTTTATCGCCAACATCACGGCCTATTGCCTGAATAACTGCATGTCCTTTGCAGTCTTTTTTGATTCAGAACCGGGAGACGGCGATCGAAATGAAACCATAGGGGGTACGTTTCACTATTTCATTGAGGGCATCGGCCTGAACTTGGATGCCGAATACATGGCGGCTGTGAGCAGGGAAAATGCCAGCAATGACGAAGAGGCCAAAGAATCCGCCGGATTTCTTGCGGTCGCCTATCAGGTGACCGAGCCATTGCAACTGGCAGCACGATATGAATTTTTCGACGATGACATATCAGGAAATCAAGCTGGGAGTCTGGAGGACAGGTTCAGTTTAGGAGCAACGTACAGGCTTTTTGAAAAAGGCACCTTTGTCTGCAACCTCATAGCGGAATACAGACGGAGCAATTACGAGAATGCTCCAGGTGCCGACGACAAGCTCAATGAATTCTTTGGCAGGCTGGCTATTGAATTCTAGGATAATTCGGACCCTTGTAAACAGGGCTGGGGAAACGCCGCTTTCCCTGGCCCTCATACTAACGCACCGAACAGCGGGTGTCAGCCGATGACAGGCCTTTTTGGGGACGCCTTTTCGCAATGATCTCCGGGACAAATTCCTGTCTTTGGGCAAGCGCCTTGGCCTTGTTTCTAACCCACAAAAAAGACACTGCAAGACCGAGGGCTGCCATGGATCCCACCACCGGCTCTTCCTTTAAAGAAAACACATGGGCCAACCCGAATCCTAAGACGATGCCACCCACGATTCCCAAGATAGGCACCATATAGATGACAAAGGCCCCCTTGAGCAGGGAGCTGCTCCTCAGGCTTATGGTGACAATGTCGCCCACCTCCGCATCGGCTGTATTCAGAGCCTTCACCTCGGCATTGGCGCCTGTTCCCCCGAGCATTTCACAGCTGTTTCTCGCCTTGCAATGACCACACGCGTCTTCCCGAGTGGTAACGGCCACAGCCATGGAACCGCGAATAGCTTTTACGATACCTGTTTTTGTAACCCGTTGCGTCATGCTACGAATCCCTGATCTTGAATAATCTGAGATGACACCGGCTATAGCGGCGGTCTTGAATTTCTAATTGACTAGGTCCTATAAGCCGGTCTAATTTAATGATTCGGCTTTCTATCGGAAAAGAATTCTATCATGGAATTGTTTCAAAAAAAAGTGCTTGAAGCCACAAAGTTCATCAGGACCCAGACCCCCACGGCGCCGACCGTTGGTCTGCTGGCCGGCACCGGCCTTGGAAACAGCGTAAAAAATATAAAAGACGCGATTTCGGTGGACTATGGAGATATCCCCCACTTTCCTGTATCCACAGTTACCGGTCACCACGGCACACTGTTGTTCGGCACGATAAAAGCCAGAGCCGTCATGGCCATGCTGGGACGTTTCCATGGCTACGAAGGATACAGCATGGAACAGATCACGCTCCCTATCCGGGTTATGCAACAAATGGGGGTGAAAACGTTGATCCTTTCCAATGCCTCGGGAGGCATCAACCCCTTATTTCGCTCCGGCGATATCATGGTCATTACCGACCACATCAATCTCACGGGCAACAATCCCTTGATCGGTCCAAACATAGACACCTGGGGACCAAGGTTTCCGGATATGACCCAGGCCTACGATCCCAAACTCGTGGCCATGACAGAGGTGGCGGCACAGGACAAAGGTATTCGGCTCCAAAAGGGCGTCTATGTCGGGCTGACCGGCCCGTCCCTTGAGACCAGGGCCGAGATTCGTTTTCTAAAGAGTATCGGTGCTGACGCCGTGGGTCTTTCGACCATACCGGAAGTCATTGCAGCGGTTCACGCCGGCATGGCCATTTTGGGATTGTCTGTTATCACGAACATGAACCTGCCGGACACCCCCCAGCCCTGTGAGGTAGACACAATCATCGCTACCGCCCGGGCCGCAGCGCCACAGCTCGGAACCATTATCGACAGGGTTATTGAACAGTTGCCCGATTAGGGACGACCTCACACAAAAGGTAAGGCCGGCCGGACACAAATGATCAAAAAATGATGAATACACCGATTCCCCACGACATGGTCATTCACAACGGCACCGTCCTGACGGTCAACGACAGGTTTGACGTTATCGACGACGGCATCATCTGCATTAGCGATGGGCGGCTGGTTCTTGTTGAAGCGCACAAACCCACCGACCCCCTGCCACCGGCGCGTCAAGCCATAGACGCCGATGGGGGAATAATTATGCCCGGAATGGTCAATACCCACACCCATGCGCCCATGACTCTTTTTAGGGGACTGGCCGATGACGTGCCGCTGATGACATGGCTGTATAACTACATGTTCAAGGCGGAAAAACGCTGGCTGACCCATGAAAACGTGTACCATGCCACCGTATTGGCCTGTGCGGAAATGCTCCTGTCGGGCACGACGACATGCTGTGACGGCTATTTCTTTGAGGATGCCGTAGCCACAGCCGTTGAAGAATCGGGCATGCGCGCCCTGTTGGGCCAGGGAATTGTGGATTTCCCCGCTCCGGGTGTGCCTGATCCCAAAAAAAATGTGATGACGGCACAGCGTTTCATTGAAAGCTGGCAGGCAAAGACATCTCTGATAAGCCCCGGCCTTTTTTGTCACTCGCCCTATGCCTGCAGTGAAAAGACCTTGCGGGAAGCGCGAAAAGTAGCCGACGAGACAAAGAGCCTCTTTCAGATCCACGTAGCCGAAACCCAGGCGGAAGCCAAAGAGATTCAAGAAAAAAACGGCCGGTCTCCCGTCCAATATCTGGACTCCCTCGGCATTCTCCATGAAAAAACACTTGCGGTCCACGTCATTTGGGTAAACGAAAAAGACATCGATATCTTGGCTCAACAAACCGTGGGCGTGTCTGTCGCCACGGAAAGCGAAATGAAGCTGGCTTCCGGCATAGCACCCGTGCCGGCATTTCTGAAAAAAGGTTTGGCGGTAGGCCTCGGCACCGATGGCTGTGCCAGCAACAACAACCTGGATATGTTTGAGGAGATGGACTTTCTGGCCAAGCTGCATAAGGTGGTGAACTTTGATCCCGAGGCCCTTAAGGCCCGGCAGGTACTCAGGCTGGCCACCAGGGGCGGCGCCGAGGCCGTCGGCCTCGGAGACCGGATCGGCTCTCTGGAAGCTGGAAAGCGTGCTGATGTGATCATTTTGGACACCCGTAAACCCCACCTTGTACCGATGTATGACCCCGCGTCCCATCTTGTCTATTCCGCCAATGGAAGCGATGTTAGAGATGTCATTATAGATGGCAAGGTGGTCGTTCAAAACCGAAAGCTCTTAACAATAGACGTTGAAGGTGTTATGAAAAAACTGAAGGAGCTGGGTGCGGATATTGCCTCTCTTTTCAAGGTGTAGGATATTCGCCGGCATCGTAAATCCCTTGGTGAAAGAATTCTGCAAACCTTTTTGCTTGACCGCCCATACCATTGCTTCTATATTTCTTCCTCCGAAAACCGATGTTTCTTTCATCCACGATAGAGCGGCATTGCCCGAAACGTTGTTCATCTTGGTCGGTTTTTTCGGCTCCCATTCGTTGGTGCAGCATCGAAGATACATGGAGATCGACAAGCCGTGGACATAAAAATAGGGATTATTGGCGGCTCGGGGTTGGATAATCCGAATTTTATGGATGACATCAAGCAATTTGGTGTCGACACCCCTTATGGAGATCCGTCATCGCTGCTGACAGCAGGAACGATTAACGGCGCAAAGGTCGTTGTGCTTGCAAGGCATGGCCTAGAGCACTCCATATCCCCCACCGGAGTGAACTTCAGGGCAAACATATTTGCACTGAAAAAGACGGGATGTACCCACATTCTAGCCACCACGGCAGTAGGTTCGTTGAGGGAAGAAATAAAGCCCGGAGATTTTGTTTTCACAGACCAGTTCATAGACCAAACCAAACACAGACCCCTCACATTCCACAACGATCAGGTCATACACACCCCAATGGCGGAACCCTTCTGCGATAGGCTTTGTGCTTTGCTGGCGAAATCGGCAACGGAACTCAACCTGAGGTACCACAAAAGAGGAACGGTTGTTACCATTGAAGGTCCACGGTTTTCCACAAAAGCCGAGTCCCACATGTTCCGCCTCCTTGGCGGCGATGTGATCAACATGTCCACTGTGCCGGAGGTCGTGCTGGCCAGAGAGCTGGGGCTTTGCTATCAGTCTATCGCCATGAGTACGGACTATGACTGCTGGAAGGAAGAAGAAGAGCCGGTCACGTGGGATATGATCGTAAAAACCATGAAAGAAAATGCAGAAAATGTCAAGCGTCTGATTGAGACGACAGTTCCCAAAATCGATTATTTCGAGTGCCAGTGCCGCAATACTTAGACATTGGGAAACAGTGCGGTCCTTTTAAAAATACGCGGACACGCCGACAGAAGGTTTGCTTTGGAAATCGAGCAATATCACCCCCAGGGAGGCCATGGTGTCAATTAAATCAAAAATACGTACGGTGGAAAACTATCCCAAAAAAGGGATCATGTTTCGGGATATCACCACACTCATCAAAGACCCGGTCGGCCTGAGGCTCGTTATAGATAATCTGACCCAGCGATATATCCAGGAAATGGTGGACTTTGACATTATCGTCGGAATAGAATCCAGGGGATTTATCATAGGCGGCGCGTTGGCTTATACGCTGGGCAAAGGGTTCGTGCCCATCAGGAAAAAAGGGAAATTACCCGCAGAAACCGTGAGCCAGGAATATGCCCTTGAATATGGAAACGACAGCATTGAAATGCATAAAGACTCTTTGGTAAAGGGAGCAAGGGTCTTGGTCGTGGATGATCTGCTGGCCACCGGAGGCACAGCCCTGGCCGCGGCATCTCTTATAGAAAAACTGGGGGGGCTCATTGCCGAGATGTGTTTCATCGTAGACCTTCCGGACGTGGGAGGTGGTGCGAAACTCACCCAAAAGAGCTACCAGTACTTTGCGCTTACCGAATTCGAGGGCGAATAGAAGAACACAGAAGTCGGGCTTTTTGCTTTGCCCTCACCGGTGTTCGGGGTAAAGCCTCAAAATAGCCTCCTCCTCGGGGGGCACGATGCCGCGCTCCGTGATCAAGCCGGTGACAAGGCGCGCAGGGGTGACGTCAAAGGCAAAATTGGCGGCACGCGTGTCGACAGGCCCAATCAAAACGGTCTCTGTAAGGCCTTTGCTGTTTTGTCCCGACACATATTTTACTTCATCCGGAGAACGCTCTTCAATCGGAATCTCTGTTAACCCGCTACGCAAATCCCAGTCAAAGGTAGAAGAAGGCAAGGCCACATAAAAGGGTATGCCGCAATCCTTGGCGGCCAGAGCCTTGAGATAGGTGCCGATCTTGTTGGCTACGTCTCCTGTTCGGGTGGTCCGGTCTGTTCCCACAATCACCAGATCCACCAAACCGTGCTGCATAAGATGGCCCCCGGCATTATCTGTAATCAGCGTATGAGGGACTCCCTCCATGCCCAATTCCCATGCCGTCAGTTTTGCGCCTTGATTCCAGGGTCTTGTTTCATCCACCCACACGTGCACCCCCATCCCCTCGTGGTGGGCGGCATAAATGGGAGCGGTGGCTGACCCGTAATCCACAAACGCCAGCCAACCGGCATTGCAGTGAGTCAGAATGTTCACCGTTTTTCCTTGCTTCTTTCGACTGATCTCAGCAACAAGGGCTTTTCCGTGCTGCCCGATCAAACGGCAAAACCCCGCGTCTTCATCGGCAATCCGACAAGCCGTCGCAAAGGCCCGTTCTATGTTGGCTGCCGGGAGGCCTTCAGCCATGGCGACAAGCTGTCTGTTTACGGCCCATACGAGATTCTTGGCGGTAGGTCGTGTAGCCAATAGCTTGCGAGCCGCCCTTTGCATAAAGGCGTCGAAGTCGTCCCAGGGGGCCTCCAGGGCGGCGCTGTACACACCAAAACCCGCTGTGGCGCCGATCAGACCAGCCCCGCGGACGTGCATGTCCCGAATGGCGGCAACAAAATCATCCAAACAGGTCAGATCCTCTATGACAAAACGATGGGGCAGTTGCCGCTGATCAATGATATGAATAGTTTTGGGGTTTTTTTTGTCGGGCCAGATAGTGCGGTAATGTGTGCCGTTCACCTTCATAGCGAATCCCTTATCCCTTCTTCGGCAGATCTTCTAGCACCCGCCATTGGGTCTGTCAATTGTCCGCATCCATAGATCCCACAGACAAACAAGGGAGGCGACTAAAGACAAAAAGAAACCGTTGAGCACTTTAAAACACAGGGACGGAATGGCCCGGAATACGCAAAGGACTGACGTCTTACCACAAAAAAAAGGCCCTCCAGCATATTCCGCCTGAAGAGCCTCCTGTGTGCACAAAACGCTGGGACAGTCTATCCGGCCGTAACCACAATTTTTCTCGGTGTCGCCTTTTCCACCTTGGGCAGCGTCAGCCTCAAAACCCCGTTTCTCATTCCAGCGTCAATCTTGCCTTGATCGATAGCCTCGGACAGGTTGAATTGCCTAAAATATTTTCCCGTCATATATTCCCTGTTTACATCGGATTCATCCTCGGCCTCCGGCGCAGAGACCTCTCCGGACAGCGTCAAGACATCGTCCCGAAGATCAACGTCCAGATTTTGGGCTTTCACCCCCGGCATGTCTGCCAGCAAGGTGATTGCGGAGTCTGTTTCAAAAATGTCCACAGCAGGCGTGAACGTGGGGCCCGGCTTGGTATGTTCGGCGGAAGCAACAGCCTCTTTCTTTTCTTTTGCCCGCAACGCCTGGATTTGACTATCACTCATGGATGATCCCTCCCTTCATGTCCTTTACTGAGAACCTGTTTTAATGGAAATCTGCCTGGGTTTGGCCGACTCTGCCTTGGGAAGAATTATCGTCAAAATGCCGTCGGCACACTTGGCCTCAACCTTGTCCGTGTCGACATGCCCGGGAAGGGTAACCATCCGGTTAAACCGTCCCGCATCTCTTTCTCGTCGGTGATATTTGGCGCCTTCCTCCTCAACCGCAATCTTTCTTTCGCCCTCAATGGCAAGGCTGTCACCGGTGATGGTAATGTTCAGGTCTTCTGCCGCAACCCCCGGCAGTTCAGCTCGAACATAGAAGTTGTCTCTTCCCTCCGTCACGTTCGTGAGCGGAAATACACCGGTTGCATCCCTGCCGACAATACCGCCGGCGATATCCCCAAAAAGCTGGGTCATTTGCTTTCTCATGCGATCCAGCTCATCCAGACCGTGCCAACCTGACGTTGGCAAACCAAACGCTCTCCGCACTATCATGACCTATCCCTCCTCTTGGCAAAAGTTACCGTTTACGAACACAAACCCAACACACGCATTCAGGTCATTTGGTTATTCCCGGCATGCATCCATTGGACTGCCGATTCGGCCGAACAGGCAATATACCAAACAAATAATCCCGTTTATTCGATTGTCAAGTGCGACATCACAGCTCTTAACGCCTCCTCGGAAGTAGTCACATATTGGACCGCCTCGATATGGAGCCAGGTACCCAACCCGATAACCGGTTTACCTATTTTCAAGGCAATGCTGATTTCAGAAAGCGTACCGTACCCACCCGAAATAGCCACAACAATGTCGGCACTTCTCACCACCAGCACATTGCGGGCATGACCCAAATCGGTAACAATAGGGATGGACACATACGCATTTGCCTGCATCCTGTCCGGACCCGGAAGGATTCCCACGGTAGTTCCGCCTGCCTCATGGGCGCCACGGCAGGCCCCTTCCATAACGCCCCCGAGGCCACCGCACACCAGTGTGGCCCCGGCACGGGCAATGCCCTGGCCGACCCTCCTGGCTTGGTCGTAAACCTCCTTGTCGCATGTGCCCGCCCCGATCACACCAATCATTTTCATGTGATTTCCCTCCCCTTTTTTGGGCTTCTCGGTTAGCTTCGTTTCCTTGACGAAAACCCCTTGCTTTTTGTAAGCTCAATCCATGAAAGCTGATGTTCCCCATATCTTGCTGGTTAACCCGTGGATTCATGACTTTGCCGCCTTCGATTTCTGGGCAAAGCCATTGGGGCTGCTTACAATCGGCGGAATTCTAAGGCGCCGGGGCTATAAGATTTCCTATCTCGACTGCCTGGATCGCTATCATCCGGCAATTGCGCAAAAACACAAACAAGAAAAATACGGCAAGGGACATTATCTGAAAACACCCATCCGCAAACCGGCAAAACTCGCCGATGTTTCCCGAACCTACAGCCGCTACGGCCTGCCGGAAGACATTGTCCGAAAGGCCTTGAAGGAAATCCCCAAACCCGATGCCGTCTTGGTGACATCGCTCATGACATATTGGTATCCTGGAGTCTTTGCCGTCATCCAGGTGCTTCGACAAGTCTTGCCGAATGTACCTGTTCTCCTGGGCGGCGTCTATTCCACCCTTTGTCGGGACCATGCCGTCAAAAATGCGGGTGCGGACAAAGTCCTTTCAGGCGAAGGCGAGATCTTGGCGGTGGACGCTCTCAATGACATCACAGGCTTTGCCGGGCACCCTTCCTTCGATACGGACGGTTGGGCCACGGACGATCTAAACAGCTATCCCTATCCTTGCTTTGACCTGCAAAATGCCATACCCTATGTGCCCATCCTCACGGGCCGGGGATGTCCTTGCCGTTGCAGCTACTGTGCGTCCGGTTTCCTGAATAAAAAACACAGGCGAAGGTCCCCCGGACACGTCATAGAAGAAATTGCATTCTGGCGCCAAGAATTTGGGGTGCGCGATATTGCCTTATACGACGATGCCCTGCTTCTTGACCCTGAAAACCACATCATGCCGATCCTCGAGGGCATCATCGGCCACCGGATGCCCTTGCGTTTTCACACACCCAATGCTTTACACATCAGGCCTATCTCCAAGGCGGTAGCCCGACTCCTTTTCAGGGCGGGTTTTAAAACCATTCGTCTCGGCCTGGAAACAGCTTCTTTTGACCGCAGCAGCCGATTCGACAGCAAGGTGGGGCCCCAGGAATTTGAGCAGGCAGTTTCTTATCTGAAAGAAGCAGGGTTTTCGCAAGAGCACCTGGGCGCCTATCTCCTTTTCGGCCTGCCGGGACAGGATATGGCAACCCTGAAATCGTCGATAAAGACAGTCAAGAACTGTGGCGTACAGCCCGTTCTGGCCCAGTACTCCCCTATTCCCCATACGACGCTCTGGGAAGATGCAGTGGCTTCATCCCGTTATGATCTGGCCTCTGATCCCGTTTTTCACAACAATTCTATCTTTCCCTGCCAAAAAAGGCCTTTCTCATGGGAATCGGCCTCATACGTTAAGTCGCTGACCCGGTAAAACGCACCGAGGCGTCTATCATGCCTGGACGGTTTTGCGAATGTGCTTTAAAATCAATAAATTGAAACACACTTGATCCATGCCGAAGGAATTTTATGTCAAGCGGGTGTTGCGTTTTATGGAAACATGAAGTGTGAATTAGGATACGGAAATCTTGAACAAGGGCATTAAGGTGTCAAACAGAACGGTAATGTCACCGGCCATATCTTCTCCTCGATCGATCGCATCTTTTTTTGGGGTCGTTTTGGCAATTTGAAGATCAATGGTGGTCGTCTCGGGAAACTGCCCCAAAAATCCCGGCAGAGATTCAATATCTTGTGTATCCTCACCTTTTTGCAGGTGCCAGCGTCCCCCTGCAACCCGTATTTGTCCCGCAAAGGGTTTTGTCTTGCCCTTTTTATCGTAGATACGCAGGTCGTATTCGTCAACGATCTCTTTGAACCTTTCTTCGTTTCCAACGTCCTTCAACCATTTAATAAAACCATTCCAGTGGTCCTGGGCGTCAGGGTGCTCTTTGGAACGCTCCACGCTGAAACCGTAATGTAGATTATTCTTGTCCAACCGAACAAAGAATTTGGCCTGGACTCTTGTGTTGTCTTGTCGGTTTGCGTCGACCCAGTGCGCTTCAGGCATTCGAGGCACCGCCCAAGACTTGATTTGGGGGTCATCCGAATTCAACGACCTGGTAATCACGCCGCCGAGCCCTTTCTGAGTTCTCCATGTCGTTCCCGCAATACCCCCAGAAAAATCCACCTCCCTAAATCCATCAAAAGTAGCGCCGGAAGCACCTGTGCGTCGTTTCATTCCATTGCCGTTCTTTTTGGCTTCACGTTCAGCTTGTACGCGTTCAATGATTCGCCTTTGAAAGCTGATTGCCGTTGTCGCTTCCTCTCCGGTTTGCCACTTAATCACCATCACATCCCTGCGCTCATCCATGGAGAGCACCTCATAAGCGCCCTTCTCGTTCTCGTGCGTGCTGCCTACTTCAAACATAATACCGTCCATGTATTTCTCCTCCTCTGCCATCGGGCAGCAACCAGTTTTTCCACAGGCACGAAGAAACCTTGCTGGGCCCGGGATCAAAAAAGAAGACCAAAAGCAAAAAAGAAAGGGCACCCCATCTGGATCGACGGGATGCCCTGTTTAGGCATTAGATCGTAACTAGACGACTGTGACGTTGACGGCAGCAGGACCTTTTGCGCCCTGCTCGATATCAAAAGTCACTCTATCACCGTCATTGAGAGACTTGAACCCGTTTCCGTTAATCCCTGAATGATGAACGAATACATCCGGACCGTCTTCTTGCTCAATGAAGCCATAGCCTTTTTGATCATTAAACCACTTTACTACACCATTGGCCATCGTGACACCCTCCTTTCAAAGAAATTCTCATAGTTCCAGACTTCAGGTTGCCACTCTTGACAAATGGTTTTTCCCTGAGCGAAACCGGGCTGTCAATGAACACAGCCCTTTATTGATTGTAAGCATCATAATCCAATTTTTACAAAAATCAAAGGTTTTTTTGTTTTTTTTCTTATTGCCATGCCATGACAACCATAGTTTTCGGATTTTGTTGTCGGATTTGCCCGATCGGCAGCTCACGCATACACCCAAGGAATCACAAATCGGAGCCACAATGTGATGAGCAGACCGCCGAGGATATTCAAAGGAAGGCCCAACAGAATCATTGTTGTCAGCGACGTTTTTTTCATCTCACCAAACGCCAGCGCATTGCAGGGCGTGGCAATCGGCGTCATGAAAGCACAGGTGGACGCAATAGACACGGCCATCATAAGAATAAGTGGCGAGATATTCTGGGTGGGAGCCGCAAAATAGGCGATGGGAAAAAAGGCCGTCGAAACCAACGTATTGCTCAAGAATTCCGTAAGAAAAATCACACCCAAGGTGGTGATGAAAAAAACCAGAAAAGCGGACGTCTTCGGACGAATCAGGTCTGAAAACAGGCAGGCAACATATTGGTCCAGGCCAACTCCCCGAATCACGGGAATCAGCAGAACCACCGCCGCCAGAAAGAACAACCCCCTTTTGGGCAAGCCCCGGATGACGTCCCCTGAGCGCAAAAAGGGGGTTCCTCGTTCGGAACAAGGACGTACAAAGGTTCCATAGACAAAAATCAAGAAAAAGCAGATACTTGCATACGGTTGGTAGCGCGCAAAAGAGGGCCACAGCCCTCTCAGAGTACCTTCCAAGAGCCAGAATGAGACAAAAAACACAAACAGCAGCACCCCTTTCCTTTGATCGGCGGAAAGGCGCAAAGACCCTTTTATGCCGTTCAGGTCGGCGGCAACCCCCTGAACCTTGCTGTTCACCAGAAAGGCGGCAACCAGGACCCAGGCCACCGCGACAAAAAAAAGGACCAGGGGGACAGACCAGAAAAACCAGTTGAGAAAACTGATTTGTTCCCTGCCCGGCACCTTATACAAGTCCAGAGCGCCAATGAGCAGCAGGTTGGCCGGGCTGCCAACGAGCGACCCCATCCCCCCGATATTGGCCCCATAGATAACTGACAGGGTCAGGGCGGTGGTTACCCGACCATCTTGGTCTTCGATAAGGTCTTTTTCAATGGTTTTTAAAAAAGGAAGCAGCGCCAGAACCGTCACCGCATTGGGGATAAAAAACGAGAGAAGTGCTGCCACGCCGATGATGTAAGCCAACAATGCCCTGAGGTTACCCCGACTTCTTTTCAGACTCCACCTCACAAAAACATCGGTGAGTCCGGTGTTGGCAAGAAGCAAGTACAGGACATAGCCGCTCAAAAAGGCAAAGATCACCGGCAGTCGTGTGAGCAAATATGACAGAAGTTCGGGTATCGCGTTCATCTCTTTCCAGGGCAGCCTCGCGGGCCGCATCGCTCGCAATCCCAGGCAAATAGAATATCCGGAAAATCCGGACCTATGTAATTGATATTACGAAACTTGTCAAATGGGTTCCGGGACTTCGATCGGCACCAAACATTTCCGAGAAACCCGCAATGGCACCGGATTTTCCCTTGTCACATCCATGTCCTTTCCCCGTGAAAGTACCGTCTCCACCCCTTTGCCGGGATTTGTGCAGTCGACAAGCAGCTCTCGCAGACACCGGAAACGGAGTTTAATGCATTTTCTTGATTTGGACAAACACATGTAGTAAAAAGAGTTCCCGATATAAACCAAACTTGCCGGGAGAAGTTACCAGTGCAAAATTTTACTCCAAAGCGGATGTTTTTCACGAAGGGCGTGGGACACCACCGCAATCAACTGCAGAGTTTCGAGGCAGCACTCAGGGACGCAGGAATTGAGAAAGTCAACATTGTCACGGTTTCCAGCATCTTTCCGCCGGATTGCAAAATTATTTCCAGGGAGGCCGGAGAAAAAGCATTAAAAGTCGGTCAGATCACCTTCATTGTCCTTGCCAAAGAAACCACTAATGAGCCGAACAGGCTTGTTTCAGCCTCCATCGGACTGGCTCGTCCCAAGGATTCCCGACAACACGGCTACATCAGCGAGCACCATGCCTTTGGTCAGACCGTAAAAAGGTCGGCGGATTTTGCCGAGGATCTTGCCGCGACCATGCTGGCCTCAACGTTAGGCATCGAGCTTAATCCTGATGCGGCATGGGACGAGCGCAAGCAGGTTTACAAGGTAGGCAAGAGGCTCTTTGTCACTAGAAGCATTGCACAGTCGGCCAGAGGCCATAAGGAAGGCCTTTGGACGACCGTCGTTGCCGGTGCGGTCATGCTGTTGAATTGAAGGGCTTTTTTACATGCCGACGAAACCCAAGCACTCGATATTTTCTGATTTCCCGGACATTGTGCCCCCTTCCCTTTTCAAGGGGATGACAGCGGTTGACCTTGTAGAAACCATGGGACGCACTTCTTTTGAGGCAAGAAATGTGTATCGCGGCGCCCATCTGTTTCAACAAATGATCGAAGACGGAGATGTAATCTGGCTTGCCGTCGCCGGCGCCGGCATAGCCGGAGGGATGGGCGGGATGGTTGTCTCGCTCCTCGAGGCCGGGTTCATCGATGTGATCTGTTCAACGGGCGCTCAGGTATATCATGACCTACATTTTGCCTTCGGCCTTCCGGTCAAAGCTATCCACCCGTACCATAACGACGACCTTCTGCGGCAACATGGAGACACCCGTATCTATGACATCGGCATCCGGGAAAAAGAGACCCTTGAAGCCCAGGATGAGATAATCCGCCGCTTTGTGAAAGAGTGTTTCAAGGATATGGCCGGCAGGTCCATTTCAAGCTGGGAATTTAATATGGCCCTTGGTCATTGGGTCCTCCGCAACAGCCAAAACCCGGAGCACAGTTTTACGGCAGTTGCTGCAAGGTTGGGAATTCCAATCTTCTGGGATTCTTTGGCCAACCATTCCATTGCCATGAACCTGGTTCAAACCGATCGAGAAGGCTACCCGATCGTTCTCTCAGCCCAAAAAGACATCTTTGATGCAGCAGCGCTTACCTTCGTATCTCCGCAGACAGGGTTTATTGAACTGGGAGGTGGAGGACCAAAGAATTTCATCCAGCAAACAGGGCCGACCATTAGCCAGATTCTCAACATACCGTTCGAAGGAGCGGAAAGGGGGCTTCAGATCAGCACCGCGTCCGAAAAAGAGGGAAGCCTTTCGGGCTGCACTTTCGGCGAATCCGTTACATGGGGTAAGTACCGGGTGGCACAGGCCGAAAGACTGGTACAGATCTGGGGTGAATACAGCGTTGTGTTTCCGCTGTTGGGCGCTTTCGTGCTGGAGCGATGTGAAAGGAGGCGGTCCAGAAACCTGGTGTCGCACCTACCCGATAACGCAAAAGCGCTGGAGGGCGCCTTGCGACCGGATACGTCTACAAAGACATGAATCTCTACCCGCAGACGCAACCCCCCGATCAGAAAGGAGGTAATATGAACATCATAAAGATCATGCCATGCCTGGACATGAAGGATGGCCGCGTGGTCAAGGGGATACATTTTGTCGACCTTAAGGACGCGGGTGATCCGGTTGAAAATGCCGTCCATTATCAGAGCGAAGGGGCTGATGAACTGGCCATGCTTGACATCGCCGCAACGGTGGAGAATCGCAAGACAAGACTGGAATGGGTCGAAAAGGTCTCATCGGCGATCGACATGCCCTTGACCGTCGGAGGAGGCATTTCCACCTTGAAAGACATCGAAATGGTCCTCAATGCCGGAGCCACGAAAATCTCCATGAACAGCGCTGCCGTCAAAGATCCGGATCTGGTGAAAAGTGCAGCGAAACAATTCAGTCCCGACAAGGTAATCGTGGCTGTCGACGCCAGGCGAAACAAGGCCATGCCTTCCGGGTTTGAGTTGGTCGTAGCCGGGGGCACAAAACCTATCGGCCTGGACGCCGTAGCCTGGGCAAGGCAATGCCAGGAACTGGGAGCTGGAGCAATCTTGCCGACAAGCATGGACGGAGACGGCACACAAGCTGGTTATGACCTGGAATTTACGAGGGTCATCTCAGATACGGTGGACCTACCGGTCATTGCTTCCGGAGGCGCAGGAACCCTTGAACATTTCTATGAGGGCGTTGTGCAGGGGGGCGCCCAGATACTCCTGGCTGCTTCGGTTTTCCATTATCGTCTCCTGAGTATCAGGAAGGTCAAAGAATACCTGAGAGACAAAGGGCTGAAAGTCAACCTGTAGGAACCGGATTCGAAGGAACAATTCCAAAACACAACCAGACAAAAAATACATGAATATGTCATCAAAGAATCCAACATCAGACAAAGACAAATCGGCGGAAATCGTTGCTCAGGCTCGGCGTAATAGGCGGCAACGCGAGCAAGGTTATAGAGACCAGGCGCTTAAATTATTTCCGTGGATATGCGCCAGGTGCGGCCGCGACTTTGAGGCAAATAGACTGCGGGAGCTGACGGTCCACCACAAGGATCACAACCACGGCAACAATCCGCCTGACGGTAGCAATTGGGAACTTCTTTGTATCTATTGCCATGACAATGAGCACTCACGCTATGAGAATGCACAATGGTTTGCCAAGACCACACCGGGCGGTAACCAAGAAACCCGATCCACCTACAAGCCCTTCGGTGATCTTGAGGCCTTGCTCAAAGATGAAAAGTAGTGGCAATCACGATGCCCCGACTACCTGGCTGCAAACGGGTCGGATCCGGATGATACCTGCGGGGCGCATCTTCCTAATGTCAGCCGTTTTGCTTTCTCAGCAAAGAACGCTGCCGCAGGGAAAAATTTCCGCCTTTTTTTCGGAGAACGTTGTTCTCCTTTTGCGTCGTTCTGTGTTGTTTGGCCGGAACAACGTTGATCTCTCAACCCCAGACTGATGTAAGGACTATGATGAAACTGTTGCTGTCTATGGCGGCATCCCTTCTTGTCTTTTTCAGCGGCACCGCCGTTGGAGGTGACTGCTCGGTTTGTTTGGGGCGCAATTTGAGTGTCGCCTTGAGCGAGCATTCACAACAGCTCTATCTGACTATCGGGAATTCGTCCCCCATCTATTTCTACAAACCACAGCCACCCCCACGAATTGTTGCCTCCGGTTTAGACAGAAACAAACGTCACCTAGTTCAGGTCTATTTTGACGAAAACGTGGTGGCCTCCTGGTATCTCGATTTCGAACGGCTGAAAAGCAACACGGCATACATATGGCGAGCAAAAGGTTCATGGCGAATGGAGGCCGGGCACACGGGAAAATGTACCTGGCCCCCGGAGTAACCGAAAGGCAACAGGCTGACAGGTTATATGGCGGGATCTTGTAGCCACGATGTGACACCTTTCTTTAAAAGCGCTAAAGCGGTTTTCAAAAAGCTTGCGACGATGGCACATCCCTTTGAATGGAGCACCGAGCTCGGCCCCATTACCCAGATCCACCGGCTGCCGAGTTTGCCGGAGATGCTAGGCGGTGGGCGTAACGACGTACTTTGGTAGTTGAGCCCTTCCCAAAAACCGGAAGGCCTCCCGGTAAGGATTTTCTATCTTTTTTGATAGCTTCCCTTCCGGGAAGCGGGCCGGTCAA